>PKXQ01000149.1 GCA_003132405.1 Acidobacteriaceae bacterium | reverse complement strand
GCGGGACCGGCTTCATAGGGCCATTCCTCATAAAAAGCTTGCTGGAACAGACGCGGGCGAAGATCTATGTTCTCGTCAGGTCTTCCGACGAAAAGCAGGGCAGGCAGAGACTGAGAGCCGCGATGGAGTCAATGGGACCCTGCGGAGCGAGGCTGATGGAGATGTTTGAGGCCCGTGTGATCCCCGTCTCCGGCGATCTAGGGCAGCCAAAGCTTGGCCTGATGCAGGACGTGTGGGATTTCCTCGCGAGTGAAATCGACACGGTGTTCCATAACGGTGCAACCGTGAACTACCTGTTCAACTACGACCTGATGCGTGACGCGAACGTGCTAGGAACCAATGAGGTCGTAAGACTGGCGTTCGAGGGAAGGGCCAAAGAATTCAATTATATCTCGACTACCTTCGTGTTTGGCTGGGCGGTCAAATCAGTCTTGTATGAGACCGACCTGAACGAGAATATGGAGCTTCTCGATTTTGGCTACAGTCAATCGAAATGGGTAGCGGAACAAGTGGTTGTCGACGCGCGCAGCCGGGGACTTTCCGCGCGGATTTTCCGGCCGGCTCTCGTAAGTCCTTCCGTCACCGGCGGAGGTAACAACTTCGATATCGCCGTTCGCTTAGTTGCCTTTATGGTGAATCACGGCATTGGCGTCGACACTCTCAACCAGGTCAGCTTTGTTCCGGCCGACATTGTGGCGAACAATATCGTTGCCATCTCTACCACTCCCGGCACAGCGAATAAGACCTACCATGTCACTCGCGACGATTATTCGAACATGATGGATATTACCGGCCTTATTACCAAAGCAAGCGGCCGGCAATTCGAGATATTCAGCCTTCCCGATTTCGTTCCCGAGCTGATCCGGAGATGCCGGAAAGAAGATCTCCTCTTTCCCCTGCTCGATTTTCTGGTGGGCTCTGTCGACAACATCTCCGCGATGGAGTTCAAACGGTATGACAGCTCTTCCTATCAAATGGCGCGGGATGCCTCCGTGTGGGGGAAACCGGACCCGTCTCTGGAAGATACGGTCAACGGAATTCTGAGATTTATGTATCGCAAGGGGATCATTTCGGTCGCGGCTCGTGAAGTCAAGGCGGTATCGCCGATCTTCAAGCGCGAACTGAACATCGAGACCCATCGGAGAGGTGTGGATTGCGGTACGAATTGCCTCCAATGCCTGGCCGATGCAGGAGAGCCGGAGTGCGTCGCAGAGATTCCGAAGATCGGAGCTTCGGAGCAATTGTGAGATGGTCGCCGGGTCAATGAGCGAAATCGGCCTGATTTCGTCACCCATCTCGAAGTTGTATCGGAGTAAGCGAATAAGTTCTATGTGCGACGGCCACGTGTACTGACGGGATGGCGGCTGTGGGCGACTATCGCGCTATTTTAGCCTTGCCTTTTTCCTAGTGGCCTTTTCTCTTGCGAAGATTAAGAAGGATCCAAGCCCCCAGTCTTTCGCAGTCGCTTCACTACAGAACAATCGCGATGGACAGCGAGGTCAGCAAGATGGAACGGATTGACTTCCGACACCAAGGATGAAATAATTATTTCGTCAAGCGGATCGCAGTTTTGACCGCAAAGTTGACGTTGCTCTCGCCTTCTTCCGCATTCATTCATTCTTTCATAGCGAAGTTGCCTTCTGCACATGCGGAAGCGTCGAGAGGATACCCGTGGTAGCAGCCAAGAAACTCAGCAAATTCGATACGAAGATCTTCCTTTCCACCATCGACGGCGGTCGGAAGATCGTGGCTTTTGCCAAGAAGGAGGCGATCTTTGCTCAGGGCGACAGGTCAGATGCTGTCTTTTATATCCAGAAAGGGAAGGTAAAACTTACCGTTGTTTCGGAGATTGGCAAGGAAGCCACGATAGGCATTTTGAACGAGGGAGATTTCTTCGGGGAAGGATGCCTTGCAGGGCAAACTCTCCGCTTGTGCTCCGCAAGCGCAATGACCGATTGCTCTGTGATGCAAATCGACAAAAAGCCCATGATGGAAGTGCTTCACCGGGAACACGAGTTTTCCGATATGTTCGTGGCCCATTTGCTGACACGGAACATCCGATACGAAGAGGATTTGGTTGACCAACTTTTCAATTCCAGTGAGAAAAGACTTGCCCGGATGTTGCTATTGCTGGCTCACTTCGGCAAGGACGGAAAGCCGGAATCCGTGATCCCCAAGATCAGTCAGGAGACGCTGGCGGAGATGGTGGGTACAACCCGCTCGCGGGTGAGCTTTTTCATGAACAGGTTCAGGCAAATGGGCTTCATCGGATACAACAGCGAAGAGTTGCAGGTTCATAGTTCGCTGCTCAATGTCGTGCTCCACGACTAGCGTCCCGCTCCGATCCCACAAACAAAGCCGCCAGACCGCAATGAGCAAATCAGGCACTTGCGGGGTCTAATCCGGCGAGCGGTACTATTTTCATTGCGACCAGCACCTCCAGCAAAGTGGCGGTATTGCGAACGTTTCCCGCGATAGTGACGAGTGCTTCTGAGACGAGAGGATGTTGTCCGGCCAGCGTGTCAAGACGGTCACTCACGTTGTAGAGTTGCTGAACTTCGTGCAGGATCGCATTCGAAGGCATGGGGTACGCGGCTTTCTTCGAAAGCCTGAAGGAGAGAAAACTTCAGATGGGCTGACTTAGTTCAGAGAATCTGAAAGAGGGTCCGGCGGGATATCTCGACAGTCGAACCCTCATAAAATGCCGCAAATAGGATCAGGGAGCAGGATCACGCGCTGATCCTGTGAATCAGGTTAGCCGCGCCAGCGAGAGTATCCCCAGCCCCCGCCACCGAGCACGAACAGCACCAACAGAACAATCAATAGGAGTTCCATGTTGTACCTCGCGTGTTAAGAGGAAGCTGGACCGGCCTTTGTAACGGTGGTCTCACTTCCTAACTGGTCAATATCTTAGAACCGGAGAAGTCGAATGTCTGGTCACATTAGACCACTTTGAGCCGCTCGAATCGGTAAGGTGCGGCACTACCAGAACTAATCCTGTTGCAGTTTGTTCGTTTAGCGCGAGGTGATCCGTATTGCACAGACTTCTTGCGCTCCGCTGTCTATTCTAGTGGTCATACGGAGAAATCAGGATCATATGTCGATGAACTTTGAGCGGTGGAAACATCTATCGGCCTTGGCCTCTAGGGAACGAGACCCTGAGAAGTTGACCGATCTCGCGAGGGAACTGAACATCGTTCTCAGTGAGAAAACACAGACCGTCGATTCTCGGCCGCTCAAGGCTTCGGAATAATCACTTCCGGACAGTCAAGACTGCCTCGTATTCCGCCAAGGTGAGCAATACTCGCAGTTCCATTTCGGAGTAATCTCGGCGAATGTCTCAATCAGCCGATCTCGGAAGCAGCTCTTCGATATTTTGTCTTCGATCTCCTTCGCATGGGATTGTAGGTCAATCTCGGGCGGGGCTGGCGATTTCAGAAACCGCCCACACACCGAGCGGTTTTGACCAGACTGGGCCAACCTGCGAAAGGTAGTATTTGAAAGGTGGAAACGACGTGCCCTTTTTCACACGGTCATGGGACTGGACTATCGAAGACGAACAGTGTCAGAGGATCGGCGGCGGGTATACGGCTGTGAAGTTCAGATTTTTACTGTTTCTCTGAATGGAGCTAACATTTTACCTACGCCGAGCCGCAGTTCAGCGCCATGAATGATGATGATCGGTCGCATCAAGGGCCGTTCTTCTGCCGCGCCGGAGACGATCAATGAACAAGACACATATCGACAAACCGATACCCAAGCTGCGTAAAGCACCCCAACCACCCCTGTCGCACCAGGGGGCGACTCCTGACTCGGACCGCGCCAAGAGGCCGCCGCTGGCGGAGCCGTCTGCCACGGGCGAGGAACTGAATCCCGGAGATCGGGTCGAGGGTTTAGGCAACTTCGGAATACCGACCGGGGAAGTGGGTACGGTCGAGCGGGCGAACGAGGAGGACGCGGTTGTCAAATGGGATGATGACGGTCGCGAACGCCTCCACCAGCCGTGGCTTAAGAAAGTTTAGCCAGTCAACGAGCATCGGCTCGCTTAAGGCATAGGCGCGTCGGCGAGCGGGGATTCACGGAACTTCTAGTGTTTTGCGAGTAATCGGCGATCTCGATGCGGATCGGTGCGCGGTTGGCCGCTGGTAAGTTGACACTTCTCTCCCGGAGCAGCGCCGCAAGTCGGACAACTGATCGCGAGTACTTTTCTTGGGCTGGGGGCGTCCTTCTTCATGGCGGAAAGTGGAAGCGTAGCACCTGTGTCTTTAACTCGTCGGTACGCCAGCGCACGCCGCATTTTACGAAGCAATGACGGAGACGTTAGGCATCGGAATCAGGCAATCCCTGAAAACCCAGTTTAAAGATGCGAACTACCCTTCAAGTGGTTGCCCCAAAGAGCTTCGAGCACTTGAATTGATGGGAAAAGCGTGTCTGACGCACAGCAGATTCTCATTCTCCGCTACTTCTTAAACACGAGCTTCTCCGTCAGCCGCTGGCCCGTTTCCAACGTGCCTGTGGTGGATACGCTCATCTGTTGCCCATCCGCGGAAACCACCCACCGATCCTTTTGAGTAACTTGACCGTCCCGCTGGTAACTCGCATCCACGGTTTGCGGATCGACAAGTTCGAGCGTCACTGTATCGTTGCGCGAATTCTTTAGATCGTATTGCTTTCCGTCGAAACGGGCGGTGTAGCTGTAGTCGCCCATAAAGCGGACCCCACCGCTTCCGTCCGCCTCGATTTTGAGCACCAGCCCTTGCCGCAGACGGGTCTTGCCGAGATCCTGCGTCCAGTCGCCGACAAACGGGTCAATGGCGGCCTTCGCGCCTCCGCTTCGCGTCCACACCGTGATCTTATCCGGATGGCCGGCAGTCGTAGTGGTGGCCGTCAGCTCCTTTCCATCCTTCGAAACTTGTTCGTGAACTGTCGCCACCACCGTTCCGTCCTTTTTCTGCGTGACGTCGGCCCGCCGCTTATCGATCCTGTGCAGATCAATCTGATTGAAGCCGAGATTGCCGGGCGCGGGCGAATCGTGTCCGTTGCGATTCGCGGTGAAATCGAAATGCTTTTCGCCTGACATGACTACATGCACCCCGCCATGCAGGTGTGAAATGGAGAGCCGGTTCGGAGGATCCAGGCTAGAGTCTGCAGAGACAAGCGTCCAGACGCCTATGCGATGGTCTGGCGCTCCAGGTTGCGCGGCGGCAAGAAGTGCAAACAACAGTAATGTACGAATTGATCCTCCCACGTTGATCTCGAAAGTTTAGCAGATTCACATAGCTTGTTATTGGGTAACGACGATCTTGTATGCCATGATAAGTGCCATGCACGTGCGCCGTTTATGGGTGTCCGGGATCGTCCTCGCAGCAACCCTTGTACTTCTTCCATTCTCTTTTCATGCTGAGCGCCACTTGGAGACCGCGACCCGTGTCGAAGGCAGCCAGGCTGAAACTGTCCAGCAAGAGTTGGCCGACCGTTTTCGGTCACCGTTCGTCGACGAAGTGGTGCTGGTGATGCAGGGACTCCCGCCTGCGGATTCGGCGGATGGCGCGCAAGCATTAGAACCCATCGTGACAGCGCTGAGAGAGCAACCCGGCGTTTCGGGAGTGGTGTCCTATCTCGACTCTCACGATTCCATCTTCCTCGGCCGCGGAGGGGGAACGTTTGTTCTCGTCGGACTCACGTCGACCGAAGGTCCCGTGGAGTTGCTCGTTCCGCAGCTTCACCAGTTGTCACACTCGCTGGAAAATCAACTGCGAGGCCGTTATCCGGCGGTGAACCTCGAACTCACCGGCGAGATTCCACTGAACTTCGACATTCGGAAAGCGAGCTCCGACGACGTGGACCGCGGCGAAAGTCTGGTGATCCCCGCGACCCTTGCACTTCTGCTGGTGGCTTTTGGAAGCCTGATCGCCGCCCTGATTCCATTAGCGGTTGGCCAGCTTGCCATCGCGACCACTCTGGCGATTACGGGATTCCTGGCCCAGCGCTGGCACTTGTCCATTCTGGTTCAGAATTTGGCCACCATGCTTGGCTTGGGCTTGGGCATCGACTACGCGCTCCTCATGGTCAGCCGCTTCCGGGAAGCGATTTCCGCCGGGAACGACGGACCCGCGGCCTCGGTCATCGCGGCACGTCAGGCAGGTCGCACGCTCTTGATTTCAGCCTCAACGGTAGCCATCGGATTTCTAGCCCTCTTGACGGTGCCGATAAGCGAAATCCGTTCCATCGGTATCGCGGGATTCCTGGTGGCCGGAATGAGTGTGTTGCTTACAAATACCATCGTTCCGACAGCGCTGTCGTTGCTCGGTCCGCGGATTAATATTGGCCGATTGCCCTTTACTCCAAAGCTGGATGCGCAGCGGGCTGAGCGCACGGGCGTTCGCTGGCGGCAATGGGGCAGGGTGATCGTCGCGCATCCCTGGCTAGCCCTCTTTGTGGCAGGCACTCCTTTGCTTCTGCTCGCCTGGCAGGTCCGACGATTGGATACCAGTCTTCCGCGAGGGGATTGGCTTCCGCCGGCCGCCGAGTCTGTCCGCGCCCTCCACACCCTGAAACGAATGGATCGGGAAGGCGTGGTTGAATCCTTGCGCATCATTGTCGAGCTTCCCTCCGACTCCATCGCGCAAACCGACGCTGGCTGGAATGTGCTGGATCGTCTCTCCAAGCGCCTCGCGAGCGACCCTCGTTCTTTCCGCGTGATTTCTATCGCTACGATTGCGGACGGCAACCGGTCTTCCCTCCTTAACATCGCGCGAGAGACCCGTCGAACCTTTCTGAGTAGTGACGGACGAGCGGCGCTGATTGAGGTGGTACCCGCCAGTTCGGTCTCCGTGCGCGACCAGGTCAACTGGGTGCGGGAGCTTCGGAAAACGGGCGCGCTAGCTCTGACCGGAGTGCCTGACGCAACCCTTCTTGTTGGTGGCATCCCGGCGCTCAACGCCGATTATGAATCGATTATTAGAGACCGCTTTCCATCGGTAATGGGGCTCGTAGTCGGCGGGACGCTCCTTGCGCTACTCTGCGGCTTCCGATCTGTCTTCGCCGCGTTGAAGGCCATCGCACTCAACCTGTTCTCCGTTGCCGCATCCTTCGGAGCATTGGTTTTAGTTTTCCAAAGCGGGCTCGGAAGCAGATTCCTGGGAGTTCCTGAAGCAACCGGTAGCGTATTTCCTCTGGTTCCTATCGTCGCCTTTGCCATCGTCTTCGGATTAAGCATGGACTACGAGGTATTTCTGGTGGCACGCGTTCTCGAAGCGAGAAGAAGCGGTCTAAGTGAAATGGATGCAATCCCGGAGGGTATGGCTAAAACCGCAGGCCTGATTACGAGCGCCGCCGCGATCATGATCGTGGTATTTGCGGCATTCACTTTCGGAAGCTTCCTGGTGGTTAAGATGATCGGATTTACGTTGGCGATCGCCGTGTTGATTGATGCCACACTCGTTCGTATTGTGATCGGTCCCGCGCTCCTGCGTATTGCAGGGGATTGGAACTGGTGGCCCGGGGGCTTGTCAAAGCGAGCTTGATGGGGAGTCGCGAAATACCTCAGCCCGGTTTTTGGGAATGAAAAATATGGATCGCAGCATCCAGCGCGTCCAAAAACTGATGCGGCGTAGCATAGATATGATCGACGATATGATCGACCGACGCGAGCTTTTTCCGTAGCTTCTGTGAGGGATGATCCGCCATGTCTTTGTGGTTGCGCGGCACCCACACGGTTTGCATGCCTGCTTTCTTGGCACCCTGCAGGTTGCCGATCGTGTCTTCTGCCATGATCGTCTCGAACGGCTTGATCGGGTCCGCCGGGTCGAGCATGTTGTTAATGGCCGCAAGCACTTTCTCAAAAACCTCCGGGTCTTTGCCTTTCTTATAAGGAGAAATCTCTTCCAGCCCAAAAATTTTGTGCTCGGGAATCACCCCTTTCAGGCCAAGCTTTTCCAACTTTTCCATTGCCTGCCCTTCGCCCTGTTTAAACGAATGCGAGAGGACAGCAACCTCGACCCCAGCGTCAGTTAGCCGCTGTACCTTGGTTACCAGTCCGGCATCGGGCCGGATGAACCCGCTGCCCATGTGCCTATTCCACAACCTCGTAACCCCTTTTTCTCCCTCCAGGATTTTCCCTCGCAGTTCGTCGCGCGTGAGTCCTGACTTCTTTTCGCTCCTGCGGTCCTGAAGTAGCCTCAGATTAAAGGCCATGGCGATCATGTCCTTGTAGGGCGGATCAAGGTACGGTGGGTCAAGGGAGTGATCATGCTGCATACTTTCTGCCGCCCCAACTCCCGTACTAGCCGACCGCGCTAGCCTCCGGCTGCGACGATAGGCTTCCAGCATGCCGATCACCGAGGCGCAGGGGTAACCCATGCTTTCCAGGCGCTCCGCCGTCTCGCTGATGTGCTGGCACAATGCGTCCTCTGGATTCTTCTTCGCTTCTTTCTTCGCCTCTTCAATCAATTTTTGCGCTATTTTCTTCCGGAATATGGGAAGCCCGTATTCCGTTTCCACCGCCCGCCAGGCTCGCAGAACGGCGTTGCAGTATGCCTTATCGTAAGGGTAGAGAAAGGCATCCAGGTCCAGGATAACGAGCCGCACCTTCTCGGGATAAGGATTAGGGTCAGGGTAGGTTTTGGTTTTCATGGACTCAGGCACACGGGCCTGAGATTGCGCACAGCATCGTGATCTTCAGTCCCACAGCCATTCTAAAGGGGCGGAGCTTATCTCCTCGATGAGCCAGCAAGTACCTGCCTCATTTCTCGCGCACCTGGGTGGCCTCGAACGAATCGGCTAAGGGATTCCAGTTTGCGCGCGCCCTAATGAGGACGCCGGACGTTGCTTCTCGGCGGCATCCCATTCCAGAAGGTCGTCCATCCATTTTTCGAAATGATCTCGATAGACAGGCAAGTGTTCACCAATAAGAGTTGACATTTCCAACCCACCAAATGGGACGCCTTGCACGCCCCACGCGGGTGGTTGGACAATCCCGCGTTCTTCTGTTCTTTTAAGCCTTATTCCCAGGTGCGAACGCGGCACAGGATGCTCGAGGGTGCGACTGACATACCGTTCGGAGACGGCTGTCACGGCCTGATGGAGCAGCTTTAGCTTTTTCGTGAGTCGGCTTTCCCTCTCAAAACGCCGTAGCCGTGCGCCCGTTTTGAGAGGGCTGCACTTCAGCGCTTCATTGACTTGCCAGTTTCATGGACGTAAGATTTGCCTCGATGATCGGCGAAATCATCTCGCACTACCGCATTACGGAAAAACTAGGCGGGGGCGGGATGGGTGTTGTCTACAAGGCCGAGGATGTAACCCTCCATCGTTTTATTGCCCTTAAATTTTTGCCTGAGGATGTTGCCGGAGACGCGCAAGCGCTGGCTCGTTTTCAGCGAGAGGCGCAAGCTGCTTCCGCGTTGAACCATCCGAATATCTGCACCATCCATGAGATCGGGCAGCAAGACGGTCACCCGTTCTTGGTGATGGAGTTTCTCGATGGCATGACGCTCAAGCATCGCATCGCCGAAAAACCGATTGAGACCGAGGTGTTGCTCGGTTTGGCGATTGAGATCGCCGACGCGCTCGATGCCGCTCACGCCAAGGGCATCATCCACCGCGACATCAAACCTGCCAATATTTTTGTGACGGAGCGCGGGCATGCCAAGATTCTGGATTTCGGTCTGGCGAAGGTCGCGACCGGCGCCAGTTCTTCCAGCCAGGTTGCGTCGGCAAACACGATCACCCGCACGATTGACGAGCAGCATCTGACCAGTCCCGGATCTGCGGTCGGCACCGTCGCTTATATGTCGCCGGAGCAGGCGCGCGCCAAGGATGTCGATGCGCGGACCGACTTGTTTTCCTTTGGAGCTGTCCTCTATGAGATGGCCACTGGTCAAGTACCCTTTCGCGGGGATAGTACGGCAACAATGTTCGATTCAATCCTGAACCGGGCTCCGGTACCCGCCGTACGGCTCAATCCCGATGTGCCGCAAGACTTGGAGCGGATCATCAATAAGGCGCTGGAGAAGGATCGCAATCTGCGCTATCAGCACGCAGCGGAAATGCGCACCGACTTGCAGCGCCTCAAGCGCGATGCGGAGAGTGGATACCGTTCCGGAACATCAATCTCAACAGCTTTGCCCGCGCCCCTGCCAGCACCCATGCCTGAGCCTGCAATTGCTGCGGCTCGGAAGACCAACCTTTGGAAAATCGTAGTTCCCATCGTATTGGTTGCGGTGTTGGCCGCCGGAGGGCTCTACTACGGTTTGCATCAAAGCAAACCCTTGACCGATAAAGACACCATCCTGGTCACCGATTTTTCCAACAGCACGGGCGATGCGGTGTTCGATGACACGCTGAAGACGGCCCTCAGCATTTCCCTGCGGCAATCGCCTTTCCTCAATGTGCTCTCGGACAGCCAGGTTTCGAAGACGATGCAACTGATGACCCTGCCGGGCAGCACGAAGCTCACGCCGGAGATGGCGCGCGAGCTCTGCTTGCGGGCGGGCAGCAAAGCCTACATTGCCGGAGCGATTGGCAGTCTGGGCAGCGAATATATGCTTGCGCTCAAGGCGGTGAATTGCCAGAACGGAGACACACTAGCGCAGGAGCAAGCCTCAGCGGCATCCAAAGAAAAAGTGCTGGATACGCTCGGTGAGGCGGCGTCAAAATTGCGCGGTGGGCTGGGCGAATCGCTGGCAACGGTACAGAAGTTCGACGTGCCGCTCGAACAAGCTACCACATCTTCGCTCGACGCTCTGAAAGCGTATAGCTTGGGCAGAAAGGCTGACGCCGAAAAAGGTCCCGCTGCATCCCTGGCTTACGATCAGCACGCCATCGAACTGGATCCGAATTTTGCCATTGGCTATGAGGCGATTGGCGGCGATTACGGGAGTCTCGGCGAAGTAAGCCGGGCCGGCGAGTACTACACGAAAGCATTCCATTTGCGGGAACATGCGAGCGAGCGAGAAAAGCTGAGGATCACGGGCCAGTACTATCAGAATGTGACGGGAGAGCTCGATAAGGCGGCCGAGGCATATCAGGAGCGGGTGGAGAGCTTTCCCCGCGAAAGCATCGCCTATGCCAATTTGGGCATCGTGTATTCGCAGCGGGGACAGTACGAGGTCGTCGATGGCGCCAGTGTCGACCGTTCCCGCGCTTCCCACCACGAGAAATGGCGTAAAGCCGTCAGCGCGATCTTTGTCGATTGACGTTTGCAGAGCGTCGAGATTAATCCGGTAACGACGGTCGGTTGCGACCAGCCTCAGGGCGTCGCTGCCGATGCCGCAAATATCCATGGCCTTGGCAATGCAGCCATGAACCGCAGTCGAGGCATAGGCGACGAGTCGCTTGGTCTGTGCGGGTACACCGCGGCGGCGTACTTCGAAGCCCACTGCTACGTCTCGTGCGATGACCAACGCGATCAGATTGGCCATGGATGTTCCGGTAACAAACAACCCTGTAGCGCTTTCTGGAAAACCGAAGATCTCGCGTATCCACAGGAGAAGTTGACGCTCGACTTCGACGGGAGCCTGATCACGGCCTGCGAGATTCGCATTCAGCCCCGCCGCCAGCATTTCCGCCAGCATGCCGACCGGCGTGCCGCCGCCATGCACCCATCCCATGAAGCCGGGGTGAACATTGCCGGCGGCGAAAGGCAGGACTTCCCGCATGAACTCCTGGTGGACTGAGGCGAGATCAACCGGCAGCCGTGGCAGCGCGCCGTGGAATCGCGCCCGCTGCTCGTCCCTCATCGGCTGCCATACCGGACGCTCGCGAATGTTCTCGATGTAGCCGAGCATATCGTCCAGCATTCCGTGTGCTTGCTTCCGAAACCCTTCCCAATCGGTTGGGTCCAGCGTTCGGTTTGGCTCGGGTGTTCCGTTGCCCGAAAAGGCGATGTCCACATTTCGGGGCTGATAATCGATCACCGCAGATATCTGCTCTTGTGGCAAAGGCATGTTGAGTCCCGCTGTGTTCCCTTCGAGCAAGCGGGCGACCAAAGCCGGGCGCAGTACCTACTCAGGTCATGACCACTCCTTACTTATTGTCATTCTTATTGTCATTAAGACGAAAGAGCGCTTGGAGGAGATAGCCAGAGAAAGATCCAAATGTACTGCGAGAAATATTAACGGATTCTTTTCGTCGAGAGAGCGGTGTCTTGCAGCTCTCTAATCTGGACTTGAAACGAAGCCAACAAGTCCTTTGTTCGTCGCCGACTCTTACATCAGAAGCAAGCCATTAGGCGTATGGCTCCTTCGCCAAAAAAACCGCACTACTCTGTCGCGAAGCAGGAAAGACACTTGCTCAAACGGAGAAGCAAGATCTCATTCTGACTTAAGCACTAAGTCCGTCCATGCCACGGAGGTGACTGGTAGACCTCCCTGCCAAATGGTCTGCCACTAGACTGCCCGCGCGTCATACCTTCTTCTCCACGTCCCACCTTCTAGTTTTACCTGCTTCCCCGCCCAACATTTCTGCGCCTCCGAGTGCCTGCGGTTCGCTCGAGCATGCTCTACCATGTCGGATCGCTCGACGTTATAATTTTTCTTCTCACGCCGCTGCTGTTTCTCTGTGTCGCCCTATTCGCGAGCTATCTGCCCGCGCGGCGCGCCATGAAAGTACATCCCATAGAAGCACTGAAGTGAGACCGCAGCATGACATGGCGCCGCAGCGAAGAGTGCAATTAGTTGCGCAGATGTCCGTCGCATTCATCTTGCTTTAACGTGCCTCTCCGCTCCAGATCATGCTATTCTGGCGCTCCTCTCCCGCTACTAACTTAGGAGGAGTCTCATGTCGCGCCGTTCCGCGTTCTCTCTTATTGCCCTTCCCGTTCTGTCCGCGTGCCTGTTTGCCCAGGGCGTTCAACCGTACCCGGGGGCAATCACTGATCGTAATTTTTATCCCAAGACTCCGATGACTCCGCCCGCTGCGAATACCGTTTTTCAGGATCCAGATCTGGGCGGGACGATGGTTCGCATCACCAACGAGAACACAAATCCGAAATTGCCTGGCGATTTTTTCCTGAACCCCGACAGCGACGTCAATGAATGGGCTATGGACGACAGCAAGTTCTATGTGGTTGCCGGCGGCGATTCGCTGAATCTTGCTTTTGCCTTCGATCCCGACACCATGACTGTCAGCCCGCTTCCCGTTGCAGGCTCTGGAGGAGCGCTCGCCGTGCCCCTGCGCGAAGGTCCAACTTTCAGCTTTGTCGATCCCGACCTGATGTATGGCACCTCGCTCAAGGAGCCTCTGACCATCGCTACCTACCGGTTCTCGACCGGCAAGACCACGCCGCTTTACGATACGACGAACTGCGCGACCGAGCCGCCCCTCGTCGCTGGCCCGACGCAATCGAGCAGCGACTCGACGGTTGCGAACGACGATAGTCGCGTCGTAATCTCAGCGGGCGGAAACTCGGCCGGCCATCGCCCCTTTGCGATCGTTTACGACCAGCAACTCGGCTGCCGCTGGTATAACACGCAGACTGGCCAGGTAGGCGGAGCGTGGGGGCCAGTAGGCCAAGTGTCGATCCCCGATCGATACAACGTCAACCACGTGAAGATCTCCGGTAACGGACAGTATGTAAGAATCGGTGTTGCGAGATTCGGATTCTATGTCTGGGATGTTACGACCCTAAACGTCGCGCCCTGCGACTTCGAGAAGCCCGGTCCGGATTGCAGCGGGTACGGAGCCGTCGGCAATAACTCCTACATCAACGCGCCCGACATCCTTGATGAGTTGAATGCCTTCTCGCGTCCGCTCGGAGATCTCACCGATTTTACTCCGCTAATCAATCCTTTCCCGCAACCTTACTATAAAGGCATGGAGAAGGCCTGGGCTTGGACTAACGGAGCTCTAAGTGGCAACGTGCCCGTCTGCGGTTCGACTTATAGCCCAAAGGGCGATGAAGAAGTCAAACAACCGTTTGATGGGGAAGTGTTCTGCATGGAAACCGACGGCCTCGCCCCGACCATCTGGCGCTTCGCTCACAACCGCGCCGTATGGAATCCGAAGTTTTATTGGAGCCAGCCTTACGGCAACATCTCGCTCGACGGCCGCTTCTTCAGCTTCTCGTCGAGCTGGGATCTACAGCTGGGAACTTTTTGGGACGGCGACCCGCGGTCCGATGTTTGGATTGTGCGCTTGCAGTAGAAATCGCAGTAGCAGTTACAACCGCAACGTAAATACCGGCCGGCGCAGAATACTGCGCCGGTTTTTCTGCGTCTGTCTTCTGCGCCTAACTTCTGCGTCTATGCCTGCTTGCGCGAAACGATCACCCACACCGTTCCGCGCCCCGTGCAGAACCGGCACGTGTCTTCGCCGAGCGACTTACCAGTGCCGCGGCATTCCAGGCATTGCGCGACCAGGTGCAACTCCTGCAATGAGCTGTCGGGAAGCTTCGTGGAATCTTTAAATATTTCGGCGTTATGCGTCGCCTTCAGCCAGAAGACTAACTTGCCTTCCAGGTCCTCGCGTTCTTTGGCAGAAAGTTGAGCGCAGCACTGCGGCCACCACTTAGGAATGCACGCATAACAAACCAGTTTGCCGCCAGCATCGAAGAGCGCTCCCGGCTCAGCCCGGCGATAGTACTTATGGCACCAATGGCAGGCATTCACGCCCAGTAGGTCAAACGCCTCCTTCAGTCGATCAAGCTCGGATTGCTGGCGCGTCAGCATGTCGTGCAACGTTAAGTCGGATTTGTCGGATATAGATTCGCGATTATCCACAATATTCAGGATACACAATGCCGCGACCGACAGGACGCGGGAAAGAGCACGCGAAAAATGGCGCGCGATCGGACTAATTCGTCGCTCTCAGGGAGGCGATATCCGTTGGAGGCCTCCGACCTCTAATTAACGGTGACGGTCACGGTCGCAGCAGCACCAGTTTGAGTCAATCCGTTCGCATCCTTGCCTGTAATTGAAATTGTGTAATTTCCAGCCGGCGTTCCCGGAGTTCCCGTCGTTGTGACACTCACGGGGGAGCTCTGGGCCGAGGCGCCAAAAGAATCACTGGCCGCCACCGTGAAGCTGTACTGCGTCCCCGCTGTTAAGTCAGTCACGTTGTACGTAGTACTCGTCGTGGTGGTAATGACCGTGCCGTTCTGATAGACCGTGTAGCCGGTAAGTGAGCAATTCGCGGGCGCGGTGGGTGCCGTCCAGCTCAGAGTAGTGCCCGAGCTGGTGGTGCCAGAGGCCGCCAATCCGGTCGGAACGCCGGGCGCCGCTGAACAACCGCTGCTTGAGCTGCCACCGCCGCAAGATGGGAGAAGAATCAGAGCGGTTGAGGCTAGGCAGATGAGACACAAAGTCCGCATCTTCTTCCGCTGCGTTGCCGAGGTGCCGAAGACAAACCCAACTAACGCTAACCCCGAGATAGGAAGCCAGAGCGCGAAGAACTGTAATTGCCTTCTCGACGGCGTTGCTGTGGGATTCGGATTCGACCTTGCACCCGCCATGCCGTTCCTAGTTCCCGACAACGATCTTTGGGAGCCGGAAGTCGGGGCAACGGTAGTGAACGTAAGCGCGGAACTGCCTCCGTTGCTGGTTACTGAAACGGGATTGGGGACGAGGCTGCACGTCGGTGCGCCGACCCCAGTGACGACAGGGGAAATACTGCACGAAAGAGTGACGGTGCCTGTGTATCCGTTTGCAGGAGTCACGCTCACCGCTGCGGTAGACGACACCCCAGGACTGACCGATACAGGATTGGCTGCTCCCGCCGAGAGCGAATAGCCGGGCGTAGGCGTACTGACCACGACGCTCACCGCGGGCGTGCTTTGCGTGACGCTGGTGTAATTGCCATCGCCGGAATAGGTGGCGGTGATCGCATACGTTCCGGGCGTGCTGAGCGAAGTGGTCAAACTCGCGCCAAGGGATGCCGGAATCGAGTTGTTCAAGTTTCCGTTCACTGGCGTAGTAGTAACTGTGCCGGTTAGAGGGGTTCCGTTGGCCAGAAAGACAACCGCACCAGTGGGCGCCACACCGTAGCTGGATGTGCTGACGGTGGCTGTGAGTGTAAATTGCTGCCCCGGATTCACCGAAGTCAGAGTCGAGGCCAGATTGGAGATAGCGGCGGTTGCCTTGCTGACGGTGACGGTGGCGCTGGTCGAACTTGCTTTATAGCTTGCGTCGCCACTGTAATTGGCGACCAGCGCGTGAGTGCCGCCGGTGAGTTGGATTGTCTGATCTTCGGTGTATCCGAGGCTGTTTAACTTGTAGGGGCTTGCGTCCAGCGGGCTGCCGTTGTCGGTGAAGCTTATTGTGCCCGTAGGACAGGCAATCTCGCCAAGAACCTCCGAAGTGCAGAAGGCTCCTGCCGAATTCAACACATCGGCCCGGAGCAAATACTCGTCAAAGTCGCCAGTTCCGTAAACGACTGAGTTAGAGACGCCGCTGGCGGTGACTACCCCGGGCATCGACACTGAGCTGTTCTCCGGGTTGACGGTGACGTTTGCCAACGGAGTCGAGTAACTGCCGCCGTAGGTGGTGTCGCCTTCGTAGTGCGCGATGATCTTATAGGTTCCACCCGGCAGCAAGGTGGTCGTCCAGGTGACGGTGCCGCTGCTTAGCGTGTTCCAGTCGATGCCTGGATTGCCCGGTGTACCCGGACTGACCAGCAGGGCAACGTCGCCGGTTGGGGTGCCGGAGCCAGAGGTTGGAGCCGCGGTAACCTTGACCGTCACAGAGGCGCCATGCGTGATGTTCACGGCGGAGCCACCATTCAGCTGCAAGGTGGTCGTCGAGGGACTGAATGAAACCGCGGTCCAGTTGTTGACCAGATTAGCAGCGTCTACCGATCCCAAACCGGTGACGAGATCGTAGTGAGTCTCGGTGTTGTATCCGGAAAGTACGCCAACTTGGTACGAGCCAGTGGTGTTGCAGTTTGGCGAGTCGACAACGCAAGGCATCGCGTTGGTCGAACCGGCGGGAATGTCGTGAAAGGCGGTGGGTTCCTTTGAAATCAAGTTATACAGCACAAGATTCGCGATACCCTGTGGCGAGCCCGTCTTCTGGTTCACCAGCGCCATGATTCCCGCGAACGCCGGGGAGGCAACAGAAGTACCGCCGTAGCCTTGAAGATCACTGTCTGGATTCGTGACGTCACAGCTTCCAGAAGGGCTCGCGTCAGATTGGCAAATGAGATAGAAGCTCCCCAGAAAGCCATTGCTGGCGAAGAGCGAAACGTCAGGCATGTCACGGGCAGTGTCATTGGGAACTCCAGCTCCCGTCTGCCACGTTGGCTTCGTCCACACGACGCTCGCGCCACCACTACCCCCTCCCGGGGCAAGGTCATCGAGGTTTGAGTTGCAGACTGCTTCGGTAGTCGAGCCGTACTGCCCTAGCGTGATCCACAAGGCATTGGTGCACGAATCGTTCCAGGAAGTTTCCGGGATGTAGGTATTGTTCTTAACCGATTGTTGGGTGATCGGCTGGTTCGTTGAATTCCAGTAAGTTGACCAAGTGTTGTACTCATTGAAATCGGTACCGCCGACGGCGACATTGAACCACGAAGAACCCAGTCCGTTTACGTTCAATCCATATTGAGCCGGAGAATTGACGTTGTCGTCGTCGCAACCTGCCGCGCCGTTGTCGCCCGTCGAAATCATGACGGTGATGCCCTGCGCAGCGGCCTGCTCCCACATGAAACTGTAAAATTCGACGCCGCTCGTGCCCAGGCCGGCTTCGCACTCTCCATAGCTTTCGCTCATGACCGTAGCGACATTATTGTCGACGATATAGATGGCAGACAGATCGATGCCGTAGTCAGTTTCCGTGTCTTCGGAGGTGACAAAGTCGATAGTGGCACCCGGCGCTACGGCGCCCGACCACTGCGTGTCAATATCCGCTTCCGGTTCGTCGCCGTCGGCGTTGAGTGCGGGACAGGGACCGTTACACACGATGTTGAGGGTCGGCATGGGAACGCTAATGCCATTAACGGTAGTGCCCAACCCAAAGAGAGTCCAGAAGGTGGGGGCATCGTCTGGGTTGATGTAGGTGTCGCCGACGATGGCGATGGTCTGGCCGGCGCCGTTGATCCCAGCACTCCAAAGGGGGAGAAGATCATAAATATTGGCGAAATCATACGGACCAAGCGCATAGCACGTGTCGCTGCCGCAGCCAAAAGTGAATTCTGGTTTTGGCGTGGTTAGCTGCCTGGTCTTTAGGGAATAGCTTCCGACACGGCTATTCTGCGCCTTCCTGCCAAAGCCGTTCAACGAATTGACGCCCGCCACGACTGGCACGAGCGCTGTAGGAATCGAGGGGTTGCTGCTGTTGGCCCAATGCGGCTGTCCGTTGACGACGTACTTGTGAATAGCCGTACCGAAGGCCTGCTTCACCTGCCCAGCCGTACCCGAGAACTCGATGACGGTTCGGCCATTACTCACTTGCGCTACCTGAAATCCGCTTTGTTGCAGCCAGTTGGTAACAGTCGCGATGTCGGAATCAGCGGGGCCGAATTGAATGCCAAATTCGGACGGAGTCAGAAATTGGTGATAGCCGGACGATTTCTTGTTCTGCTGATTCTCAATCAGGCTCCGCAGGGCCGTTTCCTGTTGCGGGCTGCGCTTCAGCACCAGCATCATGCGATGCAGGACGAGATCGGACGGCGCTTCTCCCTGATCGTATTGGGCGCGAGCCAACGGATGAACGTTGCCCGTCAAAACGGTACGCACGGAGTTATCAATCGGCTGGGTAATCAGCGCGGGCGGCTGCTGGGCTAGCAGTGGGCTGGCAATAACCAACAGACAGGCAATCACAATTGCATAGCAAATCGTCGAAAAATTACACGAGGGCAGCAGGGCCGAACCAGCATTTCGCATGGAAACTCCGTGGCGCTACAGAAGTTGGTAGGGGATCTTACTCGGAAGCATTATCCATGCTTCTTCTTGTCTGAGCAAGTTATTCCTGATGGAGTTGTATGGTGGGAAGTTATTTTATTGGACTTGTTGCAAAATACTGACATTTATTGGCTAGTAGCGCGGGCAGACTCGCGGGAGCGCAGCGCTTATTACCGCCGCGCCATTGCGCGTCGGGCTACACTTCGGCTAATTCTTCTTCGAGTAACTGCTTGTTATAGAGGTCCGTGTAATAGCCGTTGCGGGCGATGAGTTGGTCGTGGGTGCCGAGTTCTACGATGCGTCCTTGATGGAGGACGGCGATGGCGTCGGCGTTGCGCACGGTCGAGACGCGGTGGGAGATGAAGATGGTGGTGCGTCCGCGCATGATTTCGCGGAGGTGGTTGAGAATTTTATCTTCGGTGTGCGTGTCGACGCTGGAGAGAGCGTCGTCGAGAATCAGAATGCGCGGGCTGCGCAGCAGGGCGCGGGCGATGGCGGTGCGCTGCTTCTGGCCTCCGGAGAGGGTAATGCCGCGCTCGCCGACGGTCGTATTGTAGCCCTCGGGGAAGCTTTCGATATCCTGCGCGATGTTGGCGGCTTCGGCGGCGGCCTTGATCTCGTCGAGCGTGGGAGTGGCGTCTTCGCGAGCGATGCCATAAGCAATATTTTCGCGGATGGTATCGCTGAACAGGAAGGTCTCCTGCGGAACGAATCCGATGTTGCGGCGCAGGGAGTCGAGAGGGAAGTCGCGCAACGGGCGGCCATCGATGAGCACGGCGCCCGGCGCAGCATCGTAGATACGCGGGATCAGGCTGACTAACGTCGTCTTGCCCGATCCGGTGGGGCCAACGATGGCGAGGCTCGAACCGGCAGGGATGCGCAGACTGATGTCTTTGAGAACCGCCGTGCCGTTATAGGCGAAGTTGAGATTGCGGAATTCGATCTCGCCAACAACATCGGGTGATCGGGTGATCGGGGCTTCGGGCGATTGAAGAGCAAAATCGGGCGATCCGTGGCTTAGATTTTCAGATGACCCGATGACCGGATCGCCCGACGACCCGATGACTGTCTCGTCCTTGATCTCTGGCTGTTGCGAAAGAATTTCTTCGATGCGCACCATGGATGCAGTTCCGCGTTGGAAGATGTTGATGACCCATCCGAGCGCGATGACTGGCCATGTCAGTTGCATCATGTAAGTGTTGAAGGCCACGAAATCGCCGACCGACATTCTATGGAATAGAACCTCACGTCCGCCAAGCCAGAGCACGATGACCACCGCCGCTCCCAGCATCAGTTCGAGCGTCGGCCAGAGCATTCCCATCAGCCGGACCAGGCCGAGACTGCGGCGAATGTATTCCTGGTTAGCGTTTTCGAAGGCTGCGATTTCGGACTGCTCCTGCACATAGGCGCGAATGACTCGGGCACCCGAGAAATTCTCCTGAGCGCGGGCCGAGATGTCGGAAAACATGGCCTGAATGCGTTCGAAGCGCTCATGAATGCGACGGCCGAAATACTGGATGATGACGCTGGCAATCGGTAGCGGCAGAAACGCAAAGACGGTGAGTTTTGGACTGATGGCCAGCATGAATCCGAGCGCGCCCGCGGTGAAGACGATGGTGTTGGCCGAGTACATGATGGCGGGGCCGAGCAACATGCGAACGGCATTCAGGTCGTTGGTCGCGCGCGCCATGATGTCGCCAGTCCGGTTGCGCTGATAGTAGGAGTAAGACAGGCGCTCGAGGTGCGCGAAGAGGTCGTTGCGCAGATCGAATTCGATATCGCGAGAGATTCCGATGACGACCCAACGGGTTAGAAACTGGAAGACGCCTTTGATGAGGGCAATNNAATCAGCGAGTAAGTAAGAAGCTTGTGGCGGGTAACTCCCGTATTAAGATCGTTGATGGCGCGGCGCAAGACCTGTGGAAAGAGAATCCAAACGCCGTTATTGAATAAAACGCAGAGCCCGCCCAGGAGCAGACCGTTGCGGTGACGCTTGAGATAGGGAACTAGGGGGCGTAGCTTCTTCGGCACCATGGTTTCGATACGCGGCAGTATTACGGCTTGATGAGATTGTAGCAGCGGGGGGTGCGGATTTTCGCTGTGAAGGAGCCAGAAAAACGAAGGCGGCGGTAAGCAGCAGTGCGGTCCAGAGCGACAGCATGCCGGCGGCGAACATCAATCCCGAGTAGAGCAGGTCGGCGCGTTCCATTCGCTTTGCTCCATTTCCGCATCCTTCGTCGTTATTGCCGAAGAACCAGGAAAAAAGGCCGGGCGAGGATGGAGGTTTCCAGTAGTTCCTCACCCGGGTCGGAGAGAGCCTTTTGCGGAAACCGCGGCTGCCCGCGGCCCCGGAGATGAGACCAGCCCACCTCTCACAAAAAAGCTAGTTGGACGGCGGCGCCTGATGCTTGCTCATGCGCGCCTCGTGATCGGCCTCGATCTGAGCCAGCTTCGCTTTCTGATCGGGGGTCAAAATCTGCATGATTTCCGACTTGATGCGCTCGTGCTCGACCTGCAGATCGATCATGGTCTGAGAGTTTTGCGTAGCCAGAGCGCGCGTTTTGTTTTCATCGAACGGCCCAGCGGCTTCGAGAGCTTTCATGGCCTGGTGGTTCTGGTGCATCTGCTGCATCAGCGGCTGGAGCGTGGGTTTCTCTTTCCCAAAGATCGCCTTAACCTGGGCGTGTTGATCGCTGGTCAGGTCAAGCTGTTTGAGCATGCGGTGAAATTCGCCGCCCGGACCGCCGTGACCGTGCATACCTTGAGCGATCGCAGCTGTCACCGCAAGCATCACAGCGGCGCCGATGGTGAGAATGCGGTTACGAGTAGATTTCATTGGCACTCCTTATTGGGCCGTTCAAATCTTGTAGGGGTTCGGGAGTCATCCCGAACGTCGTACACAGATAAGAACACTTTTTCATAAAAGAAGAGGTAAAGAGTCAGTCAATCGCGGTAAAGTTTTGTAAAGAGTATCGGGTCATCTGGTGATCGGGCCATCGGGCGATCGAAGATCAAGAGCCCGCTGTTTAACTCCGGCTAATCGCCCGGCAGTTTCGGTGGTGAATATATATGGAGCCAAACCTCAGCAAGTCGGAGGAGTTGCGGAATCGCACTAAGCAGTTTGCGCTTCGGATTATCAGGTTGTTCCGGCATTTACCTCGGAGTGTGGATGCGCAGGTTCTGGGTAAGCAACTGCTGCGGTCGGGAACTTCGATCGGCGCAAACTATCGGGCGGCGGGGCGTGCTCGATCGAAGGCTGAGTTCATTTCGAAAATGGGGATTGTCGTTGAAGAGGCGGATGAGACGGTTTTCTGGATTGAATGCCTGATCGACTCAGGAATCGTGAAGCGGGATTTGCTAGCCGATTTGCTTTCGGAGGCAAATGAATTGGTCGCAATCTTCGCAGCGTCCCAGAAGGACAGCGAGGAAATGATTGGAAAAAGATCGGGTGATCGGGTGATCGGGTCATCTGGTGATCTAAGGTCAAGAGCCTTTGCTCTTCGATCAACCGATGACCCGATGGCCCGATGACCCGATGTCTCCACAAATCACAAATCTTTACCATACTCAGCCAATCGAAGGTGTTAGATGATTAAAGGAATGGATAACGTGCTCATTGTCGATGACGATGTCGAGTTGTGCGGGCTGGTGCAGGAGTATCTGACCGCCGAAGGCTTCAGCCTCAAGGCTGTTCATGACGGCGAAAAGGGACTCCAGCAGGCGCTCACCAATGAATACACGCTCGTCGTGCTCGACGTGATGCTACCAGGGATCAACGGCTTCGAAGTGCTGCGCCGCATTCGCAGCGTATCGAAGATTCCCGTGTTGCTGCTGACTGCGCGCGGCGAAGATGTCGATCGCATCGTCGGTCTCGAAATCGGCGCCGACGACTATCTTCCAAAGCCTTTCAACCCGCGCGAACTGGTGGCGCGCATCCGCGCCATTTTGCGACGCACCAGTCCGGTTCGCGCGGCTGACGCTGTGCCTGAAGTGTTGAGTGTGGGCGATGTCGAACTCGATCCCGCAACCCGCAGCGTGTCGCGAGCAGGCCAACCGGTCGATCTGACTTCGGTGGAGTTTAATCTGCTGGAAGTGTTGTTGCGCGAGGCGGGGCGAGTGGTGACGCGCGAACGCCTGGTCAATGCTGTCCTCAGCCGCAAATTTATGCCCTTCGATCGCAGCATCGATATGCACGTCAGCAAGGTGCGGCGGAAGCTGGGCGATTCCGAAGAAGATGGCGATCACATCAAGACGATCCGCGGCGTGGGATATATGTTCGCGCGGCCGGCGGCGAAGGCGAAAAAGTGAAGAGTCTTTTCCTCAAGATTTTTCTGTCGTTCTGGGCGGCCCAGGTGCTGTTCGTGGTGCTGGCTATACTGGCCACGATTGCGCTCAGCCCGGCGCGGCACGGCATTGAGAGTGAGAGCCCGCAGATTCTGGCGGAAGCGGTGAACGCTTATCAGAGCGGCGGAGAGCATGCCGCCCACGAATACGTGGAAGAACTGTGGCGCACGCAGCACGTATGGGCGTCAGTTTTTGATCCATCGGGCCACGAGATTACAGGACGGCGTCCGCGCCTGGAGGACGTTCGACCGGGCGGCCCGCCAAACGACAGTCCGATGCGTGGCGGACCGCCGCGTCACCATGGCTGGCTCGATTATCTTTTACCTGATCGCGTTTTCCGTCAGGCGCTCACATTGGATGGGAAACGCTACACCCTAGTGCTGGTGCTGCCGCCGGGGCCAAGAGTATTTTTCGGGCCGCATGACATACCGCTGCTCGGAATTGCCATCGCCATTATCACCTCGGGAGTGATGTGCTGGCTGCTGGCATGGTCGATCACGAGCCCGGTGACGCGTTTGCGGCAAGCTGCGCAGAGCCTGGCGGCTGGGGATTTGACTGCGCGCACGGGCGCTCCGGCCGGCGGTCGTCACGATGAACTGGCGGAGTTGATGCGCGATTTTGATCGCATGGCCGAGCGCATCGAGGGCCTGGTGGATTCGCAATCGCGGCTGCTGAAAGATGTTTCCCATGAACTACGCTCTCCTTTGGCTCGGCTGAGTGTGGCGCTCGGTCTGGCGCGGCAGAAGACCGGCGCTGATGTCGCTCCCGAGCTTGAGGCTTCGCTCCAGCGCATCGAGCTTGAGGCGGACCGTCTGAATCAGTTGATCCAGCGGCTGCTGACCATCGCTCGCCTGGAGTCGGGCACCGATGGTCTGCGAAAGACCAGCCTCTCCTTGCTCGAGTTGGTGCAGCAGGTTGCGCATGACGCCGAATACGAAACGCCGGAGCAGGGTTGCAGAGTAACCACGGACGCCACCACTGACGCCGCCACGAACGCGGTCGCCAGGGCCACGACAAATGGCGACTCCGCCGACGAATTTCTCGTTGAAGCCGATCCCGACCTGCTGCGCAGCGCAATCGAGAATGTGGTTCGCAACGCAACGCGTTATACTGCCAAGGGTACGACGGTTGAGGTGCGACTGGAACGGCAGGAGACGGCGGACGGCCAACAGGAAATTGTTGTTCGCGTGCTTGACTCCGGCCCCGGTGTTCCCGTTGAAGCGCTGCCCAAGATCTTCGAGCCCTTTTATCGACTCGACGATGCTCGCAACCGGCAGACCGGGGGCGTGGGTTTGGGCCTGTCGATTGCGGATCGGGCGATCAGGCTGCACGGCGGGCAACTTCGCGCATCCAACCGAAAAGAGGGTGGGTTAGAGGTCGAAATGCGAATTCCGGCGGCTGCCGGGGTTGCTCTTCCCGCTCATTCCTGATACAAAAATTAATTTCAGCCACAAGCTTCGGGTTCCGGAACAGTTGGCAGGGAAGCGCCTGTGGACGAGAAGCGGCTGACTGCCCCAATCGGCGAAAAGCGCGGCGATGGGGATTCCTCGGAGAATAGAGAATAGATGTCGAGAAAATTAGGCGGAGCGGTGGCGCTGGCGGTTGTGTGCGCCCTGAGCTTGTTTTTGCTGAGTTGCGGCAGTTCTTCATACCGGCCGGCGGGCGTCCTGTATGTGTTGACGCAGGGAGAAGGTGGCACAGGAAACTTCGTGAGCTCGTTCTCCATCGATCTCTACAGCGGAACCCTTTCGCTGATCAATTCCGTTTCCGATGCCAGCACCTGCCCCACTTTGCAGAACACACCGCCCGTGGCGTGCGGAATTCCGGTGAATATCGTGATGGGCTCGGGAGGCACGACTGCGTTCGTTCTGAATCAGGGTGTGCCGTGCCAGCCCGCCCCTTCTGGGGCAACCTGTGTAATCGACTCGCAGACTGGCCAACCCACCGTCTCTGTTCCACCCACCATCTATCCATATACTGTTAACCAGGATGGAAGTCTGTCGAAACCCGGCACAGCGGTGCCGTTGAACAATCCCATCAACTCTCAGGACACAGTAGATGATGCCGCTTCAGCGATCTTCATGGGGCGCGATACCGCGGGACAATTTCTGTTCGTGCTCGATGAGGGCTCATCGCCCAGTCCTTCTAATGGCTTCCTCCAGAATTGCCCCGCACCTGCGAGCACAACAAAGAACTTCACGGCTTGCCCATCGATCTCCGTTTTTGCTATGCAGGCCGGGTCAACCACTCTAACTTTGGCCAATGGCAGTCCTTTTTACCTGAGCAAAGTTCCGAGTGCGCTTTCGACGATTACGTTTACGCCGGTCGGCGGATCGTCGGAAGAACTTCTCTTTGTGACTAACAACCACGACCTCAATCAGAGCGAGCATTACGACAACACGGTCAGCATCTATCAGGTGAGTTCATCGGGTGTTCTGACCGAGCAAGTTGGTTCGCCCTATCTGGTCGCGGCTGTCGATCCCATCTCGGTGCAGGCGGTCAACACTAACCCGATGGACGAGCAGACCGGTGGCGTGTTTGTCTACGTCGGCAGTCAGAACGATAATGCCGGCCAGCTTTATCCCTTCCAGATTTGCACCGTGGTAAATACGACCTGCCTCGCCCAGCAGGACGTGACCAACAATCTGATGCTGCCGCTGGTGCAGCCCTGTTCCTCGCCGCCGTGCCCCAACGTGCCTCCAACTTCGGCGGGATCATACCCGGGACAGATGGTGGTCGATCCAACCAACAATTTTCTCTACGTGGCCAGCGCCTTGTCCAGCCAGGTCTTTGCATTTCACATGAATACGTCGGCTGGCACATTAAGTCCTCTCTCGTCACCCTCGCCGACTGGAAGCGATCCGGTCTCGATGGTGCTCTTGCCCAGCGTCAATAGTGTTGGCCAGAATTTCAACGGCTATGGTCAGTTTCTGTTTGTGTCGAATAATGGGTCGAGTAACATCGCGGGCTTTACGCTGAATACAACCGACGGAGTCATGGAAAATCCGATCACGGTAATCGCACCAGCGTCGCCGAGTGGCATGGCCGTGCAGTAGGACATCGGGTGATCTGGCCATCGGGTCATCGGGCGATCTAAATTCGAAAGCTCTTGATCTTCGATTACCCGATGGCTCGATCACCCGATGACCCGATCCGCGAAGCGTTCAGGTCGGCATCCTGAGAATTAAATACCCTCCGATAAATCCGAAGACCAGATCCGGCGACCATGCAGCGACGGCGGGGGGAAGTTGGCTCAGATTGCCCATCGCTTCAAACAGGCCGTTGATTGTCCAATAAACCACGCCTATGCCGATGGCGGTCGCGACCCCAGCAATCGCCGAGCGCTTGCCCGCGGAGAGTGCGAAAGGAATGGCGAGCACCGCCATCACCAGCGTGATCAGCGGGTAGGCAATCTTCTTTTGCAGTTGCACGCGCAGGCGCACCACGTCGAAGCCGCTTTCCTCCAGATCGTGAATGTAATTGCGCAACTCGTCGTAGCTCATTTCCGACGACTGCTTGATTTCTTTCTTGAAGTAAGCGGGTGCCTCGGCCAGCTCGGGATACGTAGCCACGTCGAACTTGCGGTAGTTGTCGATAGCGGAGCCCTTCAGGCTGCGTTCCCACCCCTCCTCATAAATCCAACGGCCCATGGAGTCAGACCAGTGGGCGCGCACGGCCGTGATGCGATGCGTGATTTGAAAAGTGTGCGGATCGAACTGAAACACCGAGACGCTATCGAAAACATTCCGGTCGGGATCGAAAAATTGATAGTAGTAAATATCCGAGTGCTGACCGAAGATCCACTTGCGATCGGGACGAAGATAAGTTTGCGCCGGCTTGCCCTTAATCTGATTGCGCAGCGCATCCTGCCGCTTGTTGGTGTAAGGAAGATAGAGTTGGTCGGAAAGAAAAAGCACGCCGGCAACCATGGCGGATGCGATGAGTACCGGAATGATAATCCGGTAGAGGCTGATGCCAGTCGCTTTGATGGCAGTGATTTCATTCGACCGCTGTAGCAATCCAAATGTGACCAGCACCGCCAGCAGCATGCTGAGCGGAGTGGTGCTGTAAAGAAAATAGGGAACAACATTGAGCAGGTATTCGCCTACCGTGAGCGGCGAAATCTGATTGCGCAGAATATCGCTGAGCAATTCGAACAGCGTGAATACCAGCAGCAGCGTAAGAAAAGCGGCGACAATCAGCGCAAAATAAAGCGCAAAGCCGCGCAGCACATAATCGTCGAGGATGGTAGGAAAGTGCAGATTGAACAAGCGCCGCCGGAAAGCGCGACTGGTGCCGGCACCGCCGCGTGTCGCAGTTCGCGTCGAATCGCCGTTCTGCGCCAGCCCTGTCGTTTTCGCAGCGGCCACCTCTGGCGATGAAGTCTTAGATGATAACGCCTTAAACCAGGAGCGCAGGCCGGTTAGTTCGATCGGGCGCCGCTCCGATTGCCAGAGCAGAAAAACTCCTCCCACCAGGAAAACAAAATCAGCGAGCCAGACACCTGCGGCCGGTGAGACTCGTCCCTGTTTCGCAAAAGAAACTCCGATCAGAGAAACCGAGTAGTAGACAAAGACCAGCAGAATGGTCAGGACGAATCCGCTCGATTTGCCGCCCTTCTTCGACGAGAGGCCAAGCGGAATGCCGACCAGCGCAAGTACAATGCAGGCCGTCGGCAGGGCCAGTCGGCGATTGAATTCGATCAAGTCCCAGCGGCGCGTGAGCGGGTCGGAGGTTCGCGCTGTGCGCAGCAGGTTGGCAATCTTGATCTCGCCGAGCGATACAGGTTCATGTTCCTGACTGCTCTGAGCGGTCGGAACTTGAAGCGGGATGTCGGTAGTGTTGAAAGTGGAAATCTGATACTGATCGGGGTTCTTGGGATCGGTTTCGTGCGTCGAGCCGTTGGTCAGATGCAGGTCGAGCGTGTCGGCCCCCTGGCTGACCAGCAAGCCCTCGCGCGCCAGCGTGATTCTCGGTGCCGCTGGATCGGCTAAGTCGGCGAGAAATACGCCTTTCCACAACGCGCCGCCCGACATTGCTTTGACGTCCTGCACATAAAGGATGAGCTTGGGAAATCCCTCATAAAACACGCGCGGCTGAACTTCGAAAGAGGCCTGCGAAGATTTGAGATTGTCTTCGAGTTGTGCGAGCGCGGCGAGCGAGCGAGGCGCCAGATAAACGCTGTTGCCGAGCGCCAGCAGCCACGCTACCAGAACAAAAATCGAGATGACGCGGAGAAAAGTCCAGACGCCGAGCCCGCTGGCGCGCATCGCCGTAATCTCGCTGTCCGCGGCGAGGCGGCTGAGCCCAATCAGGATTCCCAGCAGGACGCCCATCGGAATCGTGTAAGTGAGCGCGACTGGGACAGTGAAGAAAAAAACTTCGGCAACGCTGGGAAGCGGCGCGCTGTTGCGGACCACAAGCTCAAGGATGCGGCCAAGATCGCGGGTGAAAAGAACAAAAGTAAAAACCGCCGCGCCGATCAAGGCGTAGGAGACGACTTCTCCCAGGATGTAGCGCGTAAGGATGCGCATCCGCAAAGGTTGACTCAACTGCGAGGATAGCATGGAGGATGGGTAGGAGCTAAGAGGGGCTGCGTGCCAACGCCGATTTAGGCCGAATATCCTTCGCGTTTACTTCCGCTGCCACTCCGAATGGTAAGCTCCGTTCAGTTCGTACATCACAAGCTCGGGACTATTGCGCGACAATTCCGTGTCCCACCTTAATACGCCTTGGAACGTGTTCTGCAGGAAATAGTATTCCTTGCCCGCTTCTAATTGCATTTCAAAGCCGTTTGCATTTTCGGACTGAGAAACAAGCTTGTATTTTCCGGGATCAAGATAGGCAATGCTGTAAGTCCCCGCTCGGTTCACTGCGATCACGTGATCGTTGGCATGCAATTTAAATTGATTGCCGCGAGCAGTGTACCGGGTCTCAAGGGCAGGACAAACAACTACCACGGTAGCCTTCTCTGCCCTTACCTCCGGTAACGGATGGTTGTTTTTATCGGCAGTGAATGTGTGTTTTGATTTGAAATCAGGGAGTGCGTTCGGATCGATCTCTTCACCTTTTTCGTCGAACTCCGGCATCGTGACGCGCGGCCCGAAGAGATCACGAGCCTTCGCGACGACTTTCTCCGACGAACTCTTCGGTATTGCGAAGAGAAGCGATTCGCTGTGATCGCCGCTTTTGTATTCAAGATAGAACCAATAGTCAGTGACGTGCTGGGCGGCCGCAATCAGTCCCGGGAGGCTTAGGTAGGCGACCGGTCCTCCTCGCATGCGACTCGTCCTCTCGAAAACCACTTTCGTGACATCGTCATAACCAATCGCTACGTCGTCGCCAGCCTCACTCCGGAACGTAAGTTTTCGATCTTTATCATCGAACCGCAAATCGCCGTCTTTATCCACCAGCAGGCGGCTATGATCATTCTTGGCACGTCGTATCTTTACCCAGCTGAATTTAACCGTATCCGCTGCCAACCAAAGGCTAGCCAGAAGTACTGGAACGATTAGTGGCGCCCATCTCCTCATTTTGGTCGAGCCTCCGTCGCGTTCAAAAACGGAAAGATTATATATGAGTTGACTTGCGCAGGAGGCGAAGGAAAATGGATCGTCAGCACTTCTAAGTTGTGCGAGGGTCTAGCCCCTCTTCAGAAACAGCGCCCCGAGCGGCGGCAGTGTCAGTCGCAGAGAAAAGGGCCGCCCGTGGGTTTTTTCAGCCAGAGCTTCCGCGCCTCCCATGTTGCCCATGCCGCTCCCGCCGTATTCCTGGCCATCGCTGTTGAGAAGTTCTCTCCAGTAGCCACCCGAGGGCACACCCACCAGATATCCCACTCTCGGGACGGGCGTGAAGTTGCACGCAATAAGTATGGGTTCTTCGTCCGGCTTGCCCTTGCGCAGCAGCGACACGACGCTGAGAGGTGCGTCGTTGCAATCTATCCATTCAAATCCGTTGGGGTCGTTATCGAACCAGTGCAGCGCAGGTTCGTTGCGATAGAGCCGATTCAGTTGTTCGACCCAGTTCATGAGGCCGCGGTGCACCGGATATTGCAGCACGTCCCAGTCGAGGCTGCGATCGTGCCCCCACTCGCTGACCTGTCCAAACTCGTCGCCCATAAAAAGCAGCTTCTTCCCAGGCTGCGCGAACATGTACGCATAGAGCAGCCGCAGATTCGCGAATTTCTGCCATTCGTCACCCGGCATTTTGCCGATCAGCGAACCTTTTCCGTGCACCACTTCATCGTGGCTCAGCGGCAGCACGAAATTTTCCTGGAAAGAATAGAGCATGCGAAAGGTCAGTTTGTTGTGGTGATACTGGCGATGGATGGGATCCTGGCTGAAGTATTTCAGCGTGTCGTGCATCCAGCCCATGTCCCACTTCAGGCCAAATCCAAGCCCGCCCAGATGCGTAGGCCGCGAAACCATCGCGTATGAAGTCGATTCTTCAGCGTAGGTCTGAATATCCGGATGCTCTTTATAAGCCTCAAGATTGAAACGCCGCAAAAAATCGATGGCCTCGAGATTTTCGCGCCCGCCGTATTTGTTCGGAATCCACTCACCCGCCTTGCGCGAGTAATCGAGATATAGCATCGAGGCGACAGCATCCACGCGCAATCCATCGGCGTGGTATTTGTCCAGCCAGAACATGGCGCTCGACATCAGGAAACTGCGAACCTCTGTGCGCCCGTAATTAAAAATGAACGTCTTCCAGTCGGGATGGAAGCCCTGGCGCGCGTCAGAGTGTTCGAACAAATGAGTGCCGTCGAAGAAAGCTAGGCCGTGGCCGTCGGAAGGGAAGTGCGATGGCACCCAATCAAGAATCACGGCGATGCCATGCTGATGCAGATAGTCGACCAGGAACATAAAGTCCTGCGGCGTGCCGTAACGCGCCGTGGGAGAAAAGTAGCCGGTCGTTTGATATCCCCACGAACCGTAGAAGGGATGCTCCATGATAGGAAGCAGTTCGACGTGGGTGAAGCCAAGCTTATTTACGTGCTCGGCAAGGCGAGGCGCGATTTCGCGATAGCTCAGCGAACGGTTGCCCTCTTCGGGAATGCGCATCCACGAGCCCAGGTGGACCTCGTAGATGGAAATTGGCGCGTGTAGCGAGTTCGCGGCTGCGCGTGTTTCAAGGAAAGCGGAGTCGTTCCATGTGTAGTCCAGATTCCATACCACCGAAGCGGTGCGCGGAGGCGTCTCGCTGAAAAGTGCCACTGGGTCGGCTTTTTCAGTCTCGTGACCTTCTGCATTGGAGTTGATATGGAACTTGTAGAGCGTGCCCTTGCCGATGCCAGGGATAAAACCTTCCCAGACTCCGGACGAACCGCGCGCCTGCAGTTGGTGCGATTGCGGGTTCCAACCGTTGAAGTCGCCGACCACCGATACCTTGCGCGCGTTGGGCGCCCACACGCCGAAAACCGTGCCGGTCGTCCCATCCGATTCGACGGGATGCGCACCCATCTTTTCGTAAATCCGGTAGTGGCTGCCTTCGTTGAACAAATAAAAATCTTCCGCCGTCAGCAGGGAAACGTCGTAGCGGACGAGAGATTTTTCCTGAGTTGGAGAATTCAATGTCATGGTTGGCTTCGCGTCTAGTCTATTCCTTTTGGAGGTGAGCAGGCTTTATCGGGACAGCACACAACGCTCCAGCGACCAGAAGATCGAATTACTACTCGCTATCGGCGCTTTTCTTTCTTCTGTGCTTCCCGCTTCGCCCGCGCCCAGCCTTCTTTGACGCTCTGTCGTGCTCGCCCCAGCGCCAATGCATCCGCCGGCACATCGTCAGTGATGCAGCTAGCGGCAGCGACGTAAGCGCCCCGCCCAATCTTTACTGGCGCGACCAGCGTCGAGTCGCTGCCGACGAACACGCCATCTTCGATCACCGTCTGATGCTTGTTGACCCCATCGTAGTTGCAGGTAATCGTGCCCGCGCCAATGTTTACGCCCTCCCCAATCTCTGCATCGCCGAGATAGCTCAGGTGGTTCGCCTTGGAGCCCTTGCCCAGTTTGACTTTCTTAGTCTCGACAAAATTTCCCAAGTGAGCGCCTTCGCCGACTTCACTTCCCGGACGCATATGCGTGTACGGTCCGATTACAGCTCCCGCATCGACGCGCGACTCTGCCATAAGTGTTCCCGGCTTCAGCGTCACGCCGTCGCCAATAATCGAATTTTCAATAATGCTGTAAGACCGTATGCGGCAATCCGCGCCAATCTTCGTCTGCCCCAGCAATTGCACGAAGGGCTCGATGACCGTGTCGGCTCCCACTTCCACGTCGCTGTCGATTACGCAGGTGTGTGGATAAAAAATCGTCACGCCCCCATCCAGCAACTCGCGGCACTTTGCCAGCCGCAGCCGCGCATCCAGCATCATCATCTCCGCGCGAGTGTTGCTGCCGAGCACTTCGCCCGCATCGTCCGTTTTGATCGCCACCACTTTCTTGCGCGCCCGGTGAAACACGTCCGCCATGTCGGTAAGGTAGTACTCGCCATGTGGATTGGCAGTCGATAGCTGGCCGATGTGCTCATACAAAGCGGGTACATTGAAAGCGTAGAAACCGGAGTTGATCTCGCGGATTTTTTTCTGCTGCGCACTCGCCGACTTCTCCTCGACAATCGCCTGTACGTCCGCTGCTTTGCCTTTGCGAATCACGCGCCCGTATCCATACGGATTGTCGAGCTCGGCGCTGAGCAAAGTCATCGTCGCTTTCTGCGAGGCGTGGAAATCGCTAAGCTTGCGAATAGTGTCGCCGGTAATGAGAGGGGCGTCGCCGGACAGCACGATTACCTGCTCATAATTCGAGAGCGCGTCGCGCGCCGCCATCAGCGCGTGTCCCGTGCCACGCTGTTCGGCTTGCAGCACGAAGTTCACGCCCGTGCCGGCAACCGCTTCGCGCACGCGCTCTGCCTCATGTCCGATGACCACAAAGATGTCCTGCGCGGGCACAACCTTTTGCGCCGTGGCAATCACATGCGCCAGAATCGGCTTGCCGCCAATCTCATGCAGAACTTTGGGATGCTTCGATTTGAGCCGCGTGCCCTTGCCCGCCGCCATAATCGCAATCGCGATGCGCGGCCGAGGCAGAGTCGACGCGGAAGGTTTTGATCTGTTTTTTGTTGCGGTCTGCGGCGCGTTTGCCATGCTTAGTCAATATACCGCGACAGAATTAACTCCGGAGTGTTTGGCGGTCGGGAGCCTGCGCCATCAGCGCCATCAGCGCCATCAGGTCATGCGCAACGTGATCAGTTGCATGCCGCGCCACCGCGCCCTCGTCGAGATAATCTCCCAGCACCGGACAGACGCCCAGTGCCTCGATCGCTTCCAGGTCGACGACGATCTGCGAGGCGCCCTCCAACGCATACTTCGCCTTCATCTCAGGCGACGCCTGAGTTTGATTGATCAGAGCGTAGTCGAACAACTGCACGCCAGCGTGATTATTCAGTGCGCGAATGTGATCCGACGCAGTTAAACCAAGACTTTCATTAGCCTGCGTCATCAAGTTGCATACAAATACTTTCACTGCCGGCGATTCCCTGATCGCCTGGGGAATTCCGCGAACCAGCAAATTCGGAATCAGGCTGGTGAAAAGCGATCCTGGGCCGATTGTGATCAGGTCCGCATTGGCGATTGCTTCGAGCGTCTGTGGAAGCGGTTCGACATCCGGGGGGAACAAGGCCAGCGCGCGAATCTTACCTTTGCTCGCAGTGATCTCCGTTTCGCCGCGCACTTGCGTGCCGTCTACCATCAGAGCTTCCAGTTCCACGCTGGTCATGGTCGCTGGATAAATACGCCCGCGCGTCAGCAAAATTTCCGATGACAGCCGCACCGCCTCGGCAAAGTCTCCCGTGATCGAAGTGAGCGCCGCCAGGAAAAGATTCCCGAAGCTGTGGCCTTCGAGCCCCGAGCCCTTCTGAAAACGATGTTGGAACAATCTCGAAAGCAGGGCTTCGTCTTCCGACAAGGCAACGATGCAATTGCGCACGTCACCCGGCGGCAGCATGTTGAATTCCTTGCGCAGACGGCCGCTCGATCCGCCATCGTCGCTTACCGTCACCACGCCCGATAATTCGCGAATCGTTGGCTGGCCAGGCAAAGCTATCGACGGCGTCATGACGTAGTGCTTCAGCCCCTTCAGCAGCGTGGAGAGGCCGGTGCCGCCGCCGATTGCGACCACGCGTAATTCAGGCCCAGCCTTGCCGGTATCGGATGAGTTCATTGACGATTGGGCAAGCATACCGCCTCACGGAAGACGAGTGTGGCGAGTCGGCGCCAGCGGCTAATACGCGCTCGCTTCTTCTTCCTCGGGCTCCGCTTCTACGCCCGGATCTGGATAGAGCAGTTCGGTGAAACGCGGATCCTCGGCCAGATTCTGGAAGTCAGTATCGTTGCGCGCCTGGAAGCGAAGAGCCGGCTTCACCTGAATTGCGTCATTGAGCGTCTTGAGCGATTCTTCCACGTGCCCGGTCAGGCAATGCAGCGCGGCCAGTCCATAGAGAACGTACTCGGACTTCGGATTCTGTTTCAGCAGCGCATCAAGATGCTCGCGTGCCGTCACGTAATCGCCCGAATTGACCAGCGATGCGGCATAGTCGTAGTGCTCCTCGACCGACTTAAACTGCAAGCTGGGCGCGTTCAGATGCTTTTCGCAGGTGATGATGTGCACCTGGGCGCGATCGACGAGAGACTTGTTCGGACCGCTCAATACTTTTTGCAGGTGACCTTTGGCCTTTTCGAACTTGTGCTCCTGCAACGCGCGCAACCCTGATTCGTAGTTCTGCACCGCCTGTGTGTGCCGCGGATCTTCGGTCGCTTGTTTCTTGGGAGTTACCTTCAGTGCCATCAAACCGCCTCGAGTTCGAAATTTAGCTCAAAAGTTTGAGAATTCAATTAATGCTGGCTGCTGTTGTCAGATCGATCGACTTCCAATCGCCTTTAATAATCCCGGCGCGAATCTGCTTCGCTGTTTTTCCCTGCTTATACATCGTGTAGGTGTAATAAAGCTCTCGCAGGCAAGTGCCGCACTCCGCGCCGTGCGTCCCCGAAAAGCAGCTGTGCAGGCTGGTGTGTCCCATGCTGCGATCGCAATAGCAATAACAAGGTTGCTGAAAAATCACCTTCGGAATCTTCGCCGCCAGTTCGTAAGCATGCGTCTGATAAGGAAACTGCGCGTTCGCACCCCACAACTGATCCTTGGTCAATATCGGCGGCAACCTGTCGCCCGCCGCCGGAGAGCTGGCATTAAAATGCGGAACGCCGTCGTCATCCTCCGACTGCAGCCACGGCGCCGACACCATCGTGACCAGAAAAAACAGCACCATCGACGCGAAAATCCGTGTACGCATACCGCTGAACCTCAATCTTTTATTTTACCTGAAGGCGCGGGATTGGGGATTACCGCGCGGGTTCTGCGTGGTTCTTCGATTGGCTTAGCGGGTGCGGAGGAGGCCGTCTACCGACAATTCGACATCGCGCAAGATGGACCGAAGAAGACCGGGACCAAGCGTTTCGCCGCTATGAACTGGCACTGTCGTTACTCTCCCGTCGGCATGTCGCAGAAATACGTGGCTACCTCGGGTCCGCACGATCTCAAATCCGCGTTTCTCCAGAAGACTACCAATTCCTTGCCCTTCAGGCGCGGAAGGCGTGTCATACCGAGATTTGCTGGATACCTACTAATTCTAGCGATGGAACAACACGGCTATCTTCCAGGCAGAGTTCCACGACCTCCCGAACGCGCTTCATGAGCGTATCGAGGTTCTTGGCCTGAGTATGGCAGCCCCGCAAGGCGGGAACGGTTGCGACATAATAGCCGTCTTCGTCTCGTTCGATGACAACGGTAAACTTTCGCTGAGCTTTCACACTGCGATTTTAGCACGCAGAGCCCCAGAGCCTGCCCTACCCCAGCTTCTCAAAAAACAAGCAAATCGTCTCAATCCCGCGATGAAAATTCGGAATATGAAACTTCTCATTCGGAGCATGCAGATTATCGTCCGGTAGCCCGAAGCCCATCATTACGGATGGAATCTTCAACACATCCTGAAAGTCGGTCACGATGGGAATCGATCCGCCCGAGCGAATAAACACAGTCTCTTTCTTGAATGTGTCGTGCAGCGCCTCAGTCGCGGCTTTGATAAATCGATTGTCGGTGCCAACCACGCACGCCGCGCCTTTGCTATAAGTCTTGATCTTGATCTCGATTCCCTTGGGCGTGTTTTTCTTAACGAAAGCCGAGTAGCGCTTGAAAATATCCTCCGGATCCTGATTGGGCACGAGCCGCATCGAAATCTTAGCCGACGCCTTCGCCGGAATCACCGTCTTCGCCCCCGGAGCCACAAATCCTCCCGGCATGCCATGCACCTCCAGCGTCGGACGCGCCCACGTGCGATACAGCACCGAATATCCCGGCTCGCCCGTCAGCACCTTCGATCCAACTTCCTTCTTCCGATACTGCTCTTCATTAAACGGCAGCCGCTTCCACGCCTTCAGCTCATCTTTACTCGGCGTTTTGACATTCTTGTAAAAGCCAGGAATCAGAATCTTCCCCTTCGCATCTTTCAGCTTGCTGATAATCTCGACCAGCGCAAACAACGGATTCGGCGCCGCTCCCCCATACATGCCCGAGTGCAGATCGGTCTTCGCCCCCACCGCCTCAATCTCTGTATAAACCAGCCCGCGCAGCCCGACGCACAGAGTAGGTAGGTTCGGCGCAAACAGTTCCGTGTCGCAGACCAGCGCGAAATCCGCTTTCAGCTTGGCTTTCTCTTTTCGTACATACGCGGCAATCGACTCGCCGCCCACTTCTTCCTCGCCTTCAAAAATCACTTTGACGTTGATCGGCAGCTTGCCCCCATGCGCCTTCATCAGCGACTCGAGCGCCTTCACCTCCATCCAAAGCTGGCCCTTATCGTCGACCGCCCCGCGCGCATAAAGATTATTGTTGCGCTCCGTCGGTTCAAACGGCGGCGTGTGCCATTCATCCAGCGGATCAGGCGGCTGCACATCGTAATGCGCATACATCAAAACCGTAGGCTTGCCCGCCGCATGAATCCAATCGGCATAAAGCAGCGGATGCCCCTTCGTCGGAATGATCTCGACATTCTCCATCCCAATGCGCTTCAACTCCGCCGCCACAAATTCCGCCGCCTTCTGCACATCGCTCTTATGTTCATCAAGCGTGCTGATACTCGGAATGCGGAGCAGAGTCTTCAGCTCATCAAGAAACCGAGGTTGATTGCTGCGGGCAAAATCGACTGCCGGGGAAGCCATAATAGGTGCCTTTCTGGCGCGCAGGGCGCGTATGCTCAAGGAATGATTGCGGAAAACGCTTCAGTATATACCCGGATGGGCGGCCGAACGTCCTAGAAGAACGGAACTGCTGGACACAAATCAGTGATGCTTCGGAGAACTTGGATCAATCTCTGGGCGGGTGACAGCGCCGTCGGGTGCGACATAGTAAATGGCGGTCGGTTGCGTGTCCTCCTCAAAGCTCAGAATTATTCGACCGCTGAAACCAGCGGAATCGGGCTTGGCGATCCACTCGGGGCTTCGTGAAGACGGTTCCAAGTCGAGAAGGCAGCTATCCATAAGAACCGATAAAGTCTCATGCGGGATAGCTCCAAGAGCGACTACATGGACGAAACGCTCGCCGGTCTCGCTCGCACCGCAATGGCCCTGAATATTTCCCGGGTTAGAAGCGAATGTATCTGTGAAGATCACGAAGTGATTGGGGTTCTCCGCAACCAGATGGGTTTCAGTCGGGGCATTAGTCCCTTGGCGATAGTTGCTTGGATGGCTGAGAGCGATACGCAGAGAAGACCCAGCATGGGACTTGATTTCAAGGATCGTTAAACGTCCTTGTTGGCGGAGTGTCGCCGTGCCAGAACGCACATTTCGAATTGTGAGCGCATGTTGAGCAGCACGCGCCGTAGGCAACAGTCCGACTCCGATTGAAAGCAACGATAAGGCGCTCCGAAAACGATTCATCGCGTTGTTGAAGAATTCAAGTTTAGTCCTGAAACCTCGCCGCCTCAAACGGCCCGAGATCGAACTCTGGCCGCTCCCCGGTGATCACCTGCCCTATCAACTTAGCCGTCAACGGCGCAAGCAAAATCCCATCGCGAAAATGGCCGGTAGCAACAAAATATCCCGGCGTCGGCGTTGCGCCCAGAATCGGCAGCCCGTCAGGCGTTCCCGGACGCAGCCCCGCCCACGCTTCCAGAATCCGCGCCTCCGCCAATCTCGGAACCAGATCAATCGCCGCCTGCCGCAACTTCTGGATCGTCTCCGGCACCGTCCGCTTGTCGAATCCCGCCTCCTCAGCCGTCGCCCCGATCACCATGCGCCCATCGCTCCGCGGAATCAGATAAACTTCCGGCGCCCGCACCACATGCCGCACCATCTCTTTTTCCGGCATGACGACGCACACCATCTGTCCCTTAACCGGCCGAGTCGGAAACGTGTGAGGCGCAATCTGCCCCGCCCAAGCGCCAGCGCAATTCACCGCCACGCCCGCCGCAAATCGAGTCTTGTTAGTAAGCACGCCAGACACCTTGCCGTCAGCCACTTCCACGCCCAGCACTTCGTCGCCAGATGAAAAATCGACGTCGCGATGCCGCGCCGCCGCAAGCGCCGCAGCTGTCACATCACGAGGGTCGACACAGCGCTCTTTAAGAAACAACGCCGAGAATCGCTGCGCCCCACCGTCTGAATTCTGAAGGTCCGGCTCCAACTCCGCGAGCGGTCGTGGCAAAGGACAAGCTTGTGTTGCATCGGGATTCTGGCTCAAGACAATTGTCCCCACCGACCGCAGATCAATCTTCAGTCGCGATTCATCCTCCAACTCATGCACGAACTCCGGATACATCCGCGCGCTAGCTGTCGCCAGTTCCCGCAATGCTGGCTGCGTTTCGGCGGGAGAGTCGACCAGCATTCCTCCAGCAGCCCAAGACGCCTCGCGCCCCGGCTCGCCTTTCTCCACCACCAGCACGCGCAATCCCTGCTTATTCAGTTCGATGGCGAGAGAAAGTCCAATGACTCCGGCCCCGATAACAATCGCGTCCCATTTCTTCACCATGTCATTCTAGTTGAGCTGTCTGACCCCAAGTATATGAAACGCAATTGACAGCAACCCGCATCTCACAAACAATAGGCGTTACCACTTTCAACCGGAGATCAAACTGAATGTCTGAAGGCGAGCAAGCTGTCGTTTACCATCCCGAGCCCCAGAGCCACGTGGGCCGGTGGGTTCTTATCGCATTGGCCGCTGCATATGTCGCCGCATCGGCATATTTCATTTACGCCCAGCGCCTCGATCTCGAGAAGATCACGCAGGATCAAACCTCCAGCGAAAAGCAGATCGGCGATCTCACTAAGCGCATGCAGTCCGCCGAAGCGGACTCCGAGACCCTGGCCCGTCAACTGGGCATGACCAAGAAAGAATTGGCCGCGCGCGCCGCCGCGCTCCAGCGCGAGCAACAGGCCGCCATGGCAAGCCTCGCCGCACAAGCGGAACAAGAGAAGAAGGATGTTAGCGCTGTTTCGGGAGAAGTGGGTTCGGTGAAGACCGACGTGGGCGGCGTAAAGACCGACGTCGCCACCACCAAAGCCTCCCTCGACTCGACCATCGCCAAACTTCAAACTACCATCGGCGATCTCGGACAGCAAAGCGGTCTCATCGCCAACACGCGCAGCGACCTCGAGGCTCTCAAGCACAAGGGCGATCGGCAGTATTACGAATTCACCCTATTAAAGGGTGCGAAGCCGCAGGCTTTCTCCACGGTAGCCCTGCAGCTGAAGAAGACTGATCCAAAGCATGGTAAGTATTCGCTCGACGTTACCGCCGACGACAAAACCGTCGAAAAGAAAGACAAGAATCAAAGCGAGCCGGTGCAGTTCTATACCGGACGCGATCACATGCTCTACGAGCTCGTCGTGTGGACGGTGGATAAAAAGAAAATCACCGGCTACCTGAGCACGCCCAAAAACGCGCCGATTCCAATCACCGCGACGCCGCAGTAACGCATTTCAAAAGGGGCGTCGCTTCAGCCTTGCGATTTTGTTCTAGTCTTTGGGTGGCGCAGCGGTTTACCGCTGCGATAAAAGGCTTCTTTTCAGTACCGGCTTTAGCCGCTGAGGGAAACTGCGGCGCACCGTCGACTAGAGTTGCAACTCTATGCTGCCCGCAAACGCGCACACGCTGCTCGAAATCGCGCTCCGCACTGGAGTGATCTATCTTCTCGTGCTCATCGGAATTCGCATCAGCGGCAAGCGCGAGGTCGGGCAGATGACTCCCTTCGATCTGACTCTCCTCCTGCTGCTTTCGAACTCCGTGCAGAACGCGATGACCGGTCCCGACACCTCGCTTGCCGGAGGCGCCGTAGCCGCCACCACTCTCCTCGTCCTCAATTATTTAGTAGCCGAGCTCTCCGGCGGCAATCGCCGCTTCCGAAAATATATTCAGGGGCAGCCCAGCCTGCTGGTGCACGACGGCGTGGTGATCGAGTCACAGCATGGATGAATTGGAACGCGCCCTGCGCGAGCATGGCGTCGGCACATATAAGGATGCGGCGCTCGCCGTACTCGAAGTCGACGGCTCCATCAGCGTGCTGAAATACGATGACATCGAGCCCACCGCCTCAACTCACCTGAACCGCCGCAGATTTTTGAAAAAGAATTGAGACTTGCTGGTGCAGAGAGCTTAGCCCGCCGCAGCTGCCGAGACCGCCCCCGATGTGCGCACTTCGCGAATCATTTTGTCTTCGAGCAGTTGCTCCAGATTGCTATATTTTCCCGGCCGCGTGACGAGGTTACTGACGGAAGAACCGTTGGCGGAAGCGTTCTCATTATTATTATTATTATTAATCACCGGCGCATTCGTCGCCGGAACCATGCCCACCGCCTGATTGCGCCCGCCCTGCTTCGCAAGATAAAGTCCGCGATCCGCGAGCCGCAGCACTTCCTCCACCGACAAATCCGAACAAGCCGGCGGAAGCCACGGGAACGCTGCCCATCCCACCGAGCACGACCGCGCCAACCGCCGCTCATTCCCCAGATCAAATTTCACGCTGTTGACCGCCTTCAGGATTCGCCCAGCCAGCAGCACGCCATCGTTGCGCTCGGCGGAGCGGAAGACAACCAGGAATTCTTCTCCACCCCAGCGGATCAGAAAATCCGACTCACGCACGACGCGACTCAGTCGCTGCGCGATCTGCACCAGCACGCGATCCCCCGCATCGTGGCCGTATTCGTCATTCACATCTTTGAAATGGTCGATATCCACCAGAAAAAACATCAGGTCACGATGATCGCGGCCATAGATTTCCGATCCGCGATAGGCGCGCAACGCCTGGCTCGCGTCCGCCGGAATCATGCTCTGAAAAAACCGCCGGTTGCGCAGGCCAGTCAGCGGATCGCAGAGCGAAGCCTCCTGCAATTCGCGATTCGCACGCGCCAGTTCCGCGCTCCGCTCGGCCACTGCCCGCTCCAGTCGCTCATTCTCGCGCCGATCGCGATAACGGCTCCAGAGGGTTGCCCAAATCAGCAGCGCTACTCCAAACGCGCCCATCTCCATCCACGACGTCCGCCACCACGCACCCGACCCAGGAAACCTATAGGCTGGCACAATAAACGAATAAGCTGCCGACTTACTCTCTCTCGGTTGCGGAGCATCGCAAACTACCTGGAAGCTATATTCCCCAGCGGGCAACGAAGAATAGTGAACCTCCGACAGGTGCGTCCCGGTAAATTCCTTCTGCAGTCCGTGGAGTCGATACCGGCACGTCACATTCTCAGCATTTTCAAAGACTGGAGGATGCACCGGCAGCGTCTGCCCGTGCACCGGAGGGGCCTCAGATGAAATGGCAGTCGACGACGACGCTCCCACCATAAACAGCAAAGCGAGCCGTCGCCAATGCGAGCCGTCGAAGAGCATAGACTCTCGAATGATAGGCTGGGCCTATGTCCCTCGGTAACTCGAAATCAACGCGGGATGATTACTTTTGTAAGCGCTGGTCGGAGGTCTTCAGATCACCCCATGACCCGATGCCTTACGGCCTCGTCATCTTCTCCGGCTTAACCAGCGCATCAAATTCCTCGCCCGTAAGATATCCCAGCTTCAGCGCCGCCTCGCGCAGGCTCGAGTGCTCCACGTGCGCCGTGTGCGCGATCTGCGCCGCCTTGTCGTATCCCACCTTCGGAGCGAGCGCCGTCACCAGCATCAGCGAATTCTTCACATACCAATCGACCTTCGCGCGATCGACCTCAATCCCCTTCAGCATGTATTCGACATAGCCATGGCAAGCGTCGGTGATCAGCGTGACCGAGTGCAGAAAGTTATAAATGATCACTGGCTTATACACGTTCAGCTCGAAGTTGCCCTGCGATCCGGCGAATCCCACCGCAGCCGTCGCGCCGTGCACCTGCACGCAGACCATCGTCATCGCCTCGCATTGCGTAGGATTCACCTTGCCCGGCATGATCGACGACCCCGGCTCATTCTCCGGAATCGACAACTCGCCCAGTCCGCAGCGCGGCCCCGAAGCCAGCCAGCGAATGTCGTTCGAGATCTTCATCAGCGAAGCGGCCAGCGTCTCCATCGCTCCCTGCGCAAACACTATTTCGTCGTGCGCAGATAGCGCGGCAAACTTATTGGGATGCGAGCGGAAGGGAAGTCCCGTCAGTTCGGCGGTCTTCCTGGCTGCGCGCTCAGCAAACTCCGGATGCGTATTCAATCCCGTCCCCACCGCCGTTCCGCCAATCGCCAGATCGTAGAGACCGTCGAGAGCCTGCTCTAACCTCTTTATGTCGCGCTCGAGCAGGCTAGCCCAACCGCCAAACTCCTGCCCAAAAGTCAGCGGCACAGCATCCTGCAAATGCGTGCGCCCAATCTTCACAACGCCGTCGAATTCCTTAGCCTTGGCCGCAATCGCATCGCGGACCGTCCTGATCGCCGGAATCAAATCATTCTTCACCCGCGCCGCCGCCGCAATGTGCATCGCCGCCGGAAACGTATCGTTCGACGACTGCGACATGTTCACGTGATCGTTCGGATGCACAGGCTTCTTCGATCCCAATTCGCCGCCAGCAATCTCGATCGCACGATTGGAGATCACCTCATTCACGTTCATGTTGGTCTGCGTGCCCGAGCCTGTCTGCCAGATGCGTAGCGGAAACTGGTCGTTCAGCTTGCCGGAAATCACTTCGTCCGCAGCCTGCACGATGAGCTTCGCCAACTCAGGAGCCAGTTTCCCCAGATCCTGATTCACCAGCGCGCAAGCCTTCTTCAGCACGCCAAACGCCCGAATCATCTCCGGAGGCATAGTGTCGCGCCCAATATTGAAATGCAGCAGCGAGCGCTGCGTCTGCGCTCCCCAATAAACATTGGAGGGAACTTCAATCTTTCCCATGCTGTCAGATTCGGTGCGGAACTTTATTGCTGGGTCCTGGATTTTTGACTGCGTGGCGGGATCGGTATGAGTGGACAAAGATGGAATCTCCTCTTGCGCGGGAACCGACTATTATACGGCGCTGCTTTCGGAGAAGACCATGCCGCCGCGCTGAGAAGAGGCCCGTCGAGGCCGCTCAGCTACTTGGGTTTCGAGGTGCTGAGCTTTGAGTTCTCGACTCGATATTTTCCTTCATCTGCGTTCAATTGCGAAAGACCGAAGCTTACGCTGTCTCGGGAGTTCACAGTGACCTGGGCCACGAAGTAGTAGATCTGACCAGGCTCTGCCGTAAACGATGTCAGGTCGATATTCTTGTTAAGCGTTTTGAAGGTCGATTGCCAATTTGCGCAGAGGTGATGAACCCCCGGATCGACCGTCAACGCGAAATATGAGTTGCCGTTATTGGCACCCACCCAGGCTCCGTCCATGCCGAAGCGGACAGTGGCATTGTGAAAAGGGGCATACATCTGGTTTTCGCCCTCGATAAGAATGATCTGCGCCTTGCCCTCCGCGGGGGCGGGGAGCGCGGCCTGTGATTTTTCCGTCTTGACTTCGAAATTGACTTTCTCATCCCCGCAAGAATCGGGCCAGGTATTGGCCCCAGCGCGTTCGGCGAATGCCAATGCGGCACAGAGAAGACATGCACTGAGAAGTCGTTTCAATTGGTCCTCCTGAATAGCCAGATGCTCGTTGGCTAATAGACGCGATCTGATGCCGGGATGCGACGATTATACGCCGCGTGTTTCCGCAAGCCACGTTAGGCGCTGGCCCTTCAATCGCTTAGCTCGGCGGGTGGCCCATTCTAAATTTCGCGCTCTTTGCGAAATTTAGAGTGGGGATTTTGCGCGGAGATCGAGTTGGAATAGGAGACATGGGAACAAGAAAGAGCGGCAGGAAGACTCTGTCACAGTAGAACTACCCCACTCAAGCCAAAACCGGGCTTGAATGGGCCACCCGCCAAAGGTCACTGTCGTGGCGCGATTCTTCCGTTTTAACTCCCCCCCAACGGAGGGAACTTTGCCTTTTCGGCAGCCTTGATTTTCTCGCTCATACTTTGCACGAGCGGTTTCATCTTCTCCGCTTCTAACCGAGCGGCCCATGATTCGTATAGTCTCACGCAACTTTCGAAGCGTGGACCCTGGCTTCGGAATGCGGCTACCACGATCATGACCTCTGCCAGAAATTGGCAGAAGGCGGAAGCAGTTTCTTGAAATCCAAGCTCATCGTCGGCGACCCCTGCGACGAACGGGATCGCATACGCCTCCAAGTAGTTCAACAGTTCCACAAACGCGCTTGACGCAGATAACGCCTCTCTCTCGCACTGTGCGATCCTTTGCTTGTCGAAGTTGTGATCTACTAACTCCCCTCTACTGATCCTGAATCGCTGGTCCCGTAAACAAGTGAATTTTTGTTGATGATACGACGCCATCGCTCTCGTTCGTGCGGGAACAATTGTCTCGGCAAAGTACTGGCAGCGCTCAGTCGCAAACTTGATGGACTCTCGCTTGGCATTTTTACTCGCGATTTGCTTAGTAAGACGCAACTGCTTCAGACCGTAGAACGCCACGCCAGTCAGTACGACGGTTGAGACGAAGTAGAATAACTCGAGGATCGAGCGGAGCGTAAGGAACCAGCGAGAGTTCATACTTACCATTTATTCTTTCGCCAAACGCCACGGATTGCAAGACGCTGGCTGGACCGATCGCTTGCGGAGGGGCGGACAAAATGAACCGGGAACAAGCATAAACCGAGAACAGACGAGGCGTCTCCTCGAGAAATAAGAGGCTGGTAGCCCAACCTCCCTCCACGAACCATCCAAAACGGTCATGGCCCTACGCTTGGCAAAGGATAGGCCTGCCCCGGACCGCTCCCTACTAATCTCGCAGATAGAAGATAGAAGACGAGTTACTGCGCGACGGATAACCCGGGGACAGGCCGGACGTTTTCTCGATAACGAAAGCGACACAAAAAGTCTTACCGATGCGCCGACCCCGAAGGCTGGCTCTCCATCACCACACGCAGAATGCGGTTGATGCGGGTCTGGTAGCCCTTGCCGTGACGCTTGAGCCAATCGAGCACGTCCGCATCCAGACGAATGGTTAGCTGCTTTTTCTCCGGAGGCCAGGGCATGGTTGCCTTTTTGAGAAACGATTTGTCGAGGCGCGGAATATCCGAGTAGTCGATATCGGCGTCTTTCATGCGGTCAATTCGTGCCAAGTCGCTCTTTATAGATTTCTTGTTCACGTCGATTTCCTTTTCTCATGGAGATGATGCGTGTCCCGTCATCACGTGGCGCATGGGCGATAACAACCAGACGCCCGGACAACAAGCCCAAAGTGATGAGCCGTTCTTCACCGTAGGCAAAACGGTCGTCCTCGAAGGTCACGCAAGGCCCGGCAAACACCTGCTCGGCATCCTCAAAGCTGAGGCCATGCTTGGCGAGGTTCTTCCGGTTCTTTTCGTCACCCCATTCGTATTTCATTCCATCTCACAATCAATTGTATTTCTTTTTGTAGTTACACACAATCGCGAGGAAAACGGTGGCCCATTCTAAATTTCGCGCTCTTTGCGAAATTTAGAGTGGGGACTTTGCCCGGAGAGTTGTCGGAAACCGCTAACCCCATATAAATCATAGAACTGCAATGTAACTATATATATGTACGCACGAACAATAACCGAAAATGTTCCACGTGGAACATTTGTACGTACAAACACGATTGACAAACGGTAATAACCCGACCATTACCGAAGCTAGGTCCCTCCTAGCTCTGAGTGATCTCTAGCCGGCGACTGAGACTAGGAATCGGCGACTGGCGAGCGCGGCATTTCGAAGGGCAGCACTACTTCAAAGGTACTGCCTTTTCCAACTGTGCTCGTTACGTCGATGCGGCCGTGGTGTTCTTCGACGATACGACGCGCCAGCGAGAGGCCGAGTCCGGTGCCGTTGCCCTTGGTGGTGTAGAAGGGGCGGAAGATGTGGGCGAGGTGTTGCGCGGCGATGCCTCGGCCGGTGTCGCTAACGAGCACGATGGCGCAGTTGTCTCGCGAACCGATCTCGACGCGGATGGTGGCTTCGCCTTCGGTGGCTTGGACGGCGTTGAGGAGCAGGTTGAGAAGGACCTGGTGAATCTGATCGCTGTCGTGCTCGACCTCAGGCAAGTCGGCGGACTTCTGGAATTCAATCTTGATTGGCTTTGACAACACTTGCTGGCGCGCCAGCATTACCGCGTGTTCGACTGTGGTGTTGAGGTTGCTGCGGCAGATCCGGGGTGGGTGAGGTCGCGCGGTCTCGAGAAGATCGGTGAGGATGCGGTTGATCTGGGCGATCTCCTGACGGACGTCTTTTACCACGGCGCGAGCCGGGCTGGTCGAGGGCAGATCGCGGCCGATGATTTCGATGACTCCGGCGATTCCGGCAAGCGGATTGCGAATCTCGTGGGCGAGGCCAGCGGCCAATTCGCCGAGCGTGGCCAGGTGCTCGGCGCGTGACATCTGGGTGCGATGCAGCGACTCGATCTCATCGCGGCTCTCGCGTAGCTGCTCGACCATGTGGTTGAAGTTGCGGCCGAGGTCGCCGATTTCGTCATTGCGCCGATCAAAGGTGACAGAGACGTGGAGGTTGCCTTCGCTGACCAGTGCGATCTTTTCCTGCAATTCGACCATGGGCCGGTGAATGAAATAGGCAAGCGCCCCGATGGAGGCGATGCAGATAGCAACGGCTCCCGCTCCCGCAACCATTAATACGGCGTGGCGCTCGGGATCGCGCAAAGATACGGTTGCGAGGGTGAAGAGCAACAGCCCGGCCAGAAGGACGAACGCCACCGGCAAGATCGCCTTGAGTTGCCAATTAACGCGAACGGAACTCATACGGAAGTCCTCTGGCGATGACGGAACTGCACGTGCTGATTGTACTGGCGATGGCCGCGCAGGCGACGATCCCGTCAACGAAATTCGTGTAGACGACAATCGTGTAGACGACGATAGTTTAGCCGACGGTCGTTCCTTCGACGAATCCGGCGATAAGTTGATGTTATCGTCCGGCCGTCGCTCAGGTGGAGGACGGACGGGCGCATCATAGGTGTGGCCTATTTGTTCCGTAGGCCCCAGCTTTGCGGTCTCGAATTGCGGGCGCTCAGGCATATGCGTGAAGTCCCGGCAACAGGTAAGTCACACCGAAGAAGGTGAACATCACGACCGCAAAGCCGCCGATGGCGAAGTAAGCGGCGCGACGGCCACGCCATCCGCGAGTGATGCGCATGTGTAGATATAGAGCGTACACGAGCCAGGTGATTGCCGCCCAGGTCTCTTTCGGATCCCAGCTCCAGTAGGAGCCCCAAGTCTGGTTTGCCCAGTAGGCGCCAGAGGCGATCATTAGAGTAAGAAGGGGGAAGGCGAGACAGATCGTTTTATAAGTGATGCGGTCGAGGTTGTCGGAGCTGGGCAGCGATCGCTCTAAATCCGGACGGCGCCACAGAAGCAGCAGATAGAGGAGAGAGATAAAAACGCCGCCCACCAAACCCGACAGTATAAAAGGACTGGCGGCGAGGGTTGTGGGGAATAGCCCATCTGCGTCGAGCGACGGATAACGGCCATCACGGGCGCGCAACACAAACATAATCGCCGTCATTACCTGGAGGAGAATGCTGAGAAAGACGGCGCGGTTGGCGAGCGTCAGCAAGGTGTCACTATGGGTCTTCTTCCAACGCGCCAGTCCGTAAAGAACGAGCGGCGCCGCCACCACCAGAAGCGTGAGTGTTAAGAGCCATCCAAGGTCGGGAACGACCACGAACAAACGCACTCCCTTGGAGATAAAGACTTCCGACTTACTTTCCGGATTCCACGCCACCAGATTCAATCCACCCCATTTTTCGAAGCGGGTGAGCACGATGCTCGCATAAACGGCGAGTGTGCTGGCGCTGGTGACGGCGAGGACGGTCTCCGTCTTGATGTGGTCCTGAATCAGAAACATCATGGCGAGGGCAAAGCTGAGCGCGCAAGCAGCATAGGCCAGCATGGCCAGCGTGACGTGGACATGGAGCCAGGTCGATTGCAGCGCGGGAACCAGGGGATGCACGTCAGTACGCAGCAACTGCATCAACACTACGCCGACGATTGCGACCGGCATGGTGACGGTGCCAATTACTTTGACGCCATATTTTTTCTCGGCGACCAGCGTGAGCACCGCGAGCGTCCACACGAAGCTGAGCAGCATTTCGTAGACGCTGGAAAATGGCGCGTGTCCGCTTTCATACCAGCGGTGGGCGATGGCTGCCGTATTCGCGACCAATCCGAGCGAGGTGGAGAACGATGCAAACTTCAAGTAGGAAGGTGTACCGGTAACGCCAAATCCGAGATAGAGCGCTCCGGCGCCAGAGTAAAAGATCAGTGCGGCAAAGAGCAGGTTGCTCTCATTCACGATGTTGCCGCTTTTCACCACGTTCAGAAATGCCATGAACAGCAAGAAGGTAACGGCGAGTCCGACCAGTACGACGAGGGTTGTGCCGGTTGCCGGTTGCTGCTGTTCTACCGTTGCGTGTGCCATTTACATCCTCCCATTGAGGCGGTGCGGTTCAATTTTTCAATTCGCTAAGTCGGTTCGCTGTGACAGTTCGCAGCTTTGGTTACCGGCGACACTCTCGATTGCTTCGCGCGAAATGTCGGCAGGAATGGCCTTTAGATTTTCTTCCACCAACGCGACCAGGTCATTGAAGCGCTGATCAAAGGCATCCTTGTTGCGGTTCGCGCTGCCACCGATCCACAGCGAGTACTTGCCGGTTTTTGGATCGCAAACCGGCACCATCCAAAAGCGCATGTGTACTACGTAAAACACCAAGGCCAGACCGATGCCCATCAGCACTACGCCGGACCACACTCCCCACTGCCCGGGCTCGTGCGAGACTTGCAAGCCGGTGAAGTGGCCCATCTTTAAATCGGTAGGCTGAAATTGATAGGGTGCCTTGGAGTTGTCGGTGACGTCGCCCATTTGCGGAAGCCAAACATCAAAATCCTTGCCAGCTTTTTTCGAAGTCACGACCAGGTGGGCGGCGGGATTGTCCAAGTAGTTTGATTTTTTGTAGACCTGCCCGTCGCGCACCGCGAAGTCGGGGATGAATTCGACGAAGCGCACGCTGGTATCGGCGTCGAGTGCAACGCTGTCGTTCAGCGCCATGCCAATTTCCTGCTTTTCGCCAGAGCCGCTGCTCGGAGTGGCAAGCAGGCTGAACTTCTGAACCTTGCCGTTGGATCCGTAACTCGCCTGATAAAAGCGAACGCCGCTATAAAGGAGCGGGTCGTTGACAACAATTTCCTTTTTCTGCACATCCTGTCCATCTCGAACCACGGCCAGCTTCGACCACCACTTTTTCGGCGTGCCGTCTTTGTAGTTCTCCTGTCCGGCTTCGTCGCAACGAATGGCAAAGGGGAGAGTGCGGGTGGTGCCGTCGCGCAACTCGACGATGTTGGAAGTTTGTCCGTCATTGAGAGTGAGAGAACCATTCCAGCCCCAAAGTCCGTCGACGAGCGCGCCGAAGAAAATGAGAAGGAGGCTGGCGTGCACGATGTATACGGCTAGCTCGGAGACGCGATGGCGTTCCGCGAAAATTCCGAAGTGATCTTCGCGCACCACTCGCTCGGGTTTCAATCCGAGAGAATGCAGCGCACGCTCCGCCGCTACCAATCCTGTTTCTTCGTCCGCGATGGCGATTGATTTCTGGGGACGGGAAGCGCGGCGAAAAGTTTCATCGGGATATTTGTAAGGGCGCGAGAAGAAGCGCCACGAGTTGGGAAAACGATCGATGGACGCCGCTAGAATGCTGAGGCTGACGAGCGCCATGAGGCCGAGGAACCACCAGGCGTGAAATACATCGGTCAACCCGAGTGTGTCCAAGAAGCGGAGCATGTGCGGCGAATAAGCGTTCTGCATTTCGTCGGAGTCGGTGGCGGGCCGCTGCAGAATGACCGTTCCAACCGCCGAGAGAATCACGACCAGGATCAAAAGCACTACGCCGGTCTTGATGGAGGCGATGGTTTGCCAAATTTTATGAATAAATGAGCGCGCATCTGCGGGCATATCTTCTCCCCGTTCGACAGCTTTAAAAGCAAGTTCTGCGCCAGACGACCTGTTATTTGTAACCGATTGATTTATCGTGGGTTATCGGCACCAGGGCAATGACTGGGATAGCAGATCTTGGGCCATATCGCGCACTCCAACTCGGCGCAATCGGGATTTCACACATCACACGCCGCTGGTGACCGCGCTCACTTACCCTGGTGATTTCCTGGATGACGCTCGGCCATTGGCCGTCAGCGCAAGAGTGATGAACGTCACAAACGCCTGTGATCACGCGTGTTCCATGCAATTCCTGGTTGGGATTAAATAACCTGTTATGGCATCGGCCGAGTGGGTTGGAACTCCAGCAATGAGAGGCGTTTTGCAGGAATCCTACGCTTGGGGCATTTCACTGAGGTTGCTGTGGCAGAAAGCCCATCCGGTCGAAGAAAGAAGAAGGCGAAACTCCGCCGCCCAATCAAAGGCAATTCTCAAGTGCCTTTTGCTCAGTCAGTTGCGGCGATATTGCAATTCACAACACTTTCTTTATGATTAGGTCGCTTTCGTGCACAGGCAATCTTTGGAGGCCGTGTGAGAGTCCTTCCCCAAAGCAGCTTATTGCGCATGAAGGTCGCAGATCATCGCGACCGGCCTCTTGCGGTTGTCATTTTTCTTTTGTTTCTGTTGGTTGCGCTGCTGCTCTCGCGCGCCTCTGCCGCGGTTCATCCGGTTCCATTGGATAAGAACGTCGATGCGGCCAAGTGCCTCGAATGCCACGAAGATAAATCGAAGGGCAAGTTCGTTCATTCTGCAATTGCGACGGGTTGCCTGAGCTGCCATCAGGTCCGGACTAACAAAGACACAACCCACGTAACACTGATTTCCGCCGTCCCTTACAAAGTTTGTCTGAGCTGCCATGCCGATAAGGACGCGACGCAGATTAAAGGCCATGTGCATCCACCTGCGGTACGCGACTGCCTGAAGTGCCACGACCCGCATACCTCTGACAACAAGTTTCAGCTGCTGAAGGCGACGTCGGGCGACAAGAAAGATAATCTTTGCCTCACCTGCCATGAAGTTGGGACGAAGGATTTGGGGAAGAACGGCAGCCGCCACGCCGCCCTCGACATGGGCTGCGAGACTTGCCACACGACGCACAAGACGGGCGAGATTGGAAAGACGGAGTTCGATTTCCATTTGACCAAAGCGACGCCGGCGCTCTGCCTGGATTGCCATGATGCCAAGAGCGCCGATCTGCAAAAGGCGCACCAGAACCAGCCTTTCGCTACGGCGGATTGCCTGACCTGCCACGATCCGCACGAGTCTGCCGCTCCTAAGCTGATGGCTAAATTCCTGCATCCACCTTTTGCTGACAAAGACGGATGCAGCACCTGCCACGCTCCGGCGAAGGATGGCAAGGTCGTCCTGACGCAAGCCAATGTCAAGGATCTCTGCGTGACCTGCCACTCCGACAAGGCTGAGTTGATCGAGAAGGCTAAGGTTCAGCATCCGGGAGCCGCTGGCGATTGCACGGACTGTCACAGTCCGCATGCCAGCCGGCAGCCCGGCCTGCCGAAGACGAATGCGGTCGACATTTGCCTAGGCTGCCACAGCGACATTGCCGATCTCGCGAAAAAATCCGTGCACCATCAGCCGGCATTCACGCAGGGCTGCGCCACTTGCCACACGCCGCACGGCGGCGAGAACGATCACTTGTTGCGGGCAAAAGGAAATGCGCTTTGCCTCGAATGCCACGGCCCTGACTCGGTGCCGCAGAAACTGGAAGCGGAACATGTGCTGACGATCTTCGACGGCAAGGTGAAGCTGCCGGAGGACTACTATCAGAAAAATCAGGTGGCGATTCTGCCGCTGCGCTACGGGCTCGGCCATCCGGTGGCAAATCATCCCGTCGGAGACGTGATGGATCCGGCAAATATCAGCAGGGTCAAGACTCACCTCGCTTGCCTGAGCTGCCATCAGCCGCACGCTTCGGCGCATGCCGATCTGCTCGTGAAAGACCAGCAGAACAACATGGCGTTTTGCGACACGTGCCACAAGAACCGAATCAACATGCGGGATACGACATCCGGGAATTAGAAACAGGAGATAAGAAAATGTTCGCGCTTTCATCCAAATCGAATCGCAATAGCTGGGCGCTGGCTGCTGTTTTGATCCTGTTCGCTCTGGCGCTGGCTTCGCCGGTCTCCATGTACGGCAGTGATAAGGATAAAAAGAAGAAGGCCGCTGCTCCCCCTCCGGAGCCGCCCAAACTCGACATTGATATTTCCAAGTTGGTCTGGCCGAACCCACCCAACATTGCCCGCGTCAAGTGGCTCAGCTATTACGCAGGCATGAAGATCGACCGCGCTCCCGCCGCAACCACCAAGAAGAAGCAGGGTTGGATGGATCGCGTGGCGGGCGCCAAGCAGGAAGACAACGTCGACAAGCTCAAGACCTTTCCCTGGCAACTGCTCGGCCCCTACGGCATCGCGATTGACTCCAAAGGTCTCGTCTACGTGGCCGACCAAAAAGTCGGAGCGGTCTTCATCTTCAACACGGAAACGCACGACGCCACGCTCATCAAGAATGGCTCCGACGCCCACTTTCAATGGATCAATGGCCTCGCGATCGACGACGGCGACCGCCTTTTCGTCTCCGACGGAAAGATGCGGCACGTGCTGATCTTCAATCCCAAACACGAAGTCGAAGGCCAGATTGTCGAGGGCCTGGTCGATCCGGTCGGACTCGCCATCGACAACGAGAACCGCCTCCTCTATGTGGTCGACGAACAGCAGGACATTGTTCAGGTCTATGACGCTGACAGCTTGAAATTGCTGCGCCACATTGGAACTCCTGTGCCTCCCGCCAAGAAGCACTCGCTCACCACGAACGGCGACTTTAGCGCGCCCACCAACGTCGCTCTCGACAAGGACGAGAATGTCTATGTCACCGACACCTTGAATAGCCGCGTGGAAATCTTCGATCCCGAGGGCGGATTCATCAGCACCTTTGGAAAGGCTGGCGACGGTCCCGGGTTCTTCTTCCGGCCCAAGGGCATCGCGATTGATTGCGACGACCACATCTGGGTCGCCGATGAGTATCAGGATCGCCTGCAGGTATTCAATCGCGAGGGACAGTTGTTGACCTACATCGGCGACACTCACGCCAATGGCCCTGGCCAGTTCAAAGCGCTGGTGGGCGTGGCTATCGACAAACAGAATCGCGTCTTCACCACCGAACAATACCCTGGACGTATGCAGATGTTCCGCTACGTCACCGACGATGAGGCCGCCGCCGAAAAGACGAAGCGCGAGGCGGATCTGAAAGCCAAGGCCGAGGCGCGCCGCGAAGCGTCAGGCGACACCACGAAAGCGGCCGACACCGCGAAACCGGCCGACACGCCGGCACAGAAACCAGCAGCCGCGGCGCCAGCAACCAAGCCCGCCGATACTCCGGCTCAGAAGCCCGCCGCGACGCCGCCCAGTTAAATATCTCGTTCAACTGGAGAGCCGCCCGTCCGTCCAGTTCAAATTGCTGAAAAACTCAGGCGATGCGCGGCAGTTACCCTCAGCGGCTGAAGCCGTCATTGGAAACAGGTCTTTTATCGCAGCGGTGAACCGCTGCGCCACCCAAAGGCAAGTGCAAGAGCGGTGAACCGCTGCGCCACCCAAAAGCAAGAACAAAGGTGCGTTTTTCAGCACTGACCTAGGGAGGCGGACGCCCGTCCCTCTCTCCTGTTTTTGTTTACTCCTCTATATGTATATGTTGGTGCCACCAGAAGTGACTTTTATCACCATCGTTTGAGAAGCAGGTCACTGACCGCTGCGCCCGTTTGCACGTTTACTGCGCTTGGACGGTAGCGGGAGGCTCAAGGTGGAACGGTGCGCGTAACTGTTGCAAAACACAATAGATCGCTCGCATCGGCTGCGTGGGTTTTTTCACCTACCCCCTGTGGCAGAAAGCCCAAGGGATTCGGCTCAAGCTCCGTCCAGCGCGTCGGATCTTTGCAGCTTGCATCAATAAGTAGCTATTTTCCAATTACTTACAAAGCTGCCTGGAACCTGCGTGTTACTTCGCACTACGGCTACCCTCGTGCATTCATTGAGGGTTGGAGATTCAAGAATTGCTCCAACGACTTTGTGGTAATCGAGAGTTCCGGAAAAGCAACAAGCAACAAAGGCAAGGCAAAAAAAAGTAAGAACTGAATAATCATAATTCCTTAAGGAGAATGTATGAAAAAGAGTCTGGTAGTCATTCTGATGATCCTGGCCATGGCGGCATTTGCTGCGGCCCAGATCGGGCCGCCGACGTCTGACGTCCTCGGCGCTCACCTCAATTACGGTCGCGGTTGCGCGGCCTGTCACGCACCACACAACGGCGCCAGCGGCAACGGCGCCAACAAGTCCGGCAACCTCACGGGTGGCACCTCGATTCTGTGGGGCCAGGACGTGGGCGCGCTGTTCGGCAAGACCATCATCACTGGCAGCACCAATGGAAGCACGGGCTACACCGAAGTTCTGCCGGCCACGATGGCCGCTGGAACGCCGGATGTGAACGGCCTCCTAACCTGCCTCAGCTGCCATGACGGCAACTATGCTACGGGCGCAATGATGAAGGACGCGGTCTATGAAACGCTGCCAGCGACTTACGGAACCTGGAACGCGATTCCGACGCTGCTCGGCGGCGGCGCGAACTCCGAGGGCTACCTCGCCACGCACCCGGTGGGCTTGAATGCCACCGTTTCCTGCGGCGGCCAGTGGAATTGGGATTGCGTCGAGACCAACGGCACGATCGCGATGACCGGCCCGAATTCCTCGCAGTTCGTAAAGAACTATGGCTTCTTCGTGTCCCCAACCGCTTACAACAACACGGCTGTGGTTACCTGCACGAGCTGCCACAACCAGCACTTGATGAACGTTGTCAGCGTTACCAACGGCCCGAAGAGTGGTTTGCCGACTGGGTACTACAAGACGATGTTCTTCGTAATCGGCCCCTACAACCCGGGTAGCGGAACCGCTGGATCGAACCAGACCGCGCAATTCTGCCGCGAGTGCCATGGTGGAGAGGCGAACGAGTCGAACGGCAGCTACAACATCCCGACGACTTTCTAAGCTGTCGGCTGTCACCACAGGGGAGAGAAAAACTCTCCCCTTTTTTTTGACCCGGTTTTGAGTACGATTTGGTATAAGTACGATTGGTTTAGCGAGAATTAGTTAAACCGGAATTAGTAAAAGAGGATTAGCTTTATGAAGCATCAACGATCAATAATCGCCCTGGTTCTGGCCGCACTCGTAACAATGACGCTCCCGGCGGCCGCTCAGCAAATGGCCGTCTCGCACACGCAGAATGCCGTGGCGACCCAGCCCCCGTCGAACGCAGCGGTTCAGATTACAGATAAGCCGGTGGCTCGCGTGAACGGAACCGTGCTGACCGATCGCGATCTACAGCGCGAGATGTACACCCTGTTTCCTTACGCCGCCCAGCACAATGGCCAGGTTCCCGCGGAGTTGGCTCCGCAGATCCGCCAAGGCGCGCTGAAGATGATTGTCTTCGAGGAACTGGTTTACCAGGATGCGCTGCGGCGCCAAGTGACCATACCGGCAGCCAAGCTGCAAAAAGCGGAATCCGACTTCCGTGGACAATTTAAGAGTTCGAGTGAATACCAGCAGTTTCTGAATTCAGAGTGCAAGGGCTCGGAGAAATTTCTGCATGAGAAGATTCGGCGCTCCTTGCTGATCGACGCCGCGCTTAAGGCGCAGGTCGATAACAAATCCGCCGTCTCCCTGGCCGAAGTCCGCGCCTATTATGACAAGAACCCGGCGCGTTTTGAGTATCCCGAGTCCTTTGCCTTTCAGACCATTTCTTTTCTGCCCCCGGAGAAGCCCACGCCGGCCAATTTGAAGGAACTGCGCAAGCGCGCCGACGATGGCCTGAAGCAGGCGAAAGCGACTAACGGCTACGAGCAATTTGGCATGCTGGCGGAAAAAATCTCGGAAGACGACTACCGCGTGATGATGGGAGACCACAAGGCGGTCGATCGCGCCAAGCTCGCGCCGGAAGTAGTACAAGCGCTGCTAGCCATAAAACCGGGCGAGATCACCGACATCCTCCAGCTTGATCAGGCCTATACCATCGTCCGCTTGAACCAGCACATCCCGGCTGGGAAAAGAACCTTTGCCGAAGTAAAGGACTCGTTGCAGAAGGAACTGCAAAAGAGAAAGGTCGAGGAAGTGAGAGCGTCTCTGGACAAGCGGCTTCGCAAGAGCGCTAAGGTGGAAGAACTTTAGGACCAGCTGTCAGCTATCAGTTTTCAGTGGAAACCAAACTGGTTTCCGCTGAGAACTGAGACACCGTCTCATGATGAACGTGGGAAGTAAGCTAGCGGCTCCCCTCAGGGGCTAAACAGTTTGCTGAAAAACTCTCGCAATTGGCTAGAAGTGGGCCTCAGGCGCTAAAGCGCGGACACACTTTCGAGGACATACGGCACGAGTAAAACTCGTGCCCTTCCCGAGGCCCGATCGAATTGGAGTTGTTCAGCGAACTGCAAAGCCCCTGTCCTTAACTGCCCATTTGCGGCACGGCTGAAAGCCGTGCCCTGCCCAAAACCGATTATGATAGGGCTTCTGAGAACTCTCTCGCCAACCCCCTTGCGCCAAATGCCTAGGCTCCTCAATTTGGCTGGGTTATATAACTCAATCTCCGCCCGATAACGCCCTTCGTCGTCTCCTATCTACTTTAGTAACAATAAGTTAGCAGATTCCCATATTGGCGGCGAACGTGCATTTCCTTGCTCAGGATAAGGCTGGCGTTCCCTCGCAATTGCGCCGCGCGCCGGGCGCCGTTCCGCGGAGGCCAGGGGACAGGTTGAAAGGTAATGGCTGCTGTCCGGGACAGCAGGAAGTGGGTGGAAGGTGGCGGGTGTTCTCCGAAAAACGCGATGGGGGCTGGCGGCGCTACTCCTGATGGCACTGCTGGCGTTGCCGGCAGCGGCGCAACTGCAACTCGGCGACTTGAACAGCAACCTCTCCGGCACCATATCGGCGGGATATAACGGTGATTACGGAAATCAGATCGACTCCGATCACAGCCTGGCATTCGGCGGCGCGGGCACGCTCTCCGGTTTTTACTACAATCCCAACTTTGTTTCCTTCACGGTTTCGCCTTTCATGAATCAGGCGCGAGACAACTCCGCCTTTCAATCGATCTCCGACGCCAGCGGCGTCAACCTTAACGCCTCGATTTTCGGTGGCAGCCATTATCCTGGATCCATCAGCTTTGCCAAGGCTTACAACAGCGAGGGCAATTTTGCCATCCCGGGAGTGGCCAACTACACCACTCGTGGCAACAGCGAAACCCTCGGCATCAACTGGTCGGCGATGGTGCCTGGCTTGCCCAGCCTGACCGCCAACTTCCAGATGGGAAACAACCAGTATTCGATCTACGGTTCGGACGACACCGGCAGCACCGATAACAAGTCGCTCGGACTTCGGTCGTCCTACATGCTGAAGGGCTTCAACATGAGCGCCTACTTCAGCGATGGAACGTCGCACTCGGATATTCCGCAGGTTCTCGATGGCTCGTCACAGGCGGAGACGGCGACCTCCAGCAACCACGGATATGGATTCGCGGTGGGGCATCAACTTCCCTTTCACGGGGGATTTTCCGCTAACATGAACAGCTCTTATGTTGACTCTGACTATGCGGGATACAGCTACGACGGCACGATTGACACTTATACGGCGACGGCAAGCTTCCAGCCGACCAACAAGTTTCACGTTTCGGTCAGCACCGATTACTCTAATAATCTTACGGGCTCGTTGTACGAGGCCATTGTAGGTACGGGAGGCATCGTTACGCCGCCGAGTCAGGGGCAGTCTTCGAACTCCTTCGATCTATTGAGCATGGCCAGCTATTCGCTGATGCCGAATCTGCAAACGCTGGCCTCGGTCGATCATCGCCAACAATCCTTCCTGGGCAAGAGCTATACATCCGATTCGTACGGCGGCGGCCTGACCTATGGGCGGGTCGTGCTCGGCGGCAACTTTAACGCTGCTCTTTCGCTCACCGACAATACGGTCAGCACTTCGAGCGCGAACGTATTGGGATTCAGTGGCACGGTCAACTACAACAAGAGATTCGACGGCTGGGCGACAGGTGTCTTCTTTAACTATGCGCAGAACGTGCAAACCATTCTGATCACTTACATGTCCTCTTCTTACGGGTATGGGGGCAATATCAGGCGGCGCTGGGGGAAATTCGGAACGAGCGCGGGGGCCAACTTCAACAAAACAGGATTGACCCAGGAGGCGGGGACAGACAGCAGCAGCCAAAGTTACAATGCCTCCGTTTCCTATTCGCCCTGGATCAACTTGACGGGCTCCTACTCGAAGTCGAACGGAAACGGAATCGAAAGCGGAGCCGGCCTGGTGCTGACGCAAAACCCGGAACCGGTGCTGGGCGCAGGCAATCTTATTCTTTTTGGCGGCACCAGTTATTCGTTTGGGCTAAGCAGCAATCCCATGCGCAGGCTCACGCTGAGCGCGAGCTACGCCCGCGCAGACAGCAACAGCAATGTGTTGGGGATCGCCTCCTGGAACAACACGAAGCAGATCAACACGCTTTTTCAGTATCAATTCCGTAAGATGTACTTAAATGGCGGATACAGCAATCTGGTGCAAGGCTTCAGCACCTCGGGATTGCCGGCGGAGAATGTGTCGGCGTTCTATATTGGAGTATCCCGATGGTTCAACTTCTTTTAATTTTAAAGGGGCGATGAATCATTTCGTCATTCGATATTAAGTCTGGATCTAACTCTGGCCGGCGAGAATCGCAGAAAGCGAAATAAGATGAGGATGCGGAGCGCGCGCAGGTTGAGTTCGGTCGCAATTCTGCTGGTGCCTTTGCTCGCCGCTACTGCATGGGCCTCGCGCAAGACCAATAATACGGCTCCTGATCCTGGTCCTCCGGTGCTTGAGCTTGAGGGCGGGCGCAAGCTCACCTACGAACGGAGCTTCGGCTCCGAACGCGAAGTGAAGCCGAAGCGCGGCTTCTGGAACCGCCTGGTCGACATCGTCGCCGGCGAGCCCGACTTCAAGAATCTGGTTCGCCCCTACAGCGTCGCCACCGACTCGCGCGGCCGCATTATCGTCACCGATCCGGGCGCGGGAGGCGTTCACATTTTTGATTTCGCGCAACAGAAATATAAGTTCATCGAGCGCCGCGACAAAGGGAAAGATGCCATGCTCGGGCCACAGTGCGTGGCCGTCGACGCCCAGGACAATATCTACGTCTCTGACTCGGAGACGGGCAAGGTATTCGTCTTTAATTCGGACGGAAAATATCAGCGCGCCATCGGCAGCATAAAAGGCGGCGAAGGCTACTTCAAGCGCGCCACCGGAATCGCCGTCGATTCCGCCGCGCAACGCATCTTCGTCACCGACACGCTGCGCGACAAGATTTTTATGATGGACATGCAGGGCAGCATCCTGCAAACCATTGGCGGCCGCGGCGAAGGCAACCTCGAATTCAACTTTCCCACCGAACTGCGACTCGATGGCCCGGATCTGATTGTGGTTGACACCATGAATTTTCGCGTCCAGGCGCTCGGCCGCGACGGCAGCTTTCACTACGCCATCGGTAAGCTCGGGGACAGCACCGGCGACGTCTTCCGTCCGAAAGGCATCGGCGTCGACTCTGAAGGTGATTTGTATATCGTCGACGGTTTATGGGGAGTGGTGCAGGTATTCAATCGCCAGGGCGATCTTCTTTATTACTTCGGCAAAAGAGGCACCCACGCGGGTGAGTTCCAGTTGCCCACGGGATTATTCATCGACCACGACGACCGCATTTTCATAGTCGACTCCTATAACCGCCGCATTCAAGTCTTTCACTATTTTGGTTTGAAAAAACCGAAGGAAGGAATGTAGTGAGATCGAAGCTCCTACTCGTGTGCCTGGCGCTACTCGCCCTGAGCGCAACCTCGCTCGCGCAATTTACCGGCGACGTAATCGGCGTGCACGATCTCGGCCCGGGCAGCAAGTCTCCCATCACCGGAGCGCGTCCCGACTTCTGCATGTATTGCCACGAGCCTCACAACGGCATCGGCGGCCGCGTGCCGCTGTGGAACCAGAAGCTCACGACCCAGAGCTACACGCTTTACACGAGCGACACCGAGAAAAACCGCGCCGTGCAGCCAGTCATGGGAGCCGACAGCAATCTTTGCCTCTCCTGTCACGACGGAACCATCGCTCCCGGCACCACCGTTGCCTACGGTCAGGTAACCATGCAGGGATCGATGTACGCCTACGACATCTTTGGCAGCAATCTACAACCGTCTCATCCTTTCTCGCTCGCCTTACCGCTGAAAGACAACATCGATCTCGTTTCCTCTTTAGCTGCGAAGGGCATAACTAGCGATCCCACCGGCGCCGTCCGCCTCATCAAGGGCAACATCGAGTGCACTTCCTGTCATAACGCTCACGTGCAGGCCAAGGATCTCGTCTCGGAGAATTTCCTAGTGCGCGATAGTTCCAGCGGACAGATGTGCCTCGCCTGCCATGATCCGTCGCGGCAAATGGCCGGCAAAGTAAATCCGCTGGTGGATTGGGCCACGAGCTCCCACGCCATCGCGCAAAACAAACTTTCTCCCCAGGCGAATGTGGGCAGCTATACGACGGTGGCGACGGACGCATGCATCTCCTGCCACACTCCCCACAACGCTCAAGGGCCAGCCCGCCTGCTGCGCGGCCCCAACGAACAGGATTGCCTCGCCTGCCACAACGGCGGCTCCAACATCACGCCCGCGCCTCCGAACGTCTTCGCCGAGTATGTTTCGCCAAAGGCCGGCCACCCTTTTCCGACCACGACCAATCAGCATGACGCGGCCGAGGCAACGCTCCTCAACAACAATCGTCATGCCACCTGCGTCGACTGCCACAGCGGCCACGGATCGGCTCAGGTCTCAACCTTCCCTCCGCCGCCTCTGGTCCGCGTGTCGCAACGAGACTCTACCGGAATCAGCGCCACCGACGGAATGACCGTCGTCAACCCGGTCGTCAATCAATATGAGAACTGCTTCCGCTGCCACGGCAGCAGCTCCGGCAAAGCCGTGCAGGCCCTTTACGGATACCTTCCCGTGCGCGCCGTGTCGGCCGGAGACCCGCTCAACATCATTCCCCAATTCAGCATCAACTCCACCTCGAGCCATCCGGTGACGCACGTCAGCAATAGCTCGCTGCCTCAGCCTAGTCTGCTGATGAACATGTTGTATCTCGACGGACTGACGCCAGGCCGCGTCATGGGTACCCAGATCCTCTGCACTGACTGCCACAACAGCGACGACAATCGCGAATCCGGAGGCCCTGGACCGAACGGCCCTCATGGTTCGAAGTGGACCCACATCCTCGAGCGCCGCTACGAATTCAGCCAGACCATCGCGCCCGGCCAGCTGGTCACCAATCTCTTTCGCAATCCCGATCTCAGCGTCAACGGTCCTTACGCGCTCTGCGGCAAGTGCCACAGCCTCAGCAACATCATGTCGAACGCCAGTTTCACCCAGCATCAGAGCCATATCAATGCGGGATTTACCTGTTCGACTTGTCATACCGCTCACGGCATGGGAGGCACCAACCCAAGCATCAGCGGACAGCGGCTGGTGAATTTCGACGTCAATGTCGTCGCCCAGAATGGAGCCACGCCTATCACCTACAACCGCGCCACCAACACCTGTGTGCTGGCCTGTCACGAGACCGCGCATAACCCCAACGGCTCTGTCAAAGCTTCCAGTATGGTCCCGGTTGGTATCAAGAAATAGGACGCACTCGTGAAGGTACGCCGCCATGGTAGATAGCTTACTTGCCGAACCCGAGACCAGGCGCCCGGCCGTTGGGGAAGTTGCATCCAGCCCTAAACAAACTTCTCTTGTCTCCAGGCTGCTTTATCCCGCAGCTCTGCTTGCTTCATTGTCGATCTGGCTTCTCGCGCTGCGGGCTCCGCTCTGGTTGGATGAGACGGCTGCGTACTGGCAGGTAAGCGGCGGCTTCGCAAAGATCTGGAGCCGCTCGGCACTCATGCCATCTTCGATTGGCTATCTTTATACCCTATGGGCCGCGAAGTCGATTCTAGGCAGCCAGGAGATCGCACTCAAGATTCCGTCGACACTGGCGCCGTTGGGCGCGGTTTACTTTTTTGTTTCGCGCGGCGCGCGCGCTTTTCGAGCAGGACATCGCGTTTCTGGTTTGCATCTTGTTCGCATTGGAGCCGAACGTGGTGTTTGCGGCGACGGACGCGCGCCCTTACGCGTTTGCCTTGCTGACTACCAATGCTGCGATTTTTGCCTTCCTACGGTGGATGAGACAGCACGAGATGCGGCAAGCGATCGTGTTTGGCGCAGCGGCAGCGGCGATTCTCTACTTTCATTATTTGTTCGGCGCGATCCTGCCGGCATTTGCAATTTATTATTTGGCGGTGCGGCGGCGCTCGATCGCGGCCGATGCGCGACAACTGGCGGCAGTGCTGGCGTCGTTTACTCTGATTTCTCTTCCGCTGCTTTATCGGGTTCTCAGCCTCTACCACACGAGGGAAACACATGTGGTACAGGAATTGCCCGTGAAGTGGATTGCGTTGAACACACTCGTACCCATGCAGACGCTGATCGGGTTTGTGGCGGCGGTTTTCCTGGCCGCTCTGGTGCGGAAAGTAAAACTGACAGTCGCCGACTGCTTCCCAGCAATCCTGCTGTGTCCGCTTCTGGCGTTGGTGCCCGCCGGAATCCTCATCGGCATCAGCACAACTACTTCGCTGCATCTGGTTATCCCGCGCTATTTTCTGGTGGTTGCGCCGGGCAGCGCGTTGACCTGGGGATTGCTGACGAGCCGCATCGACTCGCGCTTGCTGCGGCAGATATTCTGCGTAGGCTTGGTGGGAGTTACGGTATTCGAATGTTACAGCTCACCGTATTCCCGCAAGCACGAGCTGAGTTTTAAAAAGGCGCATGAAGTGGTGAACGCCAATGTCGCTCAAGACCACGCGCCCGTTCTAACTTGCAGCGCCTTTATTGAAGCGGACTACGAGCCACTGCCGACAGATCGCACCAGCGAGAATGCGCTCAACTCGCAATTTATCTATTACCCGATTGATGCACCGGTGGTGCTGCTGCCGATGTCTTTGAACGATGAAGCGAGAAGGATCGCCGGCCAAGCAGCACTGGCTGCCACACAGCTGCATCAGCGGTTTCTCGTTGTTGGAAGTCCCAATTGCTATCCGACCATCGACTGGCTCGCCAGTTCTTCGCGTGGCGCGTTCACGGTGCGGTCGCTGGGGGAGTTTGACGAGATCGCGGTGGTGGAATTCCAGCCGGTCGCAGAAGGCGACTAAGGCAGTTTCCCCAGCGGCTAAAAAGATTGCTGAAAAACTCATGCCGTGTGCGGCAGTTACCCTCAGCGGCTGAAGCCGTCATTGAAAACAGGTCTTTTATCGCAGCGGTAAACCGCTGCGCCACCCAAAAGCAGGAGCAAAGGCGCGTTTTTCAGCAAACTGTAAAGTCGCAGTTATTTTGCGGCAGTTACGGCACGGCTGAAGCTGTGCCCTTTCAAAGCAAATCAAACTGACCCATTGCGGACTAACGGCGCACGAAGACGACGGCGAGAGGGTCTTCGTAAATCTTCTGGAAACGTTGATCGGCATTCAAGACAGCGGCGAGCGGCTTCGTTTTCTGCAAGAGGACAACTCCCGATTCGTTCAGGTAAGGATCGTCGATGTACGATTCATCGCCCTTCTCGGAACGGAAAAAGCGCATGTCGATCTCGTCACCGTAAAGATCGGTGCGTCCATCGATGGCCACTGGATAGTCGGGCATGTACCAGGTTAGAAATCCACCCCAATCGAACGTGTTGTAGAGCGGACCGGGCTGCGGGTTTTGGCGAAGGAAGTTGACGGCCTTTACCGGGAACCAACCGCTCATGGCATCGTCCAGGCCGCGGGTGTCAAAAGCAGTGTTGCGCGCCACTAGAAATAAGATCAGAGCTAGCGCTACTGCCAGGCCTGCTTTCTCAGGAAGAGTCTCGTCCGGCTCGCGGCTCGCTTCTTCTCGCCACGAGTCGGCGATGCACGCGCCTGCGGCAATACACAGGAACCACGAATCGCGCATGGTGCGGAAGGCGATGACGCTGGTGACAGTCAGCAAAGCGAGTTTGAACAGGTCGATGCGTCTCTTGCGGCCAACAGCAAAGAAGGCAGCGCCCGCGAGCAGGAGTTCGAGGTAATGGCTAAGGGCCCGAAAAGTGAGCGCCTGGAACTCGCGAATGTAGGTGTAAGGAAACTTTGAACTCGCGTAGCCAAAAACAACGGCATAGAGATGATACGAGTAAGGTCCGACGCAGGTCGCCAGCAGGCAAGCGACAAAGATGAGAATCAGTTTGCGGGCGGGCAGCGTTGAGGGTTGGGCGACGGCAGGAGTAACGCCGAAGTGCGCACCCAGTTGCTGTAACAAATGCACTCCGGTGAAAAGCCCAAGCACGAAGATGCCATACACAAACTGAATATGGCAGTTTGCCCACACCAGAAACACTAGTGGCAGCCAATATAGAATATCGGTGCGGCCAGGACGCTGTGACTCCAGCAGCAGCGTGAGGGTCACAGCAAACAGGATCATCGCACACAAACACCGGCCGCGGCATCAGGCTGAATAGAAATGCGGAGCAGGTTACCGTCGCCAGAATACTGGCCACCCAGAATTTTCCGGAAAGGCGGCGGACCATCCAATAAACGGCGTAAGCCACGGCCACGGTCAGCAGCGTGCCGTACATACCAACGCCCGGAAGACCAAACCAGGCATAGGCTTGGGATAGCGGCACTTCGTAGCCCCAACTGTAAGCCATCCACGGCCTGGCAGCAGCGGTTCGCGAAAGTATTCCTACGTGAGGGAAGGCACGGTGAGCAACGATCCACTCGCCGACTTTCAGATGCCACCAGATGTCGAGATCGAGAACAGAAAACTTCAGGATAAGGGCGCGAGCAGCCACGGCGCTTAAAAGCCCGGCGAGGACGAGCAACTGAACCACGCGGCGTTCCAAGAGCGCGCGCAACTCCTGCGCCAGGCTCGTGCTCTGGGATTTCTCTTCACTATTCTCCTCACTATGACGATGCGCAGAGGTTTCATTTTGTGTCGTTGAGTCAGTTCGCTGCGAGCGTTGATCGGCGAAGCTTTGATCGCTGAATGGCGAGTCAATTGGGTCGTTCATCACTTGCGTCTCGTTGCTCATAACTCATGGGAACCTGCCTTCGTTACGTCTGTAGTAGAGGAAAACTTTATTTGCTTGCTCACCCGTTCCGCCCCACTGACGGAAAGGCAATCGCGATGCCAACTTGGCTATCAAAACTAAACGCATGCCAGACAATGACTTAAATGATCAAGTTGACGATGATCGCGTGCTGACGAAGGGGCATAACGCGCCTTGCTGCGGAGAAAAACCCGGCTCGAGATTGCTCATCAAATCAGGCGTTTCTACAGGGGGGCCGCGCTAAAAACTAACGGCGCATTCTGGCGGGACGCTGGCCGCAAGAATGCGCCAATGAGAATCGCTTGAGTCGATGAGCCGGTTACTGTAGCGGCTTTGCCTGGGTACCTGGTTTGACGCTCGAGTGCTTCTTCGCCTGCGCCATCAGTTCCAGAACTTTTTCTTTGCCCTCGTAGTTCGGATTCTTATCCAGCAACTTCTGCCAGGTCGCGGTCGCCTTGTCGATGTCCATCTTGCCCTGCCACTCGACCACGCCGAGATTGAATAGGGTGTTGGCCTTATTCGGATCGTAAGAAAGCGACCTCTGGAATTCCGCGATCGCACCGTCAGGGTTTCCCGTATACCAGATCGCGGTCGCCATGTCGGTGCGAACCCCGGTGTTGGCGGGATCCACCTGGAGGACACGCTGGTAGTAGTCGATAGCGGTCGGATAGAGCTGGGCGTCGTAATACACATTGCCGATGCTGGCCAAAAGCTCGGTGTTCTTGGGATCGGCCTTCAGCTTCTCGATCGACGGTGCGGCCTGCGTATCCGCCATCTTCTGCATCTGGGCCGGAGTTGGAGCCTGCGCCCCCATATTTGCGCTTCCGGCGGGGGCGGTTGCGCTCGCTGCCGGAGCGGCTGCGGACGCCGGGCTCTCGCTGCCGCGTATAAACCAGCCGCCGGCGATTCCCACCAGCAGGCATATCACTGCCAACACATAGGCCTGCACGCTTGTCCATTGGTCAGTCGAAGTGGAAGTCGAGGTTGCGCGATTGGTATCTGTCATTTGTCTTTACTCCTTCAAATCTAATTTCGTAAGCGGCGGAATCCGCAGCGAGGTGCGCTCCTTAAGTCGCGGCGCTAACTCTTGCCTTGCATCTGTACGTCGGCCATCAGTTTCTGCACCGTAGCCTTTTGCTCCGCCTTTAATTGCGGATTCGACTTCAGCAACTCCTGCCAGGCGGCAAGCGCCCCTTTGCTGTCCTGCTTCCCCTGCCACTTGATCATGCCCAGGTTGAAGAGCGAGTTGGCATCCTTGGGATCATATTGCAGCGCCTTCTGTAGCTGCGCGATCGCCCCATCCACATCGCCGTTGTAGTACACGCTCGAAGCCAACTGGGTGCGAATGGCGACGTTCTTGGGATCGACCTGCAGTGCCTTGTCGTAATAGCTCGCCGCGTCCTTAAACTGATGCGTCGCCTCGTAAATGTCTCCGACCTGCTTGAGCAGTTCGCTGTTGGCAGGATCACCCTTCAGCTTTTCCAACAGCGGCGCAGCTTTTTTGTCGGCCATAGCTTTCATCTGATCGAGGCGGGGCATCTGCCCGCCCATGGCGCCGGCCGGAGAGCCCGGCTGGGCGTTGGCGCTGGCCGCAGATTGCGCCGTAGCCGGCGATTGCGATCCGCGGAAAAGGTAGCCGAGGGCCAGCCCCACCACGAGGCAGACTGCTGCCATCGCATAAACCTGCTTAACCTGCCAGGCTGATCCAGCGCTCGGTTGACTGGTGGATTCGTCCGCCATTTCCTGTTTCTCCCTCGTCATCATTTCATTGCGATGGCATCTCGGTGGACGCATCGCATTAGGTTTTGGTACATTCCGACCTTGCTTATTCAGGTTAGAGGTGACGATGAATGTGGGCAGCAATCTACGTCACTGGGGAATGTGATGGCGGTCACATGGAGGCACCCGCGAACCTAGCTCTCCGCTGGAGTTGTCTACATATGATGGGAAGCGGGGGTTAGATCGATGGGCGACTGCCGGACAATTGTGGGCTAGTTTCTCGAGCTTCCTGAAACACTTTGCCTCTCAGTCAAACTTGCGCCAGTTGCACAGCACCGGAGCGTTATCGTAGGGCAGAGCTAAGCGGAGTTCTGCGTCGGCCGCGGCTGGATCGTAGCGATGTAGGAGGAAACCGTAATTGAGGTGTAACAGCCGGTCGTTCGGATTTTCCAAGATTGCCCACTGATAGTCTTCGACAATCTCCCCATAGTTAGGTGATCCTTCAGCTTGGTTCTTCATCCGCTGCAGCTCTTCAGAGTGATTTAGTTGATTTATAAACGGAGGCCGTTGCAGCTTTGCGAGAACCAGACCCGCGACGCGCAAACGGTCGTAAGGCGTAAAGGCGAGCCGACGCTCGCACTCCTCCTCGGAAGCGATATCAGTGTTCACGGCGCTGCGGCGCAAGTCTGCCTGCAATATACTGTCGATCCGGCCGAAGTAGGCACGCGCCAGCAGGTAGGTCCCGCGCGGATTCATATGCACGTGTTCGTAGAAGAGTTCGCTGCCTGGAACCTGATGCTCACTCTCGACAGCAAGAATAGCGGCCCCATCCACTACGCTGACGCCAGGAGCAGTTCCGGCGAGCCCGCGAATCACATCATTCAATTTGCTATCGGCACGAAAGCGGAGCGTGTCGAGATCCTGAGCGCGAACGAAGCGGTCTTTAGCCCCCGCAAAATCGCCGAGAGCCCAGATGCAGCGTGCGATGCGGAACTGAAGTTCCGCGTATTGAGGATCGATTTCTTCCGCTGACAGGTAGAGCTTCAGGGCCTCGGCGTAGGATCCCGCGGTCTCGAAATCGGCGCCACGCTTGACTAACGCCTCCCAGGAACGCAGTTCATCCTCGCGAATGCCTTCGCGGTGCAGGGAAGCGAACGGGGCACAATCTTTCATATTGGTAGCGACTGTGCTGATCACGACCTGGGTACCCGAGCGGCGGGCGGCCACGAGGATATCGCGTAAATTGGCAGCGAAATTTGCGTACACGGGCTTCATCTGGGGAGAATCGGCGCGGACCTGCCGGTCTAAAAACATTTCCATGCCTCGCCACTCGGCTGTGTTTTTCTGGTTCGCGCGCGTGACCTTCGCGACCAGCTGACCGACGCGAGTGGAGTTAAGGAAAACTCTTCCGCGGATGGCGGGCAGGCTCAGATCCCACGGCGTTAACACCGTGCCCGGTCCGAAAGGCCCGACCACTTCGGTGTTGCCCGTGTAAATCACAAAAAGGTCGGGCTGATAGTGCGACAAGTCCTCGACCATGGGCAGCAGCGCATGAGAGTTGATCGCGGTGATGCTGGTATTGATGACCTCGAACTTTGTCGAGGGATAGCGCTGTCGGAGCATCACCTCGAGGTAGCGGCCAAATCCGTAGCTGGGATCGGGATCGCCCCAGGCGACCGACTCGCCCAAAACGAAAATCCTGTAAGTTCCCGGAGATTTTTTTGCGGGAAATGCGTACGGCCGCGGAATGCGGAACATGCCTGCTGGGAAGAATGTCGCGGCGAAATTTGGGTTATCGCAATAAGCAGGTTGGCCGTGGTCGGTGCAGGGGCGCGTGACGGTGGTTGAGGTGCCAAGTCCGCAGAGGCGCAGCGCTAGCTCGGTGAGCGCGAGCAGTAGTATCGGCACAAGAACAGTAGCGGCCGCGATAGCCAACCGCCGGCGCCAACGACTGCTGCGAGCCTTCGTTAGTTTCGTCGTGATTTGCGGTTCTGCAGCTACGGTCATCAGGGTTCCGGGCGTGGCAACGCCATCTCGCCAAAAAGTAATAAAGGCAATTGTCATGCCATGCCAGCGCACCGGCAAATGCTTGAAAAGAGAGACATTCCGCGACATTTCGGCCGGCCGGCTATGCTTGCCAAAGGGCTAAAACACGCGCCGAGTGCGGAGAAATGCTCGCTTTCGAAGGACATGGCGTCACGCAATCTTCTCCGTCTCTGCAGCCGTTTGGAACTATTCTTCTAATTTTGGGCTTAGGCGCCCGTGCGCTCTGGAGTGGCAAGCTCTGCAGAGTGTGATCAAGTTCTCCTCCGAGTCCGTTCCAAACTGGCTACTGAATTCTTTGTGATGTACCTCCAGATTGGACATCGTGCCACAGGATTGACGGCCACGAAATTGTTGCCAGAGTCGAGTGCCCTATTGAACTGAACTTGCTGCGGGCGGTGACTACCAGACTCTTCCGAGGGTTACCCGGGCAAGGTGCTCACAAAAGCTGACCCTCAGAAATTGCCATACATCATCTGCGCCGTGCTCGTGCCACCTGACAGCGTGCCGATCAGCACAAAGATCAGGGCAAGCACATAGAGTGGCGGGAGCCAGAACCATCGCCAACGAGCCAGTAGCGCCATCTGTCCCGGGGGCAAATTCGATGGTGGGGCCTCCGCATCCACCGTCTCGGGCGAAGCGCGATTGAGGCTGTCGATTGCGAGCAGCACAATCGTGTAGCCAACCGCTAGCAATAGAACCAGCCAGTAAAGACTCGCTGACAGAAAATGCGAGCGATAGCTGGCGGGCGACAGAATCGCCGCCAGCATTTGATGCGCTTGGCCGAGAGAATTTGCGCGGAAGAAAATCCATCCCAGATTCACCAAGCTGATAGTCGAAACCCACGCGAGCGCAGTCCACGGAATTCTGGGAGGCGTCCAGTCGAACCTCCGCTCCATCCCTTCTACCTGTCGATGCAAGAGGAGAAGCAGGCCGTGAAAGGCGCCCCACAGAAGAAAGAGGATGCTTGCCCGGTGCCACAATCCGAAGAGAACCATGGCGATGAGCAAGCTGAGATTTCGCCACCATGCTTCTCGGCGCATGCGCATCAGAGGGAAGAAAACATAGTCGCGAATCCAGAAGGAGAGCGACATGTGCCAGCGCGTCCAGAAGATCGACGGGGTCGTCGAAGCGAACGGGCGTGCAAAATTCTCGGGAATCATGAAGCCGAGCGCCTGGGCTGCGCCGATGGCGATGTGCGAGTATCCGGCGAAGTCGAAGAAGAGTTGCAAGCCATAGCCGAAGGCGAGGCACCAGACGTCTGGGCCGCTCCAGTTCGCGGCGTGATCGAAGCCGGAGGCAACGCCATCGCCGCCGAGAATTCCTTGTCCCAGCAATTTGGCGAGTTGCATCATGAGCACGCCGGTGGCGATGCGCCGAAACCCGCGTGCAATGTCGTCCGAACGCGTGACGCTATCGGAACGGAATTGCGGAAGCATCTCAGACATGCGGCAGATGGGCCCCGAGATGGTGACGGGGAAGAAAACCATATAGAGCGCAAATTCGAAGAACGATGGCTCGACGTCGTCGCCCTGATAAACGTCAAATAAGTAGCTCATCGCCTGGAAGGTCCAGAAGGAAATGCCCAAGGGCAATGCGAGGTGCGCGAAGCGCTGCAATAGTAACGATGAAAACGGCAGATGGACGGCGGCTTCCGGCAGGTACTTGAAGGTGCTCAGCAGTGCCAAATTTAGAAAAATTCCGATGGATAGAGTTACGGCCGAGCGGTTGCGGCGAAGCCATTCGCCCACGAGATAGTTCATCACCGTGGATGTAACCAGAACGGCGGCGAACCCTGCTCCCCAGGTCAGATAGAGCGCATAGCTTGCAATCAGAAGCGCAGTTCGCCGGAGGGGCCGCGAGCGGGCCTTGGCCAGGATCACGACGCACAGCAGGAAGACCACAGCGTACGAAATGATGCGAAACAGGGTTCCTCCGTGTGCGTTGAAATTTTCTGAGCGCTGGGCCCTCACGAGTACCTCGGCGAATTTTCGCGGACGATTTCGACGAGAGCCAGCGAGAGTAAGCGACAAAGAACGACGCAGCAAGAATAATGGCGCGCTTGCGCGGTTACAAGAACACATCCGCTACACTTCTCATCCGTTACACTACTGCGTGGTCCGATATAACAATCTCGTCGAAGCGCTCGAGGCAGCTCCCGGCGAGCGCCCTTTCGTCACGGCCTGGGTCAACGAAGACGAACAAGAGACAGTCACATTTGCCGATTTTCGCCGCCGCGCCCGTCTCCAGGCGGGAGTGCTCGGCGCTAGTGGTGTGCACAGTGGCGATCGCGTGATCATCATCATGCCGCAGGGCATTCCCGCGATGACCGTCTTTGTTGGAGCGATGAAGCTCGGCGCTGTGCCTGCGTTTATCGCCTATCCCAACGATAAGGTTGAGCCCTCGAAGTACCGCTTTGGAGTGGCGGGAGTGACGGCAAATCTTAACGCTAAGGTTGTCGCGATCGACGAAGCGTTTCCGGACGAAATGCTCGAGTATGTGGCGTTGGGCGCGAATACAAAGCTGCTTCGCGCGGGTGAGGGCAAGTCCACGAGCGAGGAAGAAGAGTTCCGGCAAACAACCAATGAGGGCGACGGAGTGGCGTTCATCCAGCATTCTGCGGGCACCACCGGACTGCAAAAGGGTGTGGCGCTGACCCACTCTGCCGTGTTGCGCCAACTCGAACATCTGGCGGAAGCGCTGAAGATTGACAGCACGACCGATCGGATCTACAGCTGGCTGCCTCTTTATCATGACATGGGTCTGATCGCCTGCTTCATGCTTCCCATGGCCTATCACATCCCGCTCGTGATGCAGTCGCCGCTCGACTGGGTGATACATCCTGAAACCATGTTGCAGGTCATCAGCGAGCACAAGTGCACGCTCGCGTGGCTGCCTAATTTCGCTTTTCAATTTGTTCCTCGGCGGACGCGTCTGAATCGGCGCGCGCAGTATGATCTGTCTTCTGTCCGTGCGCTGATCAATTGTTCGGAGCCAGTCCGGACCAGCAGCATACAGGAATTCCAAAACGCATTTGCTGCCATCGGGCTAAAGGCTGGTGCTTTGCAAAGCTCCTACGCCATGGCCGAGAACGTTTTTGCGGTCACGCAGTCTGCCATCGATCGGCTTTCCGGCCCCTCGCAAATATGGGCCGACGGCAGGCAGTTTCGCAATTCGCATCGCATTGTGCGGGTCGCGGAAGGCAGCACGGGTTCGGTTTGCTTCACGTCATCCGGCCCTTTGCTGCCGAATCACGAGATTCGTATCGTGGCAGATTCGGGCGTGCCCCTCGGCGAAGGCAGCGCCGGTGAAATTCTCATCAAAAGCGATTGCTTGTTTAACGGTTATTACAATCGCGCCGACCTGACAGCAAAAGCGATCGTAGATGGCTGGTATCACACGGGCGATCTGGGATTCTTTGCCGGCGATGAGCTTTATGTGGTCGGGAGAAAGAAAGACCTGATCATTGTGGGAGGGGAAAATCTTTATCCGCAGGATATAGAAGAAGTCGCTGCCAGCCACAGCGCCGTTCACGATGGCAGAGTCGTGGCGATGGGGTTGTACAACCCTGATCTTGGGACAGAAGAAATTGTTATTGTTGCCGAGGTGGAAAGCGAAGGCCTTCTCGCCAACGCTGCCGAGATCGAGCGCGAGATTCGCGGTAAGGTCACCGCGGCGTTGGGAGTGAGTGCCGGAACAATTTTTCTAAAGCCGCCAAAGTGGATCGTGAAGAGCACAGCCGGAAAACCGGCGCGATCCGCGACCTTCGAAAAATTACAGAAGGAACATCCGGAACTCAACGTCGAATAGCACTCGCTGAGAAATGTTGGAGACGCAAGCGTCTCATTTTAGGGAGAGAATTGAGATGACAGACGAAGCCAAGCAGATGATCGAATACATCCTGAAACGAATTCGCAAGCCGACGCTGGTGATCGATGAAGATACGCCACTCGTCTCGTCGGGATTGGTGGACTCTATGGCGCTCGGCGAGGTGATGCTGACGCTCGAAGACCTGACCAACACGCGCATTCCGCCGGGTGCGGTTAAGCCGAAAGATATGGATACGGTCGCCAAGATGTTCGCGACCGCACAGCGGGTCGGAAAGCCCCGCAAATAGTCTGGTGATATGGCTGCTCGCGTAGATGCACAAACGTCTATTCTTGTTCAGCGCTGGTGCTGGGAGTGTTCAATGCGCCATTCATCAATCTCGTGTTCGGCGTCGGTAATTTATGATGGTGTAAGCAATTTTCTTAATTCTTGCGCGCTGGTCGTACTTTCCTTCACGGGCGGCGCGCCGGTTTTCCCCGGACTTCTTCGTAAAGCAAAACAGCTTTGTGCGCAAGCCAAGATTACCGCTGTCTACGGATCGACGGAAGCCGAACCCATGGCCGAGATTGCTCTCTCCGATATTTCGAGAGAAGACTTCGACGCCATGGAGAAGGGTAAAGGGTTGGTCACGGGGCGGCCGGTGTCATCGATTTCGTTGCGCGTTATTGGTGAGCAGTGGGGCGTCCCGATTTTACCGCTCGATGCCAGGACGTTCGAGCAACTTACGCGGGCCAGCGGAGAACTTGGCGAAATAGTAGTCTCGGGCGGCCACGTGTTCCCGGCTATTTCAACGGAGAAGGCGACGCCGAAACGAAGTTCGAAGTGGATGGCGCGCGCTGGCATCGCACCGGCGATCTGGGCTATATGGATGCGGCCGGCCGGCTTTGGCTCCTCGGTCGATGCAACGGGAAAATCCAGGATGCACGAGGCTCGCTCTATCCCTTTGCCGTGGAGTGCGCCGCGATGCAGACTGCCGGGATTCGACGGGCTGCATTGGCTGCCGTCGACGGACGCCGCGTGTTAGCGATCGAATCCACAGAAGCCCTATCACGCGACGACATTCTGAGATCTCTGTCCTGGGCTCAACTCGACGAAGTAGTCTTCTTGGATCATGTCCCTGTCGACAAGCGTCACAACGCTAAGGTTGATTACGTCGCGCTATTTCGCAAGCTTAAAAGAGCGAACAATCGTCGCCGAACTCTTCCGTAGATTGTTGCCGCGAGCTCTCATCTGATCCTTCACCGAGACGCAGACCATAGCCGCGCGACTGATACCTTTAGGCTGGACTTGGGCGGTTACGAAAAAGGGAAAATCTGCAAAACGAAGCCAACAAGTCCATTGTTCTTCAACCCGGTTTCGCGCGTTCGCGAGAAGACACCGCCGCACGCAACCACCTTCATGCAAACAAATGTATGCCTTCTTTCAACGATGGGGAGGGTCTTTCGGTGTGGACGATCCGTCGACTCGCGCCCTTAAAACGCGGCGGAATGGCTTCCTTGTGGTATCTAGCAGTTTGGGTAAACAGGATTGCCACTTCCAGTTGGAGGGAGGGCAATCTACTAATTCTCCGCCATCTGGAAGACGCAGAATCTTCCCGCGATCACATTCCCAGCACGACGGTGGCTCCGGTTCGCCGGTGGACATCTGACCACCAACTTTCCCTGTACACAGTATTTCATAGGTGTCCACCGGAGAGCAGTGATCACGGTCACGCCCGCAGGGTTGCGGTTATGGGCGCGCGCCGCTGCCTGGACCATTCGTAGACTGGAGTTTCGCCAAACCTCTCTACGCTGTTACACCGTCTTGGCGTGCGCCTTCATCAGGCTGACCTCGGAGGACGGAGAGCTGGACGAGGACGAGGCCGAGGCCGATGCAGAGACCGGCGCTTTCGAACACAATTCGATGGCTTCGGCCATGCCTTGGCATTCCTGCTGTTTCGAGTTGACCCATTCGGCAAAGGTAGCTTTCTGCCGAGCGACGCCGTCGAGGTTGCGGCTGATGCGCCCTGCGTAGTGCGCCTTTATGCTGTCCATCTCCGCCTGAATCTGCACGATTTCTTCGGCCTTCCTGGCCCACTCCGCCTCAACTTGCTTGCGCTGCTGCGCCTCGTGAGCATCGAGTGCATCCTGACGCGCCTTCGCGTCTTTCTGCAACTGCTCGAGTGAAGTGCCGGCCGCGTCGAGGGCCATTAGCACCGCGGCCCGCTTCATGTCCTTCGATAAGTCGCGGATGTGTTCGCTGTTCAGCATCTCGACCACTTTGGTGATGCTGCATCCCCTGGGCGGATTCATGATCCCAATGGCGCGGTAAATGTCTTCCATGGGCGACAGATCGGCTTGGAAGGTTGGGACCTCTCGTGCAGACCGCACCGGCGCCTTGGACGTAGATTGACTTATGTCAGACATAAAACAATTCTCCTTCTCGCGATTGCGGTTGCTGTTTCCGCCGCTGGCTTCGGCGTCCTCGGGCCCGCTCATACCGGGGTCCTCAGGATTCTTGCGCCAGGGCATTTCGAGCCATTTGCTTCGCATATGTTTTTCTTCCTTGCCAGCCTGCATTGGAGGCCGTTTGGTTTGGAGTTCAGTCTGCAATTGGGCCCGCACGGCTTCCCGTACCGCGGCCCATACTTCCGTCCTCACGTCGGCCCGTACGTCGGCCCGAAATTCGGCCCGCATTTCAGCCTGCACTTCGGCCAGAAAAAGAGGATCGATGTTTCGAGGGCGCGAGAGCGAAATGTTCCGGTTTTCGACTTCATGATCAACTGCACGCGCAGGCATCATGGTGGCGAGTGCGATGCCTTTGACGGGAGCGCGGTCTTCTTTTGTCGGCTCGACTTTCTGCTCGACTTTTTTCTGCTCGACCTTTTTCTGCTGGACCGAGGGAGCTTCGCTCGGCTTGGTCTCTGGCCGCTTCGGCGGCGGTCTGGGAATCTCGGGTGCTGCAGCCGCAACAGTCGTCATCACTATGTTCGTCATAACGACAGTCGGTACACTGATGTTCGGCACGACGACGTTCGGCACGATGACACTCGGTGCCACGGCGGCCGGACGCACCGCACGGCCTCTTACTGCGCTCGGCTGCGGCGTGGAGATAGAGCGGTAAGAGTACGCGGCCTGCGCGACGTCTCGCTGAATTCCTATCAGAAAATCCGCACCATCGGCGCGGCAATGTCGGACCTCGCCGGCGTAGTCGTCGTGTGGCGACTGAATTCTTACTTTGGATCCGACCGGGATTGGCATCTTGGCCCGTATAGCGTGCCCCGCCGGCAGACTTGTCTTCCATGCGCGCGGTAGCAGTCCGCCAAGTCCCGCCAGCGTCCTCCCACGACACATCTACCCGAGTTAGCACGGGTTTGCGGAACTCGACCGTCCCCCGTGTCGTAAACTCGGTTAGAACAGCGCTCATGTATTACCTATCGGCAAGAAGTCGAAATAGTTAAGGATGGGATAGGCGGCACGATTGGGAGGGGCAGAAGCTTCCCGGGAGGTCGGCGAGGCGATAGGCTCCGAAGGCGGAAAAGGCCCATTGTAGTACCGTGTTTCCCCGGCCCAACCGCCTGCAACGCTGACCTTTATGCACCTCATCATCTGGGAATTCGCCGTTCGAGAGGAACACCTGGAGGACTGCATCCGCGCCTACGGTGCGAATGGGGATTGGGCAAAGCTGTTTCGGCTCGCGGAAGGCTATCTCGGCACTCAATTGCTGCGGTCGTCTCAGAATTCCAACGTTTTTCTGACCGTCGATCGCTGGGAAAGCGCCGCTAGCTTCGGGAAGTTTCAGCAGCGGTCCGGCGCGGAATATAAGAAGTTGGACACTCGGTTTGAGGGCTACACAATGTCGGAACGGAAGGTCTGAGTCTTCGAGGATGAACCGGCGAAATTTTAGCCGCGCCTGGTTTAAGCCTGAGTCGGTCCTTCGAGCCGAGTAAGACGGCGCTCGCGACTGGTGGCGGTCTCCAACAATTTGGTGGCGGCGGACATGAGAGTTGCTCCAGCCCCGCCCATCAAGCCATCCCCGCCCGCTCCTTTGTAGTAAATTAGTCACCGATGGCCTCCGAGAAAATTATGATCGTGGACGACGAGCGCCTGGTGCGCTGGTCGCTCCGCCAGAAGTGCGAGGAGTGGGGCTACCAGGTCATCGAGGCCGACTCCGGACAGCCCGGGCTCAAACTGGCGCAACGCGAGTCGCCTGACCTGGTGCTTCTCGACGTCCGCATGCCCGACCTGAGCGGTATCGAAGTGCTCGATCAACTTAAGAAAAATGGCGACGCGCGCGCCGTCATTATGATTACCGCCGATCCTCAACTCGACGATGTAAAGGCCGCGATCAAGCTGGGTGCTTATGACTTCGTAGGCAAGCCGATTGATTTCGACGAACTGCACATCACCATCAAGAATGCCCTGGAGGCGACCAGCCTGCGCACGGAAGTTCAGAGCCTGCGCAGTGAGGTGCGCCGCAGTTCCGGCTACGACAGCGTGGTCGGCGTCTCGCCGAAGATGACCGAGCTGATGAACTTCGTGCGCAAGGTTGCATCCAGCGAGGCCACCACGATCCTGATTCAGGGCGAGAGCGGCACCGGCAAGGACCTCATCGCCAAGGCGATCCACTACGAAAGCTCCCGGAAGGACAAACCGTTTGTCGCCATCAACTGCTCCGCCATTCCCGAGACACTGATGGAAGCGGAGCTCTTCGGTCACGAAAGAGGCGCTTTCACCGACGCTAAGCAAATGAAGAAAGGCCTCTTTGAGGCGGCCGACGGAGGCACGCTCTTTCTGGATGAGATTGGCGAACTCTCGCCTCTGCTGCAAGCGAAACTTCTGCGCGTGCTTGAAGATCAGGTCATCCGCCGCGTAGGCGGCATACGCGACATGCAGGTCGACGTGCGCGTGATCGCGGCCTCCAATCGCGACCTGGAAAAAGCGGTGCGCGAAGGCCAGTTTCGGCAGGATCTCTACTATCGCCTGGCCATCATTGCTATCTTTATTCCGCCGTTGCGCGAAAGAAAAGAAGACATTCTTCCCTTGGTGGATTTTTTCATCGACCGCTATAACCGCCGCTTCAAGAAGTCGGTGCGCGGCATCACCGATGAGACACGCCGGCTGATCTTTACCCACAACTGGCCGGGAAATGTGCGCGAGCTGAAGAACACCATCGAGAGGGGAATGATTCTCGAAGATGAACCCTTTCTTCGACCTAACTACCTGCCGTTCTCGGTCGGAGATTCCGGGGGCCGGACATTGTTTGAACGGTCTTCGCCGACTGACGGGGGTCAGGTACTACCGAATGGCAGGTCATTGCCGCGACTTTACATTCCCGAGGGAGGAACGTCGCTCGAGGAGGTCGAGCACGCCATGGTCGAGTTGGCCATGCGCCAAGCGCATGGGAATCAGACACATGCCGCCAAGCTGCTGGACATTAGCCGGGACGCTCTGCGCTACAAGCTGAAGAAGTTCGGGCTGATCCGCGGGGACGAAGAGGGAGCGCAGACGGGAGCGGCTGAGGAGCAATAGGCTCAATGTATGTACAAATGTTCCACGTGGAACATTTGTGGTGGCGTCAAGATATGTACACTTCCGTAAGTATGTTAATTCTCCTCCGCTGCCTGGCAGCTTAATGCTCGAAAACTACTCAGATAGCCTGCTTGGATATTTAAAGAAAATCTTAGTCAGACCAGGTCAAGATCAACATCAAGATCAAGGGCAGCGGACAGGAGTGTCCGCTCCACACACGTGGAACTTAGGCTGACTTAGAGCTGACACTTCTTTGATCCTCGGTGGGCAGATGGAAGAGGCGCTGGAGGGCTTGGGTCATTTGTTCTTGTTCTACTTTTTCGGGAAACTCTTTTATTTCGCGGGCCAGAGAGGCGGAGATTGTTTGGGTCATGCGGGCCAGGACCGCGTTGAACATTTCGTCCTGGTCTTTTGAGAAAGGGCCGTTTTCTTCGCGGAAGGCGTTTAGCTCCTTGCGGCAGACTTCGTCCAGGCGCTGACGGACTTGAACGATGGTGGGGACTACGGAATCGGCAGTCAGAGTGCGGCGGAAGGCTTGCGCTTCTTCTCGCAGAATTTTCTGTGCTTCGGTGGCGGCGGCCTCACGCTCGGCGGCTGTGTCGTCGGATACATTTTCGAGGTCGTCTAGATCGTAGAGGAAGATGCCTTTAACATTGCGGACGGCGGGGTCGATGTCGCGGGGCATGGCTAGATCGGCGATTAAAAGAGGCTGGGCAACGGGATGGGTTTTTCCGGCGCCAGCCACGGCGCAAACTGCGGCGGCGCGAAGTTTGCGTTCGGCCATCACACGTTCGGCTTCGTCGCGGCTTAAAACCCGATGTGGACAGGAGGTCGAGCCGATGATGATGTCGACTTCAGCCATGTGATGCCAGCGGTCTTCGAAAGGAAAGGCTGTTCCGCCTAATTTGGCGGCTAGTTCGGCGGCGTGCACGAAGGTGCGGTTGATCACGCTGACCTTGACGGATCCGCCGGATTGTTTGATCAACTCGCAGGCGGAGAGCTCGCCCATTTCGCCCGCGCCCAGCACCAGGACTTTCTTATTGGCGAGCGGGCCGAAGATCTGGCGGGCTAGTTTCACGGCGGTGCTGGGGATGGAGGCAGGCGCCTTGGCGATCGCCGTCTCCCGGGTAACGCGCTCGGAGACGGCAAGAGCTTTGTGCATGACGGCGTCGAGGAAGCGGGCAGAGGCTCCGATTTTTTGGGCTTGCTGCCAGGCTGCTTTTGCCTGAGGAACAATTTGGGGCGCGCCCACTACCATGGAGTCGAGGCGGGACACTACGCGAAAAATGTGGAACAGGGCGGCCTGGTCGAGCAGGCGATAGAAGTGCTTCCACTCTTCGAGCTTTAGTCCATAGTCGGCGCCCAAGAGGCGCATGACGGAGTTGGCGGCCAGGGTGACATCGCTCGCCCAGAGAAAAAACTCGGTGCGGTTGCAGGTGGAGAGGATGATAACTTCTTCTATGCCTTCGGCGCGGGAGAGGTGGATCAAGGCCTGGTAGCGTCGGCTTTCGTCGATCCAGAAGCGCTCACGGACGGCCACGGGGGCGGTACGGTAGTTCAGGCCGACGACCATCAAGGATGGTTCCACGACACAGCTCCTGATTAGGGGGAAGCACATGGCTGGCCATTGGGAGTACCGTTTTAGGATCGTTTAAGATTTGCTATTTCAGTTAGTTAGCTGGTATGTGGCGGAAAGAAACAGTGGAGGCAGAGAGGGAATGTGGGATATGGCGCAGTACTTGGTCGCTCGGGCTAGTTATGACGCTGTTGAAAGATGAAACACGAGAGGCTCGGCGCGGCTGAGGCGGCGACCGACTGTGCTAGTGAACTTTGGATCCTCGCGCTGCGAACAAATACATGGGTCCTTCGCTTCGCTCAGGATGACACCGTAAAGCAGTATGACAAGGTCGTGATTGTTGGATTAGTGGGCGACCCCCACGGGCGTCAGATCGTCTTTTTCTTTTTTCAAGCTCTTGGCTTGCGGCTGGTAGACGCAGAAGGGTTCCTCGTCTAAGTAGTTGCCGGTGGCGGCGTAGGCGCGGGCTCGGCAACCCATACAGATGTTGCGGAACTCGCAGCAGCCACATTTTCCGCGGAGGTTGTTGGTGTCGCGCAGCTCGTTGAAGACGCTGGAGTTGGCCCAGATGTCGGCGAACGATTGCTTCTTGAGATCGCCAGCCAGGGCAGGGAGGTATCCGCAAGGGAAGACCTCGCCTTGATGCGAGATGAAACAGACGGCGGTTCCGGCGAGACAGCCTTTGGTCATGGCATTCATGTCGGAGGGATGGCTTCCGGGATGACCTACGGGGTGTCCGATGCCTTGCGGCTTGAGTTCGATGCCGGTAGAGCCGGGCATGGCCATCTCGGTGGGGCCGATGGCGGGGACATGCTGCGGTGCTTCGACTACGGGCGCGGCGTGGGCTGCGGCTGCGGCGGCTTCGGAGCGGTGCTCGGCAGCGCGGCGCTGGCGAACTACACGGAAATAGTGAGGCGCGCAGGTGGCCTTCATTTCGATGCCGCCTTCGAGCGAGCGATCGTAGAACCAGTTCAACATTCGCTCGTACTCTTCGGGGGGAACCATTTGCTCGGCGGCGATATCTACGCCGCATCCTACGGGGACCAACAGGAAAGTGTGGAGGGCGTCGGCTCCGATGGAGCGGGCAAGATCGAGAACGGCGGGAAGCTGATGGGCATTGTGGCGGGCGATGGTGGTGTTGATCTGCACCGACATGCCTAGATTTTTGAGATTGCGGAAACCGGCGATGGCGGCGTCAAAGGCTCCGGGGATGCCGCGGAAAGTGTCGTGGGTGAGGGCGTCGGAACCGTCGAGGCTGATGGCGACGCGCTGCACTCCGCTATCGACGATCATGCGGGCAACGTGCTTGCTGACGAGTGTGCCGTTGGTGGCCAGAGCTACGCGTAATCCTTTATCGGTGCCATAGCGGGCTAGCTGGAAAATGTCGGAGCGGAAAAGCGGTTCGCCGCCGCTCAGCACGAGGATGGGAGTAGAGACCTCGGTAATCTGGTCGATGATGTCACGCGCGGCCTGAGTCGAGAGGTCGGTAGGGGAGCTGAGTTCGGTGGCGGTGGCGCGGCAGTGGATGCAGCGGAGATTGCAGCCTTTGGTTAGTTCCCAAAAGATCAAGCGTGGCTTATTTTTGCCGGCTGAATGCGAATGTTCGGTACCGTTGGATGATTGCATTTTTGCTTTCCCCTTTAAACCAGGGTTGTAGTTAACCCCACCCACGGGCAAACAATAAAGGAGAAGAAAGCGTACAGCGGTGACAGTCATCACCGCAAATTGTGATCTTGGTCACGCCGCGTAAGTCTTGTGGAATGTGAGTGTTCTGGCGGAATCCCAAGTTTCAGATTCAGCGGATAGCGGAAAAAGCCAGCTGCGAGCTTGGGTGGCCTGATCGTACGTCGGACGTTCCGCGATCAATTGTTATGGTTGGCGATTTCGCGCAACGCGGCTGTATTCCGAATCACCATGGTTGAGCCTTTGGCATGCAGGATCTGGCGCTTTTTCAATTCGGCGAAGAGGCGTGTTACCGTCTCGCGTGACGTCCCGATCATCTGCGCTATTTCTTCATGGGTGAGCCGGAGTTTTAAGCGCGGCTCGGGTTTGGCGGCTTCGCCATTCTTGAGGCTCCATTCCAGGAGTAACTTCGCCAGCTTCTCGGCGGCGGAGTGGGACAGGCCAAGAGCGCCCGCTTCTTTGCAAGCGTTGTGATATTTTTCGCTCAACTGCTCGGCGACTTTGAAGCAGGCTTCGACGTCATCCTTGAGAAAGTGGAGGAAGTCATCGCGCTTGACGAAGTTGACCTGGCAGGGATCGAGGGTCTCGGCCGTGACTTCGTAAGGCTTGCCGGAGATGGTGGCGCTCAGGCCCAAGACTTCTCCGGGCTCGGCCAGCTTGACGATTACGGTTCGGCCGCTCGGGGAGTTGATGGAGAGCTTGACACTGCCTTTGCAGAGCACGAAAATGCCGCGGGGTATTTGGCCCTCGACGAAGAGCACGGCGCCCTCGGGATAAGCGGCGGCGTATTTGATGTTTTCAAACGCCTGCAAGGCGCTCGCAGGCAGGTCGCAGAAGATACGATCGGTCCGCAACTTGCAGGTTATGCAGCTTTCTACAATCTCCATTCCATAGGGCGAGAGCATGAGGCAGCCTCCTGTACAACCTTGGGCCAGAAATACTTGGGTGGACTGCATCGTGCGCAGTTTCACCAGCCCTTAGCCGGACCTCTGCCGCCAGTGTCGGACGGAACGGAACAGTTAGCTGTGTTGCGAGACACAGGATAATGTGACATGGCTCACACGGGAGTGGTAATGCTGAGGGGGCCGGTTGAATCCGGGATTCTACGGTGCGGGGGTGCATCAAGAAATAGGGCGCGAGCCAGAACTCGCGCCCTGAGCCGACCTTGCGGCCGGACTTAGATGATGAACGGGCTACCTACTTCGCCTGCAACGACTCGATGTATTTGGTCAGGTTCACTACGCGCTGCTGAACTTCGGACTCATGGCCGCCGCTCAGGTTCCAGAATAAAGCTCCCCAGACCGGCATCTCTTTCGAGCCGTGCGCGGGGAAGCCGCCTTCGCCGCGAATGGTGGCTGAAACTTTCAGGGAAGGGAATTTTCCTCCGTTGTTCTTGCTGAGAGAAGTAAGGTCGGTGGGTGGCGTTTTCAGGGCGCTGGCCGCGGGGCCGGCACCTTTGCCGTCCGCGCCGTGGCAAACGGCACAGTAGGCGGTGAACATGTCCTTGCCGGACACGGGCGAGGTGGAGGTGATCGGGACATGCTTGATGGTGGTGGTTCCGGCCTGGTCGTTTCCAGTTTGAGCCTGCGCGAGGATCGCGCCGGTGAATAAGACCAGAGCAGTGATGATTAAGGCTAAGACTAGTTTCTTGGTAAACATTCGCATCTCTCCTTTAGCAACCAGCGCCCTTGAACGGCGAGCGCTTTCAAAGCTAAAACTCGACTGGCTGAGTCTGGCGCTTTCGCGCCGCTATTGTGCGATCTTCCATCCACGATCGGTGCGCGCCATGGTGAGCGTGGATCTGGTTGGGCTCGCGTTGTAGAAGTCAGCCTCGTATTTGTTGATGAGAGTTTGACGCTCCCAAAGATTGAAGCTCTTTACGAGCGGACCGCCGGCGTCGAATATATCGCCTAATTGATTCGGAATCCACTTCCAGTTGTAGTCAACGGTCGCGCTGTTGACTCCGGCCATGTTGACGCCGGCGATGCCCACAAATTGGCGCTCGGCCAGCGGAGCCTGGTAGGAGACGGTGCCATCCGCTTCGTTCGATTTCTTCAGGCCGGGGACGGAGGCGAGGAGGCGATCGCCTTCAGGAGTGAGCGAAACCAGAACGCTGCTTCGTGCCGACTTAGTTAGTTTGAGGATGCGCGCCTTTTCCAGAAGGCGATAATTCGGGTCGCCGGTTTTTTCGTCGCTACTCGGTTTGAGTAAGCCGGTGCGGAAGTGGATGACGGCTGGGCCGGGCCCCTGCAGCGCGGCGGCCGCGATTTCGCTGGCTTGCTGCGCGCTGATCGGCGTTTGCGCACGCGCCTCGCGCCACACATAAGCTGCCACGCCCACGATGGCTGCTACCAGACACGTCATGAGTAACAGCGGCAACAACGATGAGCGGCGTTCCATCTCAACTTCGGCTTCAAACATGGAATCCCCCTTTTGAGCGGCTATCGAGACATCGAAACTCTTCATTGTGGTTCGCAGGGTGACCGTTTGCGGTGACCCAGCTCACTTTCGATGGTGCCTTGCGTCACCATCAAGTAATACGCGAGATGCGCCGACAGAGTTATTGAGAGCGTGCGCGTCCTCACGTAAGGCTGTGACTTCTATCACATCGTGACGTAGTTGATGACGGCATAATTGCTGAGAATCCGGTGGTGAATTCATCACCTTGAGCGTGGGGATTTCATGGCAAAAGGACGTGTTTCGATCGTCGTTGAGCGCTGTAAAGCCTGCGGCTTCTGTGTGGAGTTTTGTCCTTCGCACGTGCTTGCACTGTCATCCGCATTTAATTCGAAGGGCTACCATCCGCCGCATGTGGTGCATCCGGAGAAATGCAGCGGATGTGATTTGTGCGGAATGTACTGCCCTGACTTCGCCATTGCCGGCGGCAAGGTCGACGAAGCCGGCGTGCCGGTGAAGAAGGCGGACGCGGCGAAGGGAGCGAAGAAATGAAAACTGATTCTGAAGCGGCGGTTCTGCCAAAAGCGGGACATCATTCCGCTGATCCTCATACTGCCGACCGTCCTATCGCTGTTCGACATACCGCCGATCCGCGCGGGGTGCTGACTGGCATTCATTTTATGGACGGCGATCACGCCTGCTGCGAAGGGGCGCTGGCTGCGGGTTGCAGATGCGCCGCCGGATATCCGATTACTCCTTCGACGGAAGTTGTTGAACGCTTCGCCTCGCGTGTGCCTATGGTCGGCGGCACATTCATTCAGATGGAAGATGAGCTGGCGGCATCGATTACGTTGCAGGGCATGGTGTGGGCGGGAGCCAAGGCTTTTACTGTGACTTCGGGCCCGGGCTTCTCGCTGATGATGGAACACATCGGCTACGCGGCGATGACGGAAACGCCTTGCGTGTTTGTCGATGTACAGCGCGGCGGGCCGTCGACCGGATTGCCCACGCTTCCCGCGCAAGCCGACATGATGCAGGCGCGCTGGGGATCGCACGGCGATTACGAGGTAATTGCGCTGTGCCCTAATTCTCCGCAGGAATGTTTTGACCTGACGATTAAAGCTTTCAACCTCGCTGAAGAATATCGCGTGCCGGTAATGTTCATGATGGACGAGGTTGTCGGACACATGAGCGAGAAGGTTGTGATTCCTCCGGCGGATCAGATTGAAGTGGTGCCGCGGAAACATACTCACAAGTCGGTGGAGGATTATCTGCCTTATGCCACGAACGGCGATCAGGTGCCGGAGATGGCGCATGCGGGCGAAGGTTACAACTTCCACGTTACGGGGTTGACGCACGATGAGCGCGGCTATCCGAACATGACGCTGGCGGTGCAGGACAAGCTGGTGCGGCGCTTGCAGAGCAAGATTCTTAACGCTGTCGACCGCATCACCATGACCGAGGAAGAACAGATAGAGGGCGCGGACGTAGTGGTGGTTTCTTACGGTATCACTTCGCGCGTGGCGCAACGGGCGATTGAAGCGGCTCGGGAGCGCGGCTTGCACGTCGGCAAGCTGCGACTGATTACGGCATGGCCGTTCCCGGAGAAAAAATTCCGCGACCTGGCAGCGAAGGTCAAAGCATTTGTCGTACCTGAACTCAACCTGGGCCAGATGGTGCGAGAGGTGGAGCGCGCGGCGGGCGGGCAGGCAAAAACTTTTGCTGTGTCGCATGCGGGCGGCGGAGTTCACAACCCGGAAGAGATCCTCAAAGTAATTGTGGAGGCGAGCCGATGTCAGACGATCTAGTTACCGATATCCTTAATCCGGTCGAACCCTTTTTGCGGAGCGATCGCGTGCCTCATATCTGGTGCCCGGGATGCGGCATCGGCACGACGGTGAATTCTTTTGCGCGCGCGCTGATTGACTCGAACATCGACTTAGGCTCGCTGGCTCTGGTTTCGGGTATTGGCTGCACGGGGCGCGTGGCGGGCTACGTTAAGCTTGATTCGTTCCACACTACGCACGGGCGCGCTATTCCGTTTGCCACGGGGTTGAAGCTGGCGAATCCAAAGCTGAACGTTGTCGTGTATTCGGGCGACGGCGACCTTTCGGCGATTGGCGGCAATCATCTGATTCACGCGGCGCGGCGCAACATCGATTTGAAAGTCATCTGCGTGAACAATCTGATCTACGCGATGACGGGCGGCCAGACAGCGCCGACTACGCCGGATCACTCGACGACTTCGACGAATCCCTATGGCGTGTTTGAGGCGTCTTTTAATTTGCCGCAACTCGTCGAAGCGGCGGGCGCGGTTTATGTGGCGCGATGGACTACCTTCCACGTGCGGCAACTGTCGCGTGCCATCAGCGAGGCGTTTCAGAAAAAAGGGTTCTCGTTTATTGAAGTAATCTCGCCCTGCCCCACGCTGTATCAGCGGCGCAACAAGATGGGCGACGGGCTGGACGCGATGAAGTATTACAAGGAAAAGAGCAGAGTGCGGCATGGCGCACCGACCAGCGAAGTTGGCATGACCATGACCGGCGAGATCATCGTAGGGAAGTTTGTGGATCGCGAGCGCCCCGATTATCAAACCATGATGAAGGCGCAATTTCACGAATCGCTCGGCGAGAGATTTGTCGAGCAAACGGAGATGGTATGCAGCTAACGGAAATTCGTCTCGCAGGTTTCGGCGGCCAGGGAGTGATTCTCTCGGCCATTATTCTGGGCAAGGCTGCCTCGATTTTTCAGGGTGAGTTTGCAACCATGACGCAAAACTTTGGTCCGGAGGCGCGGGGCGGAGCGTGCAGCGCACAGCTGGTTGTTTCCAGTTCGCCGATCCTGTATCCGTATGTGACCAAGCCGGACATTCTAGTGATCATGTCGCAGGAAGCTTATGTGCGTTTCGGCTCTGAGGTGAAGGAGGGCGGGATCCTGATCGTCGAGCAGGATCTGGTGCAGATCTCAAACCTCAAGAAAGATGTCCAGGTCTACAGCGTGCCGGCGACGCGCATTGCCGAAGAACTGGGAAAGCGCATGGTGCTGAATTCGGTGATGGTGGGTTTCTTCACCGCCGTTACTCATCTGTTGAAGCCGGATGCGGTGCGCAAAGCAGTGGCGGACTCGGTGCCTCCGAATTTCCGGGAACTGAACCTGAAGGCCTTCGACAGAGGGTTGGAGCATGGAACGGCGGCTTTGACTGCTACCGCAAACCGGGCCGACGAAAAACTGCAATTGCAGTACGCGCCGGAGTAAGGCGACGCGCCCGATCTGGGCCAGAGTTAACCGTCAAATATTTCATTGATGAAAAGGAATGGGTCCGAATGCTTCTGCATCCGGACCCGATGCGCTGTTCCCGCGCAAAGAATAGCTGATCGCCTATACGAACCCTTATTTCTGCAACGTGCGAATGTAGGTTACGATTGCTTTCGCGTCGTCGGCCGATAGACTCTTCACGCCGGCGGGGTGCTTCGCTGTGCTGGTAATGGTTGCGGCAAAGTCGCTATCGGACTTTGCTTTCACATCCTCAGCAATCAGGCTGGGAATTTTAGCTGCGGGCTTGCCGGTCGCGTCCGCGCCGTGGCAGGCTGCACACTTTGCTTTGTAGAGAGCGGCTCCGTCTTCAGCCCAGGACAGGCTGGGAATCAGGATGAACAGGGCCACTGCGAGGGTCGTTACCAGTGCTACCAACTTTGTCGTCTTCATGATGTCGTTTCTTTCTCCTTGTGAATTGTGAAAACTAGTAGATGGAATCTTGCCGCAATCGCGCTTGTGTTGCAAAAACTAACCAGCGTTAGAAATTTCAACGAACTTTGTGTAGTAGAACGCAACAGCATTGTTGCTAGTTGAAAGTTTCTACATTCGAGCGGATGGAAGCAGTGATTGATGTCACGCTGAGTGGTGATTCGTGGGCGGGATGGGTGATGCGCTGGGCGTCACAATGAAAAGTGACGGATATCACAGTGGGGAAAGCCCTAACGCCGGACAATTTATAGCGGAGATTAAGTCACATGTTGGCAAGAATGTTTGATGTTGTGTTTGGTTGTTCTCATCGGCGCTATAGTTTTCCGAGGAAGGTGCGCGGCATGAGGAGTGGAGCGTCTGCGCTTACGGGTACGTATGTGGCGTGCCTCGATTGCGGGACGGAGTTTGCCTACGATTGGGACGAGATGAGGGTAATCGATTCGGAATCTCGATCCAAGCATTATACGCAATCGATAGTGACTAAGCAGGCGGCATGAGCGGCGAGATGGATTCGCCGGTCGATAGATCATCTATTTCGGTGGGGAAAGTTATTTGTCGGATTCTGGCCTGGGCTTGCTCATGGCGAGTTGGTGGCAGATTGCCCATATATCGTCGTTAACGATGCTCTGATCGAGGAACTGGAAGCCGTAGCGAAACGCGACTTTTTGTCGAACCGTCGCACAAATATTTACAGGGCCTGAGGGAAGCACGAAATCCAACTCGACAATCTCGCCGACCGGGACTGTCATCGTCAACATGGCGGAGATGCCTGATTGGCTGATGTCTACAGTGCGGCCGGTCAGCGCTCCGGACGTGCGCGAATAAACGGTGATATCGATCTGCAGTGCGAAGCGTGGAGAATGACGCGCGTCAACGATCTCGTGGATGGTACGCGCCAGGGCTGGATCTTGTGATTTCAAGCGTGCGATTCTCCGGCTCGATTGCGGGAAGGTTGGGCATCCGTCCGGTATATCTGGAGTATCGGCACACCACGGCAGGACTTTAGGGATGACCGTCACTCACGGCGGATGGACAATAATCCGCCACAATGAATCCGCGACGTTATTCCGCAACGATGATCCGCTTAATGACGCAATTGCTGCACCTCAATCGGCAGGGCTGATGGGAGAGTCGCGGGTGATAGGTGGCTTTTGACCGCGGCAGCAAGGCGCGCTATACCTTCGCGAATCTGCTCGGGAGCCGCATTCGAGAAATTCAAACGCATGTGGCGGTCGGCCGGGCGGCCATTATTGCTGATGCCGTCGTTGTCGATTCCGTGGCTGGATTGGGCAAAGAAGGAATGGCCGGGAACGAAGGCCACATTCTGATCGAGCGCCGATTTAAAGATTGCCTGCATGTCTGATCCTTGGGGGAGTGTCACCCAAAGAAATAATCCGCCCTGGGGATGCGTCCAGGTTACTTCGGGCGGGAAGAATTCTTTTAGAGCTTGCAGCATAACGTCGCGGCGTTCGCGATAAACGCGGCGAATCAACTGGACGTGTTGCTCCAGGAATCCGTCGCGCGCGACTTCATAAGCCACGAACTGATTGAAGGTTGAGGTGTGCAGGTCGGCGCCCTGCTTCAGTTGCGTTAACTTGCTGATGATCTCAGGCGGAGCGACGATCCATCCCACACGTAGGCCGGGGGCGAGCGTCTTGGAGAATGTGCTCAGGTAAATTACATTGCCCAGGGAGTCACCTTCGTCGTGGGAAAAGCTTTTTCGGTCGAGAGCGATGAGCGGCGGAAGGTGTTTGCCTTCGTAGCGAAGTTGGCCATACGGGTCGTCTTCGAGAATTGGAACGCCATAGCGGTCGGCTTGCAGGATGAGTTCGTGGCGGCGCTCCTCCGACAAGGTGGTTCCGGCGGGATTCTGAAAGTTCGGCAGCACATAGATGAACTTGGGATTGGAACGAAGAGGCTCTTCGAGTAAGTCGGTGCGCAGGCCGTTGTCGTCGCTCGGGACGGTCAGATATTTTGCGCCATAGACGTTGAAAGCCTGCAGCGCTCCGAGATAAGTGGGCGCTTCGACGAGCACGCGATCTCCGGCGTTGATGAAGAGCTTGCCGATCAGGTCGAGGGCCTGCTGCGAGCCGGAGGTGATGAGGACGTTATCGACTTTCGCCGGGACGCCGTCACGGGCCATGCCATTCGCTATGAGTTCGCGCAGCGGCCTGTAACCTTCGGTTTCGCCGTATTGCAGGGCCGTGGCTGATTGCTCGTGCAGCACTTTGTGGCAAGCTTCTTCAAAGCGCTGGACAGGGAAGAGGTCGGGGGCGGGAAGGCCGCCGCCGAAGGAAATCATTCCGGGCTTTTGCGTAAATTTTAATAGTTCGCGGATTTGCGAACTGGTGATTCCCTTGGTGCGCGCCGCGTAACGAGCCGTCTAGGCAGTCGACATTCAGAGTCCTTCGCGATGTCCGCTTTAATTCCAGGCATGCGTTCTTTCTTGGATGCGGAACGCTCAATTATAGGCGCTGAGGAATCGTCAAAGTTTTCGGCGCAGCATTTTCGCCATGTAGATGCGGCAAAAATCAACGACCGCGGGCGGGGGCGCCCGCGCCACACACATTAGTCGCGGCTCAAGGCTTTTCTTGGCTCGCGGGCGGCCGCCTCTACATGCTGCAGGCCTTTGACGGCGCGCATGTATTGCGAGCGCTCGAAGGCTCCGGGATCGGAGCAACGAAGCTGGCTCATGCTGCCTTGCATCTGGTGTACGGATTCGTATTCGTGTTCTTCCATCCATTCCGCGATTCCTTGCTCGATGTGACGAAGATGCCCGATGCCATGCCGCAATAGAACGGAGCAGAGCATGGTGACGTCGGCGCCGACCATGAGCAACTTGAGTGCGTCTTCAGCGCTGTGCACGCCGCTGGTCGCGGCCAGGCTGGCGCGTATGCGCCCGTACAGAATTCCGATCCACGTGAGCGGTAGACGCAAGTCTTGGGGGCTGCTGAGCAGCACGTTCGGTTTGATTTCCAGCTCTTCGAGGTCGATGTCTGGTTGATAAAAGCGGTTGAAGAGCACGAGGCCGTTTGCGCCTAAATGGTCGAACCGTTTTGCCATGTTGGCAAAATTGCTGAAAAACGGACTCAGCTTGGCGGCGACCGGAATCTGAACCGAAGTTTTTACTTCGCGGAGAATGTTGGCGTAGCTTGCCTCGATCTCGGAACCAAGTATTTCTGTATTGGTGGGAATGGAATAGAGGTTGCACTCGATGGCGTCGGCTCCAGCCTGCTCGACCTGCCTGGCGTATTTTGTCCAGCCGCCCAGGGTCGCGCCGTTAAGGCTGGCGATGATCGGAATATCGACGGCGGCTTTGGCTTTGCGGATGTGATTGAGATACTCCTCGGGCCCGGTGTGGAATTCGCTGGAGTGGGGAAAGTAGGTGAGGGATTCGGCAAAGCTCTCGGTGCCGGCGTTGAGATGGAGTTCGAGCTCGAGCGCCTCCTTGTGGAGCTGCTCTTCGAAGAGAGAGAAGAGCACGACGGCCGAGGCGCCGGCGTCTTCGAGGGCGCGAATTCCGGCGATTTCGTGAGAGAGCGGGGATGCCGAGGCGACCAGCGGCGTGCGTAACTGCATGCCGAGATATTGAGTGCTTAGGTCCATGACGTTTCCTCTTCGGACGAATCAATCTTTCTTATGATTTCGTGTTCGCGGCTATTCCTGTTTCGACCACTGCAGCCGGATCTGGCCGCTTCTCTGCCGCAACTGCGGCGTGCTCTGTTTTGCGCTGTGCCAGATACTCGTAGAAGCGATAGCGGGTGTCAACATCTTGCTGCGCTTCGTCCCAGAGGAGTTTCGCGTGTTCGGGGTTGCTCTTTTGCAGCATCTTGAAGCGCGTCTGCTGCTGGAAATAGTCTTTGACTTTGCGATTGGGAGTGCGCGAATCGAGCAGCAGCGGATTCTCGCCGGCTAGCGTGCGCTGCGGATGGTAGCGATAGAGCAGCCACTGACCGGAGTCGACCGCGACTTTCTGGTCAGACATGGCAGTGGTCATGTCGATGCCGTGTGCGATGCAATGCGAGTAGGCAATGATGATGCTGGGGCCGTCATAGGCTTCCGCTTCGAGGAACGCTTTGAGGGTGTGCTCGTCCTTGGCGCCCATGGCGACGCTGGCCACGTAAACGTTGCCGTAGCTCATGGCCATGAGGCCGAGGTCTTTTTTAGGCGCGGGTTTGCCGCCGGCTGCGAACTTGGCTACGGCTGCGCGGGGCGTTGATTTCGAGGCCTGGCCGCCGGTGTTGGAGTAGACCTCGGTATCGAGCACCAGGACGTTTACGTTGCGTCCACTGGCCAGCACGTGATCGAGGCCGCCGTAACCGATGTCGTAGGCCCAGCCGTCGCCGCCGATGATCCAGACACTCTTCTTCACCAGCATGTCGGCCACGGCCAACAATTGCTTCGCTTCGGGAGAGTTCAAACTTCGCAGCTTTTCTTTTAGCAGGTCGACGCGCTGGCGCTGCTCGAAAATGTCTGCTTCGTCTTTTTGCGGACTCGTCAGCAGAGCGGCAACGAGTTGCTCGCCGATCGAGCCGCCGAGACGCTGCAGAAGTTCACGTGCGAATTCGGTCTGCTTGTCGATCGACAGCCGGAATCCGAGGCCGAATTCGGCATTATCTTCGAAGAGGGAATTCGACCATGCGGGGCCGCGGCCGTCGGCATTCTTGGCCCAAGGCGTGGTCGGCAGGTTGCCGCCGTAGATCGACGAGCATCCGGTGGCGTTGGCGATTACGGAGCGATCGCCGAAGAGCTGGGAGACGAGTTTGAGATAGGGCGTCTCGCCGCAGCCGGAGCAAGCGCCGGAAAATTCAAACAGCGGCTCTTGGATCTGTTGCTGGCGGATGTTGGTAATTTTAATTTTGCGCCGATCGAGCTCGGGAATCTTGAGGAAGAAATCCCAGTTGTCGCGCTCGGGTTCGCGCAGCGGCGGCTGCGGCACCATGTTGATGGCTTTCAGCCGAGTTTCACTTTTATTTTTCGCGGGGCAGATGTCGACGCAGATGCCGCATCCGGTGCAGTCTTCGGGCGCAACCTGGATGGTGTAGTTCAAGCCCTTCCATTCTTCGTCGCGCACTTCGGTTGACTTGAAGGTTATGGGAGCGCCTTCCAACTCTTTCGAATTGTAAACCTTGATGCGAATGACAGCGTGCGGGCAGACCATCGCGCACTTGCCGCATTGAATGCAAACTTTTGTATCCCATGCGGGGATTTCGAGCGCGATGTTGCGTTTTTCCCATTTAGCGGTGCCAGTCGGGAAAGTTCCATCGACGGGCATGGCGCTCACGGGAATTTCATCGCCGTGGCCGGAGTAGATTACGCCGAGTACGTTGCGCTCAAAATAAGGCGCCTGCGGAGAGAACGCGGCCGGCATTTCGACTTGGCTCGTGACTTTCCCGGGGACGGTTACTTCGAAAAGATGAGCAAGGGTTTCGTCGACCGCGCGCAGATTTTGCTGGACGACATCGTCACCCTTCTTGCCATAAGTGTAGCGGATGGATTCGCGAATTGCTTCGATGGCTTGCTCGCGCGGCAAAACTTTGGATATGGCGAAAAAGCAGGTCTGAAGGATGGTGTTCATGCGTGAGCCCATGCCGGTTTCGCGGGCGACTTGATAGGCGTCGATGATGAAGAATCGGGCCTTCCTGGCAATTAAATGCGTCTGCACTTCGCGCGGAAGGTTGTCCCAGACATCGTCTTTACTAAAAGGACTGTTGAGCAGGAAGACGCCGCCTTCGACGAGGGTGCTGAGCATGTCATAGCGCTCGAGGAAAATCCATTGATGGCAGGCTACGAAGTTGGCTTTCGAAATCAGGTAGCTTGAACGAATCGGTTGCGGCCCGAAACGTAGATGCGAAACGGTCATCGCGCCGGACTTTTTGGAATCGTAGACGAAGTAGCCTTGGCCGTAGTTGTCCGTGTTTTCGCCGATGATCTTGATCGAATTTTTATTGGCGCCCACGGTGCCATCGGCGCCGAGGCCGTAGAACATCGCGCGCACTACGTTGTCAGGCTCGATCGAAAAATCGGCATCGTAGTTGAGGCTGGTGTGGCCGACGTCATCGTGAATGCCGACGGTGAAATGGTCTTTCGGTTTCGGCTGCGCCAGGTTGTCATAGACGGCTTTGACCATGGCGGGCGTGAATTCTTTGGAGGAGAGGCCGTAGCGTCCACCGATAATTTCCGGCGCGACTTTTAACGTGCCGTAGCCTAGCTTGATGCCTTCATGGATCCCGTTGACTACATCGAGGAAGAGTGGCTCTCTCGCGGCGCCAGCTTCTTTGGTGCGATCGAGGACGGCGATCTTGCGCACGGTTGGGGGTAGCGCCGCGATGAACTGCTTGACCGAGAATGGGCGATAGAGCCTGACTTTCAACAGGCCAACTTTTTCGGGGCGGCGATTCAAGTATTCGACGGTCTCGTGCGCAGTTTCGGCGCCAGAGCCCACCATCACGATCACACGCTCGGCCTCGGGGTCGCCCACATAGTCGAAGAGATGATAGGAACGGCCGACGAGCTGGGCGAACTTATCCATGACCGCCTGGACTTTATCGGGGCACGCGTCGTAGTAGGGATTGCAGGCTTCGCGAGCTTGAAAGTAGACGTCAGGATTCTGCGCGGTTCCACGCAACACAGGATGGTCGGGAGAGAGCGCACGCTGGCGATGCTCGATGACGCGATCCATGTTGATGAGCGCGCGCATGTCGTCTTCGGTGAGCATCTCGATTTTGTTGACCTCGTGCGAGGTACGGAAGCCGTCAAAAAAATGCAAGAAGGGAATACGGGTTTCGAGAGTGGCGGCGTGGGCGATGAGGGCCATGTCCATGGCTTCCTGAACGGAGTTCGACGAGAGCAGGGCGAAGCCGGTGGTGCGGCAGAACATTACGTCCGAGTGGTCACCGAAGATGGAGAGCGCATGGGCTGCTACGGTTCGGGCGCTGACATGAAATGCAGTCGCCGTGAGTTCGCCTGCGATTTTATTCATGTTGGGGATCATGAGCAGCAGACCCTGCGAGGCGGTGAAGGTCGTCGACAGGGCGCCCGTCTGGAGCGCGCCATGCACCGCTCCTGCGGCGCCGCCTTCGCTTTGCATTTCGATGACGTGGGGGACGCTGCCCCAGACATTGGGCACGCCTTCCGATGACCACTGGTCGGCCCATTCGCCCATGTTCGACGAGGGCGTGATGGGGTAAATCGCGATGACTTCATTGAGGCGGTAGGCGACGTTGGCCACTGCCTCGCTGCCGTCCATGGTCTTGAACTTACGCTTCATGAGATCCCCTTCGATACGTTCTACGAGCGACCAAATTCGTGAGAACAGCTCAGGGAAAGTATGTCGGAACGGGCGGGGATTGTCGGAGACGCACCTCACAGACGGGTGTGATCCAGATCACAACAGGGGCAAACTTGAGGGATGTTACTTCTTTCGCGCGGCGGGCAGGGAAGTACAGTCGGCGGCTCGGACCGGCACGCGAGATCTATTTCCTCAAAGATCGAGGAGGGCCATCAGCGAAGTTAAATCTTCTCCGGCGGTGATCCGAAAGCCCAGGCGCTTGAAGAGGACCTGCATGCCGATGTTGTCGGGCAACATTTCTGCGGATAAACGGCTTAACTTTTCATGGCGGGCGATCTCGACGACGCGCCGGAGTAATTCGTCTCCCAAGCCCTGGTTCTGATAGAGATCGGCGACCAGCACGGCGACTTCGGCTTCATTCTTATTGTGCAATTTGTTCATGCGGCCGACGGCGATGATGCGGCGCTCGGCTGAGGCGGAATCAGGGGCGGTGCTCTCGGGATCGGTGAGCTCGGCGACCAGCGCCATTTCGCGATCGTAATCTCCGAAACAGATGCGCAATAGACGCTCATGGGCCACGCGGCGGCTGAGGCTGAGGGAATAGAAGTAGCGTAGATAGACGCTGCGATCGGAAAGCGTCTCATGAAATTTGACCATCAGCGGCTCGTCTTCGGGACGGATTGGGCGGATGGTTATGGGGCTTCCATCTTTCATCGTCCACGAAGAAACATATTGGAGCGGGTAGGGACGGATGGCGGGCCTGGGTAATTGATCGGGAGTTACATCGGGTCCATACAACACGATTCTGGCATCGAGGGCGAGCAGGCGGTCGGGAGAAGCGAGCAGAGGATTGATGTCAATTTCCGCGATCCAGCGTTGTTCGAGGACAAGTTGACTGAAGCGGACGAGCAGATTTTCTATGGCGGCGGTGTTGACCGGCTTGCGACCGCGAACGCCGCGGAGCGCCGTGTAGACGCGGGTCTGCTCCATCATTCTTTGCGCGAGTGTGGTGTTCAGTGGTGGAAGCGCCAGTGCGCGGTCGCCATAGACCTCGACCAGTTGCCCACCGGAGCCGAACAAAATGACAGGGCCGAATTGCGGATCGGAAATGCTGCCGATGATCAGCTCGTAGCCGTCGAGCGTCACCATGGGCTGAACGGTTACGCCGGCGAATTGCTCAGCGCTCGCCTTCTCTGCCACAGAAGCCTGGATGGCGCGATAGGCGGCGCGAACTGCGGCTTCATCCGGCAGGTTGAGTTTGACTCCGCCGACGTCGGTTTTATGGGTGATGGTTTCGGAGAGGACTTTCAACACGGCTGGGAAGCCAATCTCCGACGCGATCCTGACCGCTTCGTCTTCGCTGGAGGCCGCTTGCGTTTCTACAGTGGGGATGCCGTAGAGCGTCAGGATTTGCTTCGATTCCAATTCATTGAGCAGAACGCGGCGGCGCGAACGCGCGTTTTGAATGATTTGTTCGGCATGATCGCGGGACGCATTCGCCAGCTCGAATTCGTCAGGCAGGGCGGGAGTTTCGTAGAGTCCGCGCAGATTGTAGGTGTAGCGCCACATGTAAGTGAATGCGCGGGCCGCCGTGTCGGGATAGCGGAAGGTCGGAATTCCTGCGGCATTGAGAATGTCCTTGCCGCCAGCGACGCTTTTCCCGCCCATCCAGGTTGCCAGTACGGGTTTGCCGGAGTCGTGAGCATGAGGCTTCAGGCGCTCTGCGACTTGCGCCGGATCGGTCATGCCCTGGGGAGCGAGAATAACCAGGAGACCATCGCTGTTCGGATCGCGCGCTGCAATCTCGAGGGTGCGACCGTAGCGCTCCGCATCGGCATCCCCGAGGACGTCGATGGGGTTGTTGTGACTCCAGTGAGCGGGAAGAAATTCGTTGAGGCGCTGCAGGCTTTCCGGGGAAAGCTCGGCCAGTTCTCCGCCGCTCGCTACCAGCGAATCAGTGGCCAGGACAGCGGGTCCGCCGGCATTGGTGACGATGGTCAGACGCGGACCTTTGGGGCGCGGCTGCCTGCCGAGGACCTCCGCCATATAGAAAAGATCGGCGATGCTGTGCACGCGCAGAACTCCAGAGCGGCGGAAGGCTGCTTCGAGCACTTCATCGTTGCCGGTGAGCGCGCCGGTGTGCGACGCGGCCGCGCGGGAAGCCTCATTCGACCTACCCGCTTTGATCACGATGATCGGCTTGGCTAACGCGACTTCGCGGGCCGCGGATACGAACGAGCGCGCATCGCCCACGGATTCCATGTAGAGGAGAATGCTTTTGGTACGCGGGTCATCGCCGAAGTGGTAGATCAGATCGCCCCAGCCGACATCGAGCATCGAACCGGTCGATACGATGGCGCTGAAGCCGACTTCTTCGCGGATACTCCAATCGAGGATTGCGGTTAAGAGCGCTCCGCTTTGACTGAGGAAGGCGACGTTCCCTGTCTTGGGCGGGTTCTTGGCGAAGGTGGCGTTGAGTCCGATGGTCGGATTCATGATGCCGAGACAGTTGGGACCGATCAAGCGCATGGTCGACTGGTCGCGGCGCAACTGGTCCTGGATCTGTTTTTCGAGTGCCGTGCCGGTGGCGCCACTTTCGCGAAAGCCGGCAGAGATCACAACCGCGGATTTCGCGCGGGCATCGACGCATTCTCTGATGATTTCGGGGACGGTTGCCGCCGGCGTGGCAATTACAGCAAGATCGACAGGGCCTGCGATGTCGCGAATGCTGGCGTAGGCTTTGAGGCCGAGGACTTCGGGGCGCTTTGGGTTGACGGCATAGACCTTGCCTTGAAATTCGCCGCTCAACAAATTTTCAAGAATGGTTCGGCCGACGGTGCCGGGATTACTGGTTGCGCCGATGAGGGCGACCGACGCGGGAGCGAACATGGCGTCAAGGCTGGAGCGATGGGTTTGGGATTCTTCGTCTTCTTCTTTTTGCGGCGATTGTCCGGCGAGATCAGCTTCGGTTGAACTCATGGAAGCTCCTCTGTTCTTAATCTTGCCACGGCGAGTCGGCTACGTCGAGGAGCGGCTGGAAGTGACATAGGCGGACGGGACGGGCGAGATGCCCGCCCCTCACGTTACGATCCATTCTTGTGGCCAGTATTACAAACACCGGCTCACTTTTGGGCTCACTTGGAACCACCGCCACGCACGGTAAGTACGGGGCAAGCGGCCCAAGTCAAAATCTCGGCGGTAGTGCTGGCCATGTGTGTGGCCAGTCCGAACTTGCCAAGTACGGGGCGCACTCCGAGAACAATGAGATCTGCCTGGTGATTGGCTGCAGTCTCGACAATCCGCTCCGCCGGCCGCGAAAACTGATGGCCGAACTCGAGCAGAGATTCGGGATGACACCATAATTCGGCTTCGGGTGGCACCAGTTCATCGAGACGGAACAGCAGGGAAGACTTGAAAGCGTCGAGATCCACTATGCCTGCGGCGGGTTCTTCGACGACGTGGAGTAGTGATAGTTGCGCCTGGTCTTCCTCGGCCAGAGAAATGGCATAGGGCAGGGCCGCCAGGGATTCTTCGCTGAAATCGGTTGCGAACAGAATATTCTTGAATTCACTTCCGTCATTCAGTTTGGCGGACGCGTGCGGGCCCACGCTCAGGACGGGACAGGGAGCACGGCGAAAAATTTCTTCCGCGACCGAGCCGAGAAATAATCTTTCGAATCCGGAGCGGCCGTGAGTGCCGAGCACGAGCAAATCGATGTCGCGTTCTTCAATGATTTGGATGAGAGCATCGACGACCTTGCCTTTTGGCGTCAGCAGCTTATGGGAAAGTCCTTGAAGCTTTTGTTCCAGGTCTTCGATACCAAGCTTTATGCGCCGGTCTTCTTCGACCATAGCGGTCGGCCAGTTTTCCGGCGTCATAAATAACAGATCGGCGTCATTAGGCATGACATACGCCGCATGCAACGTAGCCTCATACTTGCGCGCGAGCGCAAAGGCGTAAGGCAGCGCCGCGCTCGAGCATGGAGAGAAGTCAGTGGCAAAAAGAATGTTCTTGAGGGCGATCCGCTGGGTCGATTCTACCGTCTGCATATTAGCCTCCAACTGCACTGTTCCTGCTGGCTAAGATGAGCGCGTCCTGGGAGGTGTCATCTTCGCCGTGATGGCCATATCGTCGCGGATACTACGAGAGCGACGATGATCAGGCTTGCGTGCTTTATCTACAAAACCTCCTTGCCAGAAACGGAAATGGGGTGAGCAACTGTTAAGGAGAGTTCACCGATGTGTACATGCGCTTCAAATCGGGGCGCAACCGAGAGCGCGCGCGACACCAGGCATAGCGCGTGAGCCTTCTGCAAAAGCGCAGTCGCCCGTTCAGCTTCACGCGGAAGGATCAAAGTCGCGCGCATGACGATTTCCCGCAAACTGTAGCCAGCGTCAGTCTGGGCGACTTCGCCTTCCGCTTCCACTTGCAGATCGGTGTAGGCGAGCTTCGATTTTTCCGCGAGGGCCTCGAATGTCGTGGTGTAGCAACTGGCGATGGCGCAGAGCAAGAGGTCTTGCGGCGACCAGCGGCCATCGACGCCGCCAAAAGCGGGCGGGTCGGAGAAATGGATAACATTCGGCGCGGAACTGGCCTGGGCGATGCCGGTGCGGCCCGATGCACGCCACGCTGTGACTCGAAACCGATGTACATCTTCCATTTCCATGATGTTGCCGCTTTCTTTCATTGCTTCCGCAATGCGCGGAGTCGCGAGACCATCACGGCCTCAGTTAATTTCGAAATTTACGTTGACGGTGGTTTCCACTTCTACAGGCTCTCCGTTCAACAAGTAGGGACGGTAGCGCCACTGCTTGACGGCGGCGATGGCAGCCGGCACCAACATGGGATGTCCGCTGATTAATACGAGGTTTTGAATCTCGCCTGTTTTGGAGATGACTGCGCTGAGTACAACCTGACCTTGAACGCGGGCGGCCAGAGCAATGACTGGGTATTTGGGTTCAACCTTCAGAATGAGACGGCCTTCGGTTACGCCTTGAGAAACGCGGATGCGTTTCGGAGGCATCGGCGTGACGAGTTTCGGCACGGCCACGACCTTCGGAGTTGAACTGAGAATGCCGCCGAGGACTCCACCAATCTGTCCTCCGGGGATTCCACCGGGAACGCCGCCCGGGACTCCGCCGCCCGATAGATCGGGGGGTGCCTCATCTTCGCGAATCATCTGTACGGCTTGCGGAATTCTGCTGGGCGCGCGCAAACGGCCGTTCAGGAGATCGCTTTCGATATGGCGTACGACCCTGGCAGCGGCTGCGGACGCGGCGGGGGGTGGTGGTGGAGGAGGGGGTGGCGCCTCCAGAAATGTCAGCAGTTGCTCGCGCGGTAATGCGTCGGTAAACATTAGTGGGATGATGAGAAGTATGCCCACCAAGAGGCATTGGATGACGAACGATAGCGTCGCTGCCAGTCGGCTGCGACGACGTTCGAAGACGCTGCTTTCAAGTAACACGTCACGGAACAGTTCAATCTGTGCCGGTTTTGCCGCCCGCGGCACTGGCCGCGGCTCGGACGGTAGAACTGCTGCGTTGATCCGAAGCTCGCTTTCTTTTTCTTTACCTAGTTCTTTACTTAGTTCTTTAACCAGCGGCCCTTTAATTTCGGTGGCGGTGCTCATGGCGGCCTCCATGCAACTGCACAGCTTCCACACTCCCGTGCGCCTATATTGTGTCGCGTGATGCGGGGCGGAAACGATGCGCCGGGTCACCTTTTTGGGTGATTCTGATCACGGAGCGAGCAGGTGATACAATTTGCGCGGATAGCGGTGCCAAGATGCGCGCGCCTTATGGTCTAAATATCATCGACAATTGCATGACCTGCCCGATGCGGGAGGAGCATCTATTTTGTAATTTGCCGCCGGCAGCGGTGCAAAAGTTGAATGAGATCCGATCGTCCGCGACCTACCCGGAATCCGCCATGTTGTTTATAGAGGGGCAGCAGCCGCGGGGCGTGTTTGTGCTATGCACAGGGAAGGCGAAACTTTCGACGTCATCGTCGGAGGGCAAGACGGTCATCACTAAAATCTCTGAGGCAGGAGATGTTCTTGGACTCAGCGCTACAATTTCAAATCGGCCTTACGAAGTGACGGCCGAGATGATCGAACCGGGCCAGGCGAATTTCATTACCCGCGACGCGCTGCTGCAATTCATGCGTGAATATGGGCAGGTAGCGGTGCGGGTGGCCGAACAGTTGAGCCGCAATTACTACACGGCGTATGAAGGGATCCGCACCTTAGGGCTGACGAACTCGCCGTCAGAGCGCTTCGCAAAATTGCTGCTGGAGTGGTCGGCGGCGGCGAGCAATGGAGGTCCGGTGCAGGTGAAGCTCACGCTCACGCACGAGGAGATCGCAGAAATTATCGGCACCACGCGCGAGACGGTCAGCCGGTTGTTCTCGCAGTTCAAGAAAAAACAACTGCTGCAGCTTAAGGGCGCGACCTTGATTATCCGCGATCGCAGCGCGCTCGAAAAGATGGTTACCTCGTAGTGTAGCGCGCCGACGATGGTAAATTCTGGCGTCCGAGGAAGAAGTCAAGGACTTCACTACAGGGGTCACAGAGGATGACAGGGGAAAATCGACGATTTATAAATGTCGATCTGTTTGACGCTCTCTACTGGCAGCAAATCGGCGGCTTGCTCTCCCGACAAAAGCCTAATTGAAAAAGCCAATCAGTTACTCTCCTGGGTGTTTTCTGCTTCGAGCTGCGCGATCACACGGTTCAGCCAATCGCGAAGAGCCTCTTCCATCTCCTGGTGGGTCCCGGTGCGATAAAGAGATTCAACGGTCTCTTTTTTGTCGTTCAGCGGAATATATCGGCAAGGAAATTCCTGTTCGCGAAGTTCGGCTGGGACCAACCGGATCAACGGACATTCGGTGCAGGGATGAGGGCGGGTCGAGTTCTTGAAGTTCAGGCAACTCGGAGAATCCTCAAAAATGTAAGAAGCGCGCCAGGGCGCATGGGGCGGACTGGTGTAATAGCCGGATTGCAGTAACTCGAGCTCGGAGCGCAGGATGTCGAGCATGTTGCTAGTTTTGTTTGGCATCGTCTAGCCTCTTCGAGTCGATCTCTTAGTTACAGACCGTCAGGACCGGGCACGAAGCGTGAGCGATCACCTCATGGGTGAGATTCCAGGGTATGTGCGCGGCGATCCGCGGGGAGCGCGCTCGCATCGCGCCCATGACGATCAACTCGGCTTTGTGCGCCTGCGCGACTTCGAGCACTCCTTCAGGTACGAAATCCAGCCCGACGAGGTATTCCGGCGTCGCCGCCAAATTAGCATCGGCTGGAAGCAGCGTCCGCAATGCTTTGGCGCTGTCCCGTCGCGTCGCGTCTTGCCACTTGAGGAGTGACTCAGCAGCGAAAGGCCCGGGGCAGTAGCTCGTCGGGCCAAGATCGGCGATCGGCATCGGCGGCACCATGTGGAGGAGGACGAACTGTGCTTGGTAGTCCTCTGCCAGCGACAGGGCGTAGGGGAAAGCTTTGGTGGAAAGCGGGGTGAAATCGGTAGCAAAAAGAATGTGTTTGAACTCGGTCGTCTTCGAGTCGGCGGCCGGAACATTTGGGCCGATGGTGAGCACCGGACAGGGAGCCTGGTGCAAGACTGATTCCGCGATCGAGCCGAGCGCTAACTTCTTCAGCCCGCCGCGACCGCGTGTACCGAGCACCAATAGATCGATGTTCTCGCGTTGAATCTCTGCTGCCAGAACATCCCAAACGGGCCCACGCTCCACCAGCACGCGGTGGTTAAGATCACTGAGTCGTGCGTCGGCATCGATCTGCTTTATTTGTCGTTCCGCTGCCAGGCGCACGCGGTCCAATTCGCGAGGCAAGAGATAGATGGGCGCGGGCTCATGCGGGTCTGACGGAATCGCGTGGACTATCGAGAGCGCGGAACCATAGCGGTGCGCGAGGGCGATGGCGTAGTCGAGGGCTCGCTGTGATGCTTCCGAGAAGTCGGTTGCGATTAGGATCTGTTTGAAATCAATGCGATGCTTGCGTTCGCGTACCTGTGCGGTGGCGGACATAAGTGCCTTCCTTCCGGGTCACGCATAGGCGCACTGGACAGCGCTTGGCTGGGTGGAACTGCGACATCCATTACCGGAGCAGTAAGGGTCTGCGCACAGCGATGCCATAGCCGCCTCCGCATTTTGCAATTTTCCGGCGAAAGTCGAACTGAAAATTGCAAAATGGAAACACGTGCCTAGCGAAACATTACGACTCAATCCCGAAATATGAAGTGACCGCGAACACAATGGACGGTGACATATCTCACAAGGGCGAAGTGGACGAAGAGATGATAGGCGAGCCGGGGGAACACACTCCGTGACATTCCGCGGAGGGCTCGCGAAGTGATCGATCGGACAGCGATAACGCGCTAGTTGCCGAGAGCGACTTCCTTCTTCACCGTATGTACGAGCGAGAGCGGAATGCGCACTCGTCTGACGCTGACGGACCTTCGGGAAATACCTTCAACGGCAAATCCATCGCCGTCAGGAACGGGATTGGAAACTAAGTGGAATTCTTCTCCATAGAGCCTTATATCTTTTTCTCTTTCGTAACCTAGTTGTTGAAGCCTTTCGCAGATGGTTTGTCGCTTCTCATTTCGATTGATCATATAAGTCCCAGGTGCAATGTTGTGTTTCCGTTATGTAACTCTATTGTAGCCGATGTTAGAGTGATGGCATCACCGCCGCTGCGGGTGGCCGGTGCAGCCATTTTGTTTTTTCGCAGAATTCATAGCATCCGTGGCCGACCCTTACGCTTTCCGTGCTGAAACATTTTCCCCGACCGCTTGTTCCGCGGTGGCCAGTTCGTAGCCGACCGTGGCGTAATAAATTGCGCGGTCAAAAAATTGTTCCAGCAGCTGGAGCATCTCGAGTTCCCCAAATACTTCGACCGGGCGCTCCATTACCGATTCTTTTTTGATGAACTCCCACAGATTCTCCTTGGTTAAAACGATGACCCAGATCAACTCGCTGACGGGCACGTGCTGGGCGGCGCGCTGGGCGCCAATGTTAAGGTAGCGCTGCTCCAAGTGCATTTCATCCTTGCCGATGAGCCATTCGCCGAGATGTCGGTAGACCTCGCGTACGCGGTTTTTTAATTCTTCAGGCGGAACGTTTTTCTGGTAGCTTGCGGTTAATTCGGAATTGCGGACGCGATCGAGAAGGCAACCGGCGAGTGCTTCGGAATGAGTCTCAATCAGGCGAACCAGCCGGTATAGCATCATCATAATAATGGCCTCCGGTTCTGCGCATGCACCTAGAATACAGTGTCATCGTCCGCCGCGTTTGCGGCCATGATAGCTGGTACAGCCCTGTGTGTTGTAGATCACAAACGGGGCATGCGCGTGCTCGAAGCCGGAGCAGCCAAGCTGCCCCGGCCATGTCCGTCGGGCCTATGGGTCAGGCCGTCAGGGCCTCCACGAAGTGCTGGCAGAGCGAGGTTTCGACATTGTAGTGCCTGAAGTTGACCGGGGTGCTCAGATAGGGATTGAGGATGCCTGCGACTTTGGGATACACCTCAATCTCATAGCGTTCGGCATCCCGCTTCTCGGCCCAGAGGGTGATGGCGACCCACTTTTCCGCGGCGACGTCGGGTACGAAGGGCAGAAATTCGAGGAAGCCGGCCTGGCTTTTCAGGATGGGCGTTACGTCCTTGCGCAGAACCTTTAGAAGTTCGTCTTGCTTTGCCAGCTTCGGAGTAAATTCGACAAGGCGTGCAAACATGATGGATTCTCCTTGGCTTGGTGAAGATGAGTGCGGCCTGCGAGCTGATCCGCCCGGAAGCGGATTGCTCACAGGTCAAGATCATCAAGCGATGCCAGACTAGACTTTCACCGACGAAAGTCAGTGATTCTGTATACATCATTGGGTGATTACGAACACGCCGCCGAAAGATAATCGTTGCTGAGAGATATGCTGCAAGAGAAAGGTGATCTCGCGGGCGTTGGCGCAGCTGACGGCAAGAAACTAAAATGGAGGGTAGCAGTGAGAAAGGTGTAATCGAATGACTCCTCCAGCCACGTTGAATCCCTCCCAGTCTCGCACCGCTAACGCACCCACTACGGCTAAACCACTAAGCGCGGAAGAATTGCGTAAGCTCGACGCCTATTGGCGAGCGGCTAATTATCTTTCCGTGGGTCAGATCTATCTCTTCGCTAATCCGCTTCTGCGCGAACCGCTGAAGATCGAAGACGTCAAGCCGCGGCTGCTGGGGCATTTCGGCACCACGCCGGGGCTGAATTTTATCTATGCGCATTTTAATCGACTGATCAAGAACTACGATCTGAATGTTATCTATCTCGCGGGGCCAGGCCACGGCGGGCCGGGGATGGTTGCGAACACGTACTTAGAGGGCACTTATAGCGAGTTATATACGAGCATCACGCAAGATGAAGAGGGTTTGCAAAAACTGTTCAAACAGTTTTCGTTTCCGGGAGGAATTCCGAGCCACGCGGCTCCCGAGACTCCGGGCTCTATTCACGAAGGTGGCGAGCTCGGGTATTCGATCATGCACGCCTGCGGTGCGGTGTTTGACAATCCCGACCTCATCGCCTGTTGCGTAGTGGGAGATGGCGAGGCGGAGACCGGGCCGCTGGCCACGAGCTGGCATGGGAATAAATTTCTTGATCCGGTTCGCGACGGCGCGGTCTTGCCGATTCTTCATCTCAATGGCTACAAGATCGCGAATCCAACCGTGCTGGCGCGGATGAATGATCAGGAACTGACGCAGCTATTCACCGGCTACGGCTGGAAGCCATATTTTGTGGAGGGACACGAGCCGGAAGCGATGCATCAGCTCATGGCCGGAACGCTGGATGGCATTGTGAAAGAAATTCGATCGATTCAAGACGCGGCACGTGGGGATCGAACTCGAAGCGACAAGGCTGTGGGCGGAAGAGAATCCGCCGTGCCGGCGTGGCCGATGATCGTGATGCGCAGCCCGAAGGGATGGACGGGACCGAAGGTGGTCGATGGAAAACAGATTGAGGGCACGTGGCGAGCGCATCAGGTGCCGGTGGCCGATCTGCAGTCGAAGCCCGAGCACTTGAAGATTCTCGAAGATTGGATGCGGAGTTATCGGCCCGAGGAATTGTTTGATAAGAACGGCAAGTTGATTCCGGAGCTCGCGGAGCTGGCTCCTAAGGGCGATCGCCGGATGGGGGCGAATCCGCATGCAAATGGCGGATTGCTGTTGCGCGATCTGATCATGCCCGACTTTCGCGAGTATGCCGTAAAAGTCTCGAGGCCGGGGACCGAGAATGCGGAGGCCACGCGCGTGCTGGGAGGATTCTTGCGCGACGTGATGAAGCTGAACGCCGATGCGAAAAACTTTCGCGTGTTCGGACCGGACGAGACTGCGTCGAACCGGCTGGAGGCTCTCTATGAGGTCACGGATAAAGAGTGGATGGAGACGATCCTTCCGGTCGACGAACATCTGTCGCGGGGCGGGCGCGTGCTCGAGATGCTCAGCGAGCATATGTGCCAGGGCTGGCTGGAAGGTTACCTACTCACCGGGCGCCACGGCTTTTTCTCCTGCTACGAGGCCTTCATCCACATTGTCGATTCAATGTTTAATCAGCATGCCAAATGGTTGAAGGTTACGCGCGAGATCCCGTGGCGGCGCCCGATCGCGTCGCTCAACTATTTGCTGACTTCGCACGTGTGGCGGCAGGATCACAACGGATTCACGCATCAGGATCCGGGGTTCATCGATCACGTGATCAATAAGAAGGCTGATATTGTTCGCGTCTATCTTCCACCCGACGCCAACTGCCTGCTGTCTGTGGGCGACCATTGTTTGCGCAGCCGTCATTACGTTAATGTGATCGTCGCCGGCAAGCAGCCGGCGTTACAGTACCTCAGCATGGAGGCGGCGATCGAACATTGCACTGCTGGCATCGGCCTTTGGGATTGGGCCAGCACCGACCAAGGTGTCGAGCCCGATGTGGTAATGGCGTGCGCGGGAGACGTTCCTACGCTGGAGACGCTGGCGGCGGTTGACCTTCTGCGGCAGCATTTTCCCGACATCAGGATTCGGGTGGTGAATGTCGTCGATCTGATGACCATTCAACCGTCGAGCGAGCATCCACATGGCCTTTCCGATGTGGATTTCGATTCGATGTTTACGGTCGATAAGCCGATCATCTTCGCCTATCACGGCTATCCCTGGCTGATTCACCGTCTCACTTACCGGCGGAACAATCATGACAACATGCACGTGCGCGGTTACAAGGAAGAGGGGACAACTACCACGCCGTTCGACATGACGGTGATGAACGACCTCGATCGCTTCCATCTCGCCGGAGATGTGGTGGACAGGGTTCCGCGGCTGCAGAAAGTCGGAGGCCACTTCAAGCAGATGCTGCGCAACAGACTCGTCGAACACAAACAATACATTCGCGAACGCGGCGACGATATGCCGGAAATCCGGGACTGGACCTGGCCTTACTAATGAGAGTGCTTGTACTCAATTCCGGTTCCAGCAGCCAGAAGAGTTGTGTTTACGAAATTGGCGATGCGCTGCCCGAGAACCCGCCGGCGTGTGTGTGGGAGGGGAAGGTCGAGTGGGTGGAGGGACGGGTTCACTATTCCATTAAGAATTCGCGAGGCGATACTGTAAAGGATGTCGCTGCGGTGACTTCCCGCGGGGAGGCCATCAGGCGCTTGCTCGACACTTTGTGGGGCGGCAAGACTAAGGCAATTTCCGGCCCTGCAGCAATCGAAGTAGTGGGGCATCGTGTGGTTCACGGAGGCCCGCGTTATTTCGAGCCGACGATGGTTACGCCTGAGGTCAAGTCCGAGATCGAAAAGGTTTCTGCCTTTGCGCCGCTGCACAATCGCGCCGAACTCGAAGGCATGGAAATTGTCGCGAAGGTACTGGGACCAGTTCCGCAAGTTGCCGTCTTCGACACTGGATTTCATCATCGGATGCCGCTGGCGGCGGCCACTTATCCCGGGCCGTATGAATGGTTCGAGCAGGGAATTCGGCGCTACGGATTTCACGGCATCAATCATCAATATTGTGCCGAGCGGGCGGCGCAAATGCTGGGCAAGAATCTGAATTCCCTGAGACTTATCACTTGCCACCTGGGCAACGGCTGCTCGCTGGCCGCGATTCGCGAAGGTCGAAGCGTGGATACGACTATGGGTTTTACTCCGCTCGAGGGCCTGATGATGGGCACGCGCTCGGGTTCGGTCGATCCGGGGGTGCTCACGTATCTGATGCGGCAGAGACATTTTTTCGACGAAAAACTTGACGACGTGCTTAATAACAAATCGGGGTTATTGGGGATCTCTGGCATCTCGGGCGATATGCGAGAGGTTCTCGCGGCCACGCGAAATGGCGACGAGCCGGTGAAAGCGCGAGCCCAACTGGCATTTGACATGTACGTACATCGCTTGCGGTCGGGAATCGGGGGCATGATCGCCGTGCTCGGTGGGATCGACGCGCTAGTATTTACCGCGGGAGTTGGCGAAAACTCACAGGAAGTCCGTGCCGCTGCGTGCGAGAATCTGGGATTTGCAGGCGTGACACTTGATCGCGCGAAAAACGCACAGTCGCCCATGAAAGGTGATACAGATATTTCGAACGCAGATGCGGCGGTGCGCGTTTTGGTAATTCATGCGCAGGAAGATTGGATGATTGCGCGAGCGTGTTGGAGTCTGCTTAGAAAGCAGTCCGCGACCGCCTGATCAAGGGTGATACGGTTATCGTCCGCAACAGCTCTATGCGTAGTTGATTGGATGTTTAGTCAGCCACTGCTCGTCGCGCACGCGGCCAATATTTCGTAGGGCTCCACCGAGAGCGGTTGCGGTCAAGCGTCGGCTTTCCCATGCGAGACCTGCGCCCAGCCCGATGGCGCCTCCGAGCAGACCGAACACCAAGGCGCGGCCTACAGATTTCTGGCGGGATGCTGAGCCCCCTCCCAACACGCCGATGCACGCACCCACAACGGCGGGAGCCATGGCACTTCGAACGGAGTCAGACAGATCAGGGATGAGAGATTCCTCGTCGAAAAATTCTCTGCTGGCCGATCGCACTCCCTCGATTCCGGATTGGACGAGCCTTCGCCCATAGTTGGCATTCGACTTTGACCAGTTACGTAAACTCATCGGGATCTCCCCCCAAGGGTTGAATTCGGAGACACACTTATTAAAACATGAGGATGGGCGGGACTCCGTGTCCTGAATCACTACTGCAAGTGACGCGCGCGGGCCGGCCGTCGCGAATCCCATGGCGAATTACGGCTACGCTCCCCCGATTCGCTTCTTGTGAATATGTAACACCTTGTCTACTTCGGCGATTACGGTTCCAGTTTCATCTTTTACTTCCACGGTAAAGGTGGGTTCGATTTTGCCCTGGATTTTCAATCCCGCGCGCAGAGCTTCGATCTGCTGATCGGTTAAGCGAAAGGTCGCGACTACTTTGCCTCTTCCCGGCTTACGGAAGCGGATGCTCGCGGATTTGTCCCAAACGACGTAATCCGACCCGAGATTTTCGATGAGCATCAGCATATAAAAAGGATCGGTCATGGCGTAAAGCGAGCCGCCGAAATGAGTGCCGACGTAATTGCGATTCCAGAAAGTTAGCTCCATCTCTACATCGATCGCCTTCCAATCCGGTTGCAGGCGAGTTATGCGGATGCCCGCGCCGAGGAATGGCGGATAGAGATTGATTAGCCAGCGCTGTTTTATTTTTGCCATTTCAACCTAGAGCCTGACCGCTTCGTCAAGCTCAGCGTTGCTGCTCATAGACTGAACTGTTCGGCGTAGGTTCGTCATATTCGCGACCGTATTTGTTCTTGTGCGCCATGTGCTCGCCGTTCGCTTCTGGAACTCGAATCACGCCCAAAGATGAAGCGTTCTCGCCGATGGTGATCGCGCGCGTCAGCGGCTGCGCGTTTTCCGAACCCATGCCCTCGCTCCAGATGTGCAAGGTATAACGCCCGTAGGGAACGCTGGCGAGGCTGAGCTGACCGTCGCGAGTTGAGATCGCATAGAACGGCGTTACAATCGTAATCACCACGGCGCTCATTTCCGGATGGATATTGCAGAAAATGTAGCTGATGCCGAGCCGGTCGAATCGCACCATGCGCGTTGTTCCCGCCTCGTACAGTCCTAGGTCAAAGCGCTTGCCCTCGAAAAGCGAAAAGACGTTATGGAAAAAAGGATCGCGATTGGGAAACTCCACCATCGAACCGGCCTGCACTACCAGGATATGCGGGATGAAGCTCTTGTTTTTCTGCACCAGCCGCGGGACTTGCGCCGGGCTTGGCGCCGGAGTTGGATCCGCCCCTGAGGTCGCCGCAGGGGCTTCGGCTCCGGTCGCGGCCAGCGGCGTCAGCCAAACCACCGTCCCGGGGAGCGTCTCATGCTTTGACTTGGCGGTCTTAGCAGCACCAATGACCTCGATGCGTCCACGCACGGTTGTGGTGGTGACCTGTGTCGTCGCGCAGGGCGGCATGACGAATGCGCCGGTCCATAACACCGCGATCCAGATCAAGATTCTTGTGTGGCTCATCGCATTTAAAAAAGAACGCCCATCATTAAATTCAAATGTCCCGCGCCATTTGCGCCTTCGGTGAGGGAATAGGTTTTCAGGCGCCGATACTCGGCGGAAAATAAAATATCCGAACGAGGACGGTAAATGAAATTCACAAAGCCCGCCTGATTTTTCGCCAGCGAAGGATCCCCATAACTTTGCACATAGGGAAAGTATGTCAGATCGCTTGCGTATGGATTATCCATGCCAAAGGCTGCGTTGAACTCCCATTTATTCGCGGGCCAGTATTTTAATTGCGCCCAGCCGCCAATCGAGTTCAAGGCTCGGACTTGAGTCGTGGCCATTGTTGGATCGCCGCTGAACAAAACACTTTGGCCTAACGCGCCATACAGTCCACCCACCGCCCGGCCGCGATAGATCTTTCCGCTCAAGGATAGCTGTCGGTTGAGAGGCAGTTCAATATCGGTCATTCCGGCCCAGCCGTCGACGTTGCGGTTGAAGCCATAATCCTGGCGGTTGTAGTACCCTCCGACGCCCAGCCGCAGCGGCTGGCCGAAAACATTTCTCGTCCATGCGATGCGGGTGCCGTAGGCCGGTTGGCGGGATTCTTCTCCCGGTCCGGCTTGCCGATAATAACTGTCGCCCGCCGGTGCACCTGGCGGAGCGCCCGGTGTTTCACCGGTTACAGGATCGAGGATTCCTCCCTGGAAAAGCAGGCTTGAATCTTCGCTGAATGCGATTTTATGTTCGACACGTATTTGCGGCACCCAACTCCACAAGTTGCCCGCATTGGTAAGCGCTGGAATCGCCAGCGACGCAAATGATGTTGGCGAATTCGGCGAGAAGAAAAGCGCATCTTGGCCAACCACCACAGAGGTGTTCGTCCAATCCATGCGCATAGTGGCCGTGCGCAAACGTACGATACCGGAGTTAATTCCGTTGGGAATAGCAGGGAATCCGCCGGCGAGATCGAGTTGCAGGTCGGCGCTGGTCTTCGCACCCGCAACGCTGGGCCCGAAGGTTTCAAATCCGATCTCGGACTGGCGCAGCGTTGCTCCGAAACTCCCGCCGGAATCGCCGGCTGGACGGGCATAGGCCAAGGTCGGAATGTCGATGCTGTCGACAACACCCTGATTGCTCACCAGATTCATGAGGACGATTCCCGAGAGCCGCACGCGATACTTGGATGCGCTCTCCACTTTTGTCTGATACTGATCGTCTACTTTCCCGCTGAGCAGCTGATATTCCTCTTCGACGCTTGCCGCATGCTCATTTTTCTTTCGATCGTCTTGCGTCCGATCGTCTGGAGGATTTTGCTCCGCTAGATTCTCTGCCGCCCCGTTTTGCTGTGTTTTTAATGAGCTTCCGTTGCTTGACTGAACCATCGCATCTCGTAGGACCGCATCGCCTGCTCCGGTGCCGGCGCGGACTTCGTTGAGCTCGCGGCGCAGTTCACTCGTTTCCTCGCGGGCGCTCTGCCAGTCGGAGCGCATCTCGGCAACCGCCGCCTGCAACTGGCGTAGCTGCTCGCGCAAGTCGCGCACCGAGTCATTTAACGGTTCAGCCGGTGATTCTGAGCTTGCTGCGGGAGAAGCTGGTTTTACACGCGTAGCTGATTCCTGCGCGACGCCGGAGGCGGCCCATAGGAAAACGCATATCAGTAACCCCCAACGCCACTGGTTGAACTTCGCCGACTCGCTCGTGCTCATTTTTCCTCCTGCACCGCATTGCAAATTACATTGCAGTTACTCGGTACTCGCTCCGCATGTGGAGTACATGGAAGCGTACATTGTTCTAATCGAGGCTCTTATCCAGATCAAGAGTGCGCAACAGAGATTATGCCGTCTACGTTGCATGGCGGGCGGTCAAGACATTTTCCGCCGAAGGACTCAGCGGAATATTCAAGCGGAATGTCGTTCCCGAGGTCGAAGTCTGGATCACCGCGACATCACCGCCATGGTCCTGGAGAATCTTCTGCACCACTGTCAGTCCCATGCCCGTGCCATTTTCCTTGCCATGGCTCGCAAACGGCTCGAACAGCCGGTCCCGCACCGCTTCCGCTATCCCCGGACCGTTATCTTCAATGCGAACTTCCAGATTTTCGCCCTGGCGCCGCAGTGCAATATCAATTTTGCCGGAGTCCGATGATACCGCTTCGCAGGCATTGAGCAGCAAGTTGAGAAGGGCGCGTTCCAGCTTCTTGAAATCGAACCAGCCTTCGGTCGAGCCGTCACATGCGATGCGGATTCGAATGCGCTGGAACTCCGGGTGGGCCTTGACGCCTTGCACCGCGCGCTCCACGGCCGATCGCACGTCACCGTAGGTGGGACGCAATGATTCCCGGGTGCGCGAGAATTCCAGCAGAGACTCGATCAACTCTGTCATCTGGTCGACGGCGATTCTTATCTCCGCGTAGAGATCTTCGCGCTGCAATGGAGTCAAATTGCTCTCGCAAAGAAATTCAGCATTGGCGACAACGGCTGCGAGCGAATGCCGCAGATCGTGCGAGATCGAGCTTGCCATCCGGCCAATCGTGGCGAGCCGTTCCGCGTCGAGCAACTCGCGCTGAGTGCGCTGGAGATTGGTTCGCATGCGGTCGAAAGTTCCGGTGACCTCGGCAACTTCGTCTCCGCCGTGTGCCTGCAAGGGATAGGCAAAGTCACCCATTTCTAGCGCGCGCACTCCGGCGACTAAATTCTCTAGCGGCCGCGTGAAGGTGTGAGAAATCAGAAAAACCAGCAAGCTGCCAGCCAGCACTGCGGCCAACCCGAGCGCCAGCAGCAGTTCGTTAAGGCTGCTCAAGAATGCCGTCGCCTGATCAAACGACTTCAAGACCCAGAGATTTAGAGTTCGGTCGCCGACTGTGGCTAGGTCGACTGAGGTCGCTAGAAAAAGCTCTCCACCCAACCGAATTTCATCGCCTTGCGGCGGGCCACCCGCAGCGGTTCTCGGTGACACGTGCCGTAATTCCGATTCCTGGGCAGGCTTCAGGGTGCTGCGTACGATTAAGTCTCCATAGCGAAACGCGACTTCACTCGCGGCAACGCGGCTGAGGTCGCGGGTAAAGCGGTCGTCGATTTCGTAACCGAGCAGCAAATATCCCAGAACGTGTTGTCCGCTGGCTGGGCCGAAATAAATATTCTGGAGAAAAACTTCGTAGAGGTGGCCTTCGACATACCACCAATGCCGCATCTCATCGGGCGCAACGACATGCGGGAAAAAATCCTGCCCGTCGCGGACGGTGATCTCGGGCGGAGTTGCTTGCAGCGCCATCACCTTGCCGGAGGCATCGGCCAGCAAGAGCAGGTCGCTGCCTGCCAGTTGCCACAAGTCGCGCGATGCGTCCTGGATGGTCGCGGGGTCGTGCGTGGTCATCAGCGCACGGACGTTTGGCAGGTCGGCGAGGAGGGCCGCTGATCGTTCCAGTGTGGCTTCGCGCTGCTGTTGAAAATTGTGGAACGCGGAAACGGAATTTTCGAGGTCGCGCTGAATTCCGAGGCGCACCTCTTGCTCGACCGTGTGCCGCACCACAAGGAGGGTTGCAAACGTGAGAGCCGCCGATACCGCGACCATGGAGAGCAGGAACTTCGTACGCAGCCGAATTCCCGCCATGGTCATGCCTCAACAGGAGTCGCAGGAGATAGGTTACAAGAGGTCAGAGGTTAGAGGTCAGATTGCAGAGGTAAGGGCCCGACTCGAATGAAATAAGGGCTGAAGGCTTCACTTCTGCAATCTGACCTCTGACCTCTGACCTTCTACTTTACGGCACAAATTTATAACCTGAACTATGCACGGTGCGGAAGTGTAAAGGATTCGCGGGATCCTTCTCTAACTTTTGCCGCAGGCGCAGAATATGATTATCCACGGTGCGGGTGCTGGGATAATTTCTGTATCCCCAAACATGATTGAGCAGTTCCGCGCGCGACAGGACGCGTTCGGCGTTCTGGGTCATGAATTTCAGGACTTTGAATTCCTGCGAAGTCAGCTGCACCAGGTTGCCGTCCCGCCACAATTCCATCTTCGCGAAATCAACCTTCACATCGCCAAACTCAAAAGCCTGGGCTAGCGGAGTCTTGGCGGATGGCGAGCGCCGCATCGCGGTGCGCACGCGCGCCAGAAGTTCCCGCGGACTGAAGGGCTTGGTCACGTAGTCATGCGCGCCCAGTTCCAGCAGCAGTACCTTATCCACCACTTCGGTTCGCGCGCTCAGAATAATGATGGGAAGCGATGGATCAGCCTGGCTGATCTCCCGGCAGACGTCTTGCCCGGGCGTACCCGGCAAACTCAGATCGAGCACCAGGACGGCAGGTGCGGCCGCACGAAACATTTCCAGACCCGCGGCTCCGTTCCCCGCGATGTCGACCGCAAAGCCTTCCGCTTCGAATAGACGTTTGAGAGCTTTCTGCACGGCGCGATCATCCTCGACCACCAGGATTCGCTCCGCGGCCGCCGGCGCCGCCTCCATCGTCATCGTTGCCGCCCCTACCACCGCTGAAGATATGTTCTTATACACAACCGACCCCGCGCCATATTTGGCTTGAATCATACCTCCAAACTGTAGCGTGATAGCAGCGGAATGGCGCAGTTTCGGATAGAAAGTGACATAGATTTGACAATTTGTTGACAAGGGAAAGATCCCCGACTTTTACAGCGGATCGCGGATTCGAGCTTCGGGTTGGCCACCCAGGTCCATGAAGCGGGCGTCACGCGCCTCCTCATGTACGGAACTCAACGCGAGAGTGACTTCGCGGATGTAGTAGAAGGTTCCCGCCAACAAACAGATCAAAGCGAGAACAAAAACGATAACCGATGCCACCGCTGCCTGGTTCCAGTAAAGGCCGACCCCAAGAAGCAGGCACGAAGCGATGGTTCCCACCAGAGAAACAAGGACCAGCAGAAAGGAGCGGCGCATCATTTCCGCTCGCTGGACGATGGCGTTGATCTGCGTTGTGTAGGCTTCGGCCTCCTGTAAGCGCTCGTTCTTAGCGGCATCATGCTTTGCATGAACGTACTGCCGCAATCGGCTGACAATACCCATCAACCGAACGTTGATCGACAGGATCAATAGAGCGGTTGCGGAGACGAAAATGGCAGGAGCAAGAAAGGCTTGAAACAGGCGAGAGATATCGGTCATGGAGTGTTCGGAAGCAGAAGCGCGGCCCTCTGCCCGATTCTAACTCAATAGGAACTCGACCAATTTCGCCTCGGTAGCTCTCTAATATTTGAACGACTGAATCTCGGTCACTCCGGAATCCGGGCCATCGACGTATCCGCTGCGATTACTGGGATTGAGCGCGAGGTGCGTGAAGATTACATTGAATGCATTTGAGAAATTGAAGCCGTTGAGCGACTCCACCAGATTTCTCTGCGTGTCATAGACCTGAATGCTGCTGCCCGAGCTTCACGTCTGACCGGCCCGCATAGCGCCCTGGATTGGGCCACTGCAGACTGTCTCGCGCTCCAGCCGCCCGTGCTAGACTCCCGTATTGCGGATTGCATCGAACCATTCCATGAAGTTTCTTCAAGCGAAAGTCCTGACCGCATGGGCGATGATCGCCATGGCCGCGATTGCCGCTCTGGTCGCATGCGGCGATCCGAAATATCAGGCGCCTGCAATTGTCGTGGCAGTCAGTACCGGATTTCCGCCTCCCACCGCGCTGGAGATCAGCGCGACTACAGGCATTGCTGCTGTTGTCACCAACGATCCGAAAAACGCGGGGGTAAATTTCTCCTGTCTTCCTGCCAAGGAATGCGGAACATTTTCCCCAAACCCCGTAGCCAGCAATGTTCCGACCACCTATCAGGCCCCGCCGGCAGTTCCGTCCGGAGGGAGCGTGACTGTTACCGCAACCTCGGTGACGGATTCCACGAAGTCGGTGACAGCGACGATCGCCATCGACGAACCTTAGAAGGGCAGGTGTTAAGTGTTAGGAAAAGCAGAAAAGACCAGAAAAAGCAGGGGTTAGGAAAGGCAAAACCGGGAAAGAATGCTTTTCCTAAGACCTAAGACCTGACACCCTAAGACTTGTTTTCCGATATTTGACTTCCCGCCATTTCCCGCCGAGAATAGAAGTAGTTCTTTAAAGGCCAATTCCCACAAAGTGGGGGCGTCACGGCTTCGACGGAGATGCTTGCGGCCAAGAGGCATGCCGGGGTGCACACACCCGTAATCGCGTGCAAAATGATAATTGCCAATCAACAGATGGCATACGCTGCTTAATTAGTTAAGTAGCCGTCCTCCGCGGCTTCGCCCGTGGGCTGCGGTCAGGACGTCACACAGCGGGCCGCTCTTCTCTGCTACGTCTGGGCAGCGGGGCTAAGATCACAGGCTAGCGCCGACTGTTTCTTGTCCGTTCTGAGCAGCTGTCGCGAACGTCCTGGGGTAATGCCCAGGGCATGAACCGGAATAAGCATGTAGTCTCTTGACCAGTAACATTTTCGGACGCGGGTTCGACTCCCGCCGCCTCCACCACTTTTGCCTTTACAAATCAAGCACTTAACCGCTCATTTCGCCGCAAAACGCCGCAAAACTCTGCGGGGATAGCCCGCTGCGTCTCAAAAAGAGCCGCTAGCTTGTTTACGGCTTCCCTCTGATCGGCAGAAATGGCGTGTGTGTATCGCATGGTGGTCTCGATCTTGGCGTGACCGAGATTCTCTTTCACCGTCACGATTGAAGCCCCCGCCTGTAGCTGTGCAGTTGCAGCACCATGACGGAAAGCGTGTAGTGCTCCCTCGCCGAGTCCTAGACGGTCTCTGAGGGGATTGAACACGAACTCACGAACGCGGTTGGCGTGGTACGGCTTATTGCGGTGATTCGTAAATAGCAGGTTCCACTTGTTTTCTCTCCATTCCGCCGAACGATAGGCGTTCAGCAAGTTCACCAGATATTCGGGAAGGTGCAAATCGCGACGGCTGTTCTTCGACTTCACCGTCTGAATCTGACCTTCCACAACGCTTTGACGCACCTGTAGCCAGCGACCCGGAATGTCGATGGCGTCCCAAGCCAAGCCCAACACCTCGCCACATCTGAGACCGAGAACAGCCGTCAGCGCGAAACAGACTTTCCATTTCAAGCTGGGAGCAGCCTCGATTAGCTGTAGGGATTCTGCGGGCGTGTAGGATCGCGCTGTCACTGGAATCTCTTCCGGGGGCAGGCTCACGTCGCCATACCTGAACACTTTGACCTGGTACTGCCAGGTTTGGGCGCGCTTGAGCAAGGCTCGGAACGTTCCCAGAATGTTCATGATGGTTTTGCGCGACAGCTTATTCCGTATTTCCGCGTTGACTAGGCGCTGCACAATCGGACCGCTGATTTCATCCAGCCGAACAACTTGCCATGACCGACGACACTCCTGTACTCACAATGCCGGGTGCCGAGTGATAACTGTTCTCGACGGTTACTCCGCAATGGACACAAGTCCATGATTCCGTGCGAAGGCTTCCAACCGAAGAGTGATGCCCTCCGAATCGGCCCAGTAAAGATTGTCGAGGTCGTCCAGTTTTTCGCTCCACTTGGGCGTTGGCGAATTGTCTTCAGGGGATGGGAGAGGCCATCGAAGCCGCTCGGGGAATGGTGAACCTGTTCCACCAGCCATATCCAAAGCCTGCGGTAGGGATCGGTGAGCATCCTTTCACGCTGCTCCCGAATGTGTCGCTTCCCCTCCTCGTTGCTCTCGCGGTAGCCGCCTTTGCAGGGCATGCAGAGGCCATCCGTTCTCAAGGCGGTGCTCGCAAGGATGGGCACTCCGCACTTCGAGCAAGGCATCTTCTGGCTCACGCGACTACCTCCAGTGTCGCCAGCTTAATGCAGGAGCCGGATTGCTGTCGAAGAATCGCCACGTCACGCATCGACGCGCTTGCGCTCCTGATCATCACGAGCCGGACAATCGACTTCCTACTGCAAGCACTGGAATGGTGGCGTTCGGTGCGGGTGGAGAAATGGATCAATCGGGAGACGAGGTGAATCGTTCATGGCGCTTAAAGCCGAATCAGCTTCAGTCAGAATATCTAATGAGTCGGGGCAATTGGTGCCGAACCTATCGATAGGATTTCCGGGAACATTTTTTGATCTGCGTTTCTTAGGAGGAAGGTTACAGGAGTTTTGATGTCATCGCTTCTATATGCTCTCGTTCGACAATACTTGTTTGTTCCGCACGCCTCAAACGCGGTCACCCATTCGAGAGAATATTGTCCCGAAGCGCATGGATTAACCAGCCCTGCTACCCGATAAGTGCGGGAATCAATTTTGCTGAATTCTTGGAGAACAAAATCCATGCCCAACCCCTGCTGGTCTTTTGCTCTCGTGTAATAGGATTTCGCACGCTCCTGAGCGTTCATATCAAACGAAAACGCCAGAGCACTAAGTTCAACCTCGCCGCTAAATCTCACATCGCAGGTCATTCTATCGCCGGGCGCGTGCGTGCCGCCGCACAAACTTATGGATTCGATATCGGGGAAATGGTTGGTTTCCGGCTTCGCAGGCTCACCCTGCATCGCGATGTCCGTGGAGCCGCTTGGTATCAACGGCTGATCCTCTAGCGGGACTTGCTTGAAAACCCGATCAACGGCTTGCCCTTCTCGGGAGGTACCTTTTGCGCTGGGCGGCAACTCCTCCACCGGAACCACCTTTTCTAAGATGTCGATGCTTACGTTGAATCCTTCCTGATACAAGCGATGTCCCTTGTTCCAACCCAGACTTGCATTAACTGCCAGGAGTTTGTAGGTGCCGGGAAGACATTGTGCGGGTATCGTTCCGCTGACTTCATACGTCCGAGGGTCCAATCTCCGGTTTTCTTGGAGTATGAATTGGCTGCCACGCGTTTTCAGTGGACTGAAAGTTAACTGAACCATCGCGAAGTCTGTAGCACCGTCGAATGTCACATAGCAAGTTAGCGTGTCGCCGGGTACGTGCTGTCCTCCGCAACTCCCTTCGTGCACTGAATCGGTGTTGTTGGTTTGCGAAATTTTGGCGGACACGCTCATTGCCACAAGCAGCAGCGTTATCGTTCCAATGATTCCCTTCCGCATAGGCAAACATCTTACGCTCAGGAGCGCGTTCGAACACCGCGCTGATCATTGGCCGGAGCGCAACTCATCTACGTGCTGCTGTACCTTATCTTGCTGACGTATTGCGAAAGGAATCGCTGGTCGGTGGATCGGTACTGGGAAACGCATCGACGATAAGAAGGTCGGTCGGAATGAAATGTGTCCCTGCGGCTCGGGGAAGAAATACAAGAAGTGCTGCGGCGGGGCGACGGTGAACTAAACCCCGGCTGCTCGTGCTGATCGGGCAGAAGAAGGCGCTGGGCATCGCGGTCCGCAACGACCGACCGCAGAGGCGGTACTCGGGGCTGCTCGCCAGTCTGAAAAATAGCAAGCGCTCGGCATTGGCTTGAGTAGCGTGCCCCCGAACTGGAGGACCGCCAGCTAATCGATGGTGGTATCGTAACCGTTCCGAGAACATTTTGAAATGCCGTCAAAATTTATTTGAGAATTAGTTGATCGGAGGAAGCTTTATGCTTGCGGACTTCGCAGTAGTTCCTATGGGCGTCACAGGTGGCGTTAAAGATCTGGTAGCCGAAGCCCTAAAACTTGTCGACGAATCTGGCCTTTCCTACAAACTGGGAGCCATGCACACCACCATCGAAGGAGATTCAGGTCGCGTCATGGACGTAATTCTCCGCTGTCACCGCCGCATGCTGGAATTGGCGCCGCGCGTGCTCACCAGCATCACCATCGACGATCGCAGAGGCGCAACCGGCCGTCTTGAAGGCAAGGTCAGGGATGTGGAACAGGTACTCGGCAAGCCGCTCTCGCGTGTCTGAGAACAATGTTTACTATGGGAGACGAATGAACCTTGCGTGAAGCCCATGGGAGTGCGGTGCTTCGAAAATGGCCGGGCAACCATGGATCTGGCAGACGATGCCGCGTCACGTTCTTGGATGGCTCCTTGATGCGTGGGTATCCATTTCGACCACAGGCCGGACGTACCGCACCTGCGAATTTTCACATTCCTGTAATCATCAACGGGTAGAGTTCACGGCGGCGGAACTTTAGCGAAACAGACGTGCGGGGTAAATATCGCCATGACTACGACCGTAGTTCGGTGCCCTTACTGCGTCTCGGACGATGAGTTCAGGCCGATGGTAGCCCTCTCGGACGGCCGGTTTGCCTGTGGCAAATGCGGCCACTTGGCGATTCCCAGCGACGAGAACTTCAAGTGTGCTTGCCGGAAGTGCTTTGAGCTTCGGGCGCTCGATGCCCGCCGGCGCCTTTCAGCAAGCGGAATCGGCTTATGTCATGATTCCACCGAATCCAACCAGCAATGACTTACGCGGTTTTCAAGAGACGGTCAGCGATGCGATTGCGGCTGCCGTGAAAAACACCGGCGTTAGCAATGTGGTTTCGCTCAGTAGTTTTGGGGCCGATAAAGCGAGCGGCACCGGTCCGGTGGTCGGCCTGCATAACCTGGAGCAAAAGCTGAATACGATTGAGGGTGCGAATGTGCTCCACCTGCGGGCGGGCTACTTTATGGAGAACACGCTGCCTCAGGTGGGCGCGATTCGGATGACTGGGTCGGCGGTAGGGCCGGTTCGCCCCGATCTCAAACTGCCCATGATTGCGACTCGCGACATTGGAGCGGCTGCGGCGGATGCTTTGCTGCGGTTGGAATTCCGGGGCAAGCAGACGCACGAATTGCAGGGACAGCGCGATCTCGACTACACCGAAGCGGCTGCCATTATGGGCAAGGCGATCGGCAACTCTGATCTCGGATACGTGCAGGCGCCGGAGGATCAGATTCGAGCCGCGATGGTGCAGATGGGCATGTCCGCCAATGTCGCAGAACTGATTCTCGAAATGGCGGATGCTTTGAATCGTGGGCACATGCGTGCGCTCGAAGCGCGCGGCGCCAGCAACACAACGCCGACACGGTTCGAAACTTTTGTTGCCGAGGTCTTCGTGCCCACGTATCAACAGGCTGCCGCAGCCTAGTTCGTTCGGCATTACATCCCCGTCGATTCTCGTGCGGCGCCGGCGCCCCGCCCGCAGTGTTGGGGATGATCTCATGCGTCAGTGCGGGCAAAGAGTGCTCGCCACAGCGCCGAGGCATCCTAATTTTTATCGACGCTGCCTGAAAAATTCCTGAACGATTTCTGCGCAACGTGCGGCCAAGACTCCACTGCGGATCACCATCTGATGATTCAGGCGAGGGTGATTTACCACCTGTAACAGGGAACGGACGGCGCCCGCTTTGGGATCATCGGCGCCATACACCAGTCGTCGAATGCGTGCGTGCACGACCGCGCCTGCGCACATCGAGCAGGGCTCGATGGTGACAAACAGATCGCAGTCGACGAGACGGTGGTTTCCGACATTTCGGCCGGCTTCACGCAGGGCGATGATTTCAGCATGGGCAGTGGGATCGTGCTCGCTGATGTTGCGATTCCAACCTCGGCCCACGATACGCGCGGCGCACACGACGACAGCTCCCACCGGCACTTCGCCGGCATCGAGCGCGCGCTGAGCGCAGCGCAGGGCTTCGTCCATCCACAGTTCGTCAGAAGAAAGCTCGTCGGGGAGGGTCAGTTGTTTGCCACCGAGGGCGGGTTGCCACAGAAGTTATTCTAGAGGAGCGTCTAATTTTGGGACAGCCGGCGGGACGGCGGCGCTACAGTCGCGGAGCGGAGACTTAGGGCGCTGTTATGGCTGCCGCTTTGTCCCGGTGTTATGCTAGAGCGTGATGCGAATTCCCGATATCGTGCGGAAGGTGTTATTGCTCGATCTGATCCAGGGATTGGGCGTGACCTTCCGCTATCAGGATCCTAAGGAAATCTATACAGAGCAGTATCCTCTGGAGCGGCCGCAAGTCGCCGAGCGTTATCGAGGAGCACCGCGGCTGAATGTCAATCCCGATACCAACGAGTCGCTCTGCATATCTTGCGACCTGTGCGCCCTAGTGTGTCCGGAAAACCTGATTGTTGTTACCAGCGAGCGCAACGAGAAAACTCGCCGCAAAGAGCTCGTTAACTTTACCTACGACCTGAGCCGCTGCATGTTCTGCGGTCTGTGCGAAGATGCTTGCCCCACCGATGCGCTGGAGCTTACCCAGGATTTCGAGCTCGCGAACTACACACGCGAAGGCATGATCTGGGATCGTGAGATGCTCGAAAAGGGCCCGCAACCTACTGTATACAGAAAGTAATTTCTCACTTGCCTAGGTCGAAATGAAGTTCGGCCATCCGCTTTTCTGACGTTGTTAGTTGTGCCTTCCAGTGGAATTCTTGCGGCATCTTTCCTAATACGTCCATAAGGACAGGGCCGAACAGCAGCCTTCCTGCGTTCTTCGGCGAGTTTTCCGTTTGTCTTTAGGGTGTCAAGACCCTTATGGAGAAGACGATAGGTATGTATATGAAGAGCTACGTGTCTTGCATCGGCGCTGCGATCCGCTAATTGTTGTCGGCATCTCTGGGAGGGCTACGTGGGATTTCGTGAGCGTCACGGTCCGGATTTGAACTTCACTTTGCCTGCCAGTCATCAAGATGAGAGGGGGGAGCCAGACGGTGAAACGATTACCTAAGGTCCTTCTTGTAGATGACAACCCGGCCGACGTCGGTCTTGCACGTGAGGCGTTGACCGGGGGTAGGCACCCAACCGATATCAGCGATGTGCCGGATGGTGAGGCAGCGCTGGCGTTTCTGCGTCGCGATGGCCGGTATGCAGAGGCGTTCCGTCCGGACCTGATCCTACTGGATCTGAATCTTCCGAAAAAAGATGGTCGAGCGGTGCTAGCGATGGCGAAAGCCGACAAGGATCTGCGGATGATTCCCATCGTCGTATTCAGTACATCGCGCGCTCCGTCGGATATCGCGAAGAGTTACGAATTAGGAGCCAACTGCTACGTCAGCAAGCCGGGAAATCTGAACGACTATTTCCTGGCTCTGCACTCAATCGCCGAATTCTGGTTCGGATCCGCGAGCCTGCCACGAGAGGAAGAATAAAAAATGGAAAATGAACCGGCACGCGTTTTGTTGATAGAAGATAATCCCGGGGACGCCGACCTGGTACGGCTGCGGCTGGTGGAAAGTCACTCGGACGTGCAAGTGAACTGCGTCCCCAGACTCTCTGACGCGCTGGCGTGCCTGGATGCGGAGGCGCCCACCCTCGTACTGCTGGACCTGAATCTGCCCGATAGCCACGGCGCGGATACGTTTCGCCAGATTATGAAGAAGGCGCCGAACGTGCCGGTGGTGGTCCTGTCCGGTCAGGACGATCAGTCGATGGCGATCAAAGCCGTTCACCACGGTGTGCAAGATTACCTCGTGAAAAGTGACGTTACCAGCAAGCAACTGGAGCACGCTCTCCGCTTCGCGGTCGAACGCCAAGGCATCCTCCGTGCTCTGGAAGTTACCCGCAAGCAGCAGATTGAGTTTAAGAATCAGTTTTTATCTCACGTATCGCATGAGTTGCGAACTCCACTGACCTGCATTCACCAATACATCACGCTTCTGTTGGATGGGCTAGCGGGTCCAGTGGCTCCGGACCAAATCGACCATCTGAAAACTGTTCTCAAGAGCGTGAATCAGTTGCACGCCATGATTCACGACCTGCTGGAGGCGGCGCGCGTCGAAAGCGGGAAGACGCGCATCGAATCGCGCTGCATCGATATTGGCGATCTGATGCAGCAGGCGGTAGCCATGATGCAACCTCGGGCAGCGGAAAAACACGTTGGCCTGGCCATGGCATTGGATCTAGCGATTCCTCTCGTCTATGCGGATCCGGACCGCACCTGCCAGGTGCTTATTAACCTGATTGACAATGGCATCAAGTTCGCGCCTCCCAATGGCTCAGTGACCGTGAAAGCGGCGCTGGTCGAAACCGATCCAACTTCAGTGTATCTGTCGGTCTGCGACACCGGCCGGGGCATTCCGCAGGATTCGCTGCCGCTGGTTTTTGAGCGTCTCTATCAGGACCCAGACGCAGTGGATGGGAACCGCAGCGGCCTCGGCCTGGGACTGTTCCTTGCGAAAGAAATTGTCAATCTCCATGGCGGGAGGATGTGGGTTGCAAGCGAACCCGGAAGCGGCAGTACGTTTTCATTCACCTTGCCGCTTTATTCTCTGGGCAAGCTGCTGGAGCCGGTGATTACGACGCAGGGGCACCTGCGGGAATCGCTGGTGCTGGTGGGGGTTGAACTCGCCCCGCGGTTTAAGGCATTGCGCGGAAGTTGGAAAGAAACTCGGCAACAATGTCTGGATAGCCTTCGCCAATGCATTGAAGTGGACAAGGATGTGGTTCTTCCGCCGATGGGAACGAGCGGGCCCATCGAAACATTTTTCGTGGTCGCTTCCACCGATATGGCGCGAGCCCACATCCTGATGGATCGAATTCGCCAACAGGTAGGCTCACTGCCGAAGTCGAAGGCCAGCGGCACGCTGCGTGTAACCGCCGAAGCGATTCCGGGACCGTCCACTATCGATCCCCGAACCCTGGAACAACAAGTCTGGGGAGTCGCCGATTATGTCACAGAAGTAATTCAGCAGGGTCTGGCAAGCAAACCCAACTTAATCGAAAAGGAGCACCAAGGCAATGCGTAGCGAAACGAACATCGATGGACCGCTCATGAATCGCGCAAAAATCATGGTAGTGGATGATGATCCCGATCTCCGACAGGCGCTGAGCCTGCGATTACGCGCCAACAACTTCGACACTGTAAATGTTTGCGACGGTTATTCCGCCATCGCCATGGCTCGGAATGAAAAACCGTACTTGATCATTCTCGATCTTGGTTTGCCAGCGGGCGACGGATTTACCGTGCTGAAAAATCTGCAGCAATACCCCGCGCTTTCCGGCATACCGGTCATCGTACTTACAGCTCGCGATGCCGAGGGCAACGAAAAACGGACTCTTGAGTCGGGTGCCGTCGCCTTCTTTCAAAAGCCCGCCGACAATGAGGAATTGCTGGGAGTGATTCGTGCCAGCCTGCAAGCTGGATGGGGTTGGGGCGGACCGCTGCCGTCCTAATGGTGGTAGCCTTCGCCATTTCTGGTCACCGTAGTTACCCAGGGGAGAGCACTATGTATTTGGACAGCGGGAGCGCGCTTGCGCGAGCCGTGGCATACAACATCCGCCGGCGCGAACGACGGTTTGTTTCCAGTGTTCCGGTTAAGGTTCAACGTTTCTTGCGCTTCGGACCATTCACGACGCGGGCAATTATTCTCGATGTAAGCGCCCGAGGCATGTCGGCCATTGTCTGTGGCGCGCCACGCAAAGGGGAGACGGTGGTGATCGCGCTGCCCGTTCGCAATTCCACGCTAGAACTACTCGCGACAGTGCGCCACAGCAGTGACGCTAAATCGGGATTCGAATTTTATCCGCTGTCTTCGATTGCTCAGCAGGAAATACAGGAGTGGATAAAAGAAATGAACGGGCACGAAGAGTCGCTATTCCCGTCGTTGTATGAAGTGGCAAGCAAGTTGCTCAGCGATTCGTAGTCATTCTGCCGGAAGCGGCAGTCCTTGAATGTTCCAGGAAATGTGATGCACCGCGCCGTTGGTGGCGAGGATGGCCGACTTGCCCGGAGCGAATGCCAGTCCGACCAAGCCTTGGCCGGAGACTTCAAGATTTGCTTTGCCTTGAGGAGTGATCTTTACGATGCCGCGTTTGCCGCCGAGAGACGCAGCAACGTAAATATTGCCTTCAACGTCGAGCGCCAAGCCTTGAGGACGCCCAAGGCCGCGGTAAAACACTGAGACGGTCCCGTGCGGATCGACTTTGTAGACGCAGTCGAAACTGGAAGTGCTGGGTCCTGTGACGAACATATCGCCGTGAGGGCCAAAGGCAATGTGGTACGCGGAAACGCTCGGCTCCAGTGTGGCGAACACGAAAATTTGCCGGTCGCGCGCGATCTTGAAAATAGTTCCGCTGCGGTCGCCGACGTAAAGATTCTCGGCGGCATCGAAGGCAATTCCGGTCGCGATCCCCATGCCTTCGGCATAAGTCGACATGGTGCCGTTGGGTGCGACTTTGTAGACGGCTTCGTCGTGCCGCGACGAGACGTACATCTGTCCTTCCCGATCGAAGGCAATTGATGTGGCGTTCATCATGTCGCTGAGAAACGGTTTCACGTTGTAGTTCGTATCGATTTTGAAAATCGACACGGGAACTTTTTGGCCGCGCGATCCGGAGAAAGTTACGTAGATGTTGCCTTCGCGGTCGAGCGCAGGATTGGTGACGGGATGGAGAGTGTCAGCCACGGGAGCCGCAACCTTGATCGAATGGGGATTGCTGACGTGCCCGTTCGCCCCTCCGTTCGTGCTCACTAAAACGGGCCCGGACGCTGCTCCCTCGGGGACTCGGGCGACCACGAAATCGTCGGAGCTGATCAGCACGGAGCCCTCGATCTCGCCAAAGTGGACGCTCGGGCGCCGCAACTCAGCGGGACGCAGGCCTTTTCCAACGATGCGAATGTCGCCTCCGGGCAAAGCGCAAGTGGGCGCCACCGCTTCGATATGTGGCTTGCCGTTGACGCTCTTTTTTCCCAGGAGGCGATCGGAAATGCTCATGAATTTATTCCAGAACCCTTCAAGTTCGTGCTACTTCATTAGAAGACCAAAGTGCAACAAGAGATGCATGACGATCAAGGCGTAGAGTCCCGCGCCCAGGTCGTCGACGACGATGCCAGTGCCTTCGGGCAGCCGTTCCAATCGTCGGATGGGAAACGGCTTCCACATATCGAAGACACGGAAAAGTATAAAGCCCGCGAGAAAGGTTTTCCACGCCAGAGGAACGGCGATGAGGGCAACGAGCTGCCCGGCAACTTCATCGATAACGACAAATTGCGGATCCTTTGAGCTCGCGGCGCGTGCGACCAAGGTAGCGGCCGGAATGCCGATGAGGGTTATGACAAGGGCTGCGATGATTGTAGCCGAGGTGCGGGCCGCGAAAGGGATGCGCGAGCTTGCGGCCGCCCACAGGAGCACGGTCGCTAGTGATCCCCAAGTTCCGGGGCCAGGCTTGAGACGACCCACGCCGAAGAAAGTGGCGACCGATGCGGCCAAGACCGGAGGGCGGGGGCGAGACGCCCCCGCGACAGCCGGCGGGACGCCGGCGCTACGGTCGAGAGGCGCGGATTTTGGCCGCGGATCGGTTGCGGGTTGGGGAGCGGGATTCATGGTTCTTCTTCGTCGCGGTCGGCGATTGCTTCGTCGGCGTCATTCACCGTCGACGGAATGACGTACTCGCCGCTGGCCCACTTGCCTAGGTCGATGAGGCGGCAGCGATCGCTGCAGAAAGGGAAGTCTGCGTCTGCGGTCCTTGTCGGCTTCTTGCAGATCGGGCAGCGAAGTTTGACGGAGCGTTTGCGCGGCATATAGAGTTTGCAGAGGTCAAAGGTCAGATTGCAGAGGTGAGAGATTTTTCGGCCAGACGCTTCACTTCTGCGATTTGACCTCTGCCCTCTGACCTTAAATGATCTCCGCCACCAAATCGTAATCGTGCGCAGCCGTGATGCGGCAACGATAGAACTCGCCTTCTCTTGGCTCGTCACCTTCGGGATAATCGTTCACGAAAACCGTTCCGTCAATCTCTGGCGCGTGCATGGCGGTGCGGCCTTCGAGCAGCAGATCGGACTCGGCCGAAGCGCCTTCCAGCAGCAAATCGAACTCTCGTCCGACTAGCGATTTCTTCTTGGACTTGCTGATTCTCTTCTGGATCGACATCAGCGATTTGCGGCGGCTCTCAATCTCGCGCGCGGAAAGCTTCTTGTCGTTGTCAAAATGGAACGCGCCAGCGCCTTCCTGATCGGAATAGCCGAAGGCGCCCATCCAATCGAAGGCTGCCTCTTTCACGAAGCCGCACAGTTCATCGAATTCCTTCTCTGTTTCGCCGGGGAAGCCGACGATGAAAGATGTCCTTAAGGTGACGCCAGGAATTTCGCGGCGCATTTTTTCAATTGAACGGAGGAATATTTCTGCTCCACCGCCGCGCTTCATGCGTTTCAAAACCGTCGCGGAAGCGTGCTGTAGCGGCACATCGATGTAGGAGCAAATATTGTCATGAGCGGCGATGGTCGTCAGGAGGCGTCCCGTAATTTTGTTGGGATAAGCGTAGAGGAAACGAATCCACTGGAGTCCTTCGACGTTGGCCAGTCTTTCCAGCAGCAGCGCCAAGCCGTCTTTTAATCCAAGATCCTCGCCGTAACAGGTGGTGTCCTGGCCGATGAGGGTGATCTCGCGCACGCCGGATTGCGCCAGGCGCTCGGCTTCGGCGATCACAGATTCGAATCGACGCGAGCGGAATTGTCCTCGAAGCTGCGGAATAATGCAGAAGCTACAGGGATGATCGCATCCCTCGGCGATCTTGATGTAGGCCGAATATCGCGGGGTGGTCAGGATGCGAGGAGTATGGTCGTCATAGAGGTAGTTGGGCAGATCGGCGACAGCGCCGTCCCATGAATCGCGCGCGAAGCGGCCTTGTTCGCGGCGATGATCGCCCTCGGGACGCGAGGTAAGGATATTGAAAGGAGATGGCGCTGGCGGCGCTTTTGCCACGCCGGCAGCCGCCAGGATTTTCTCCAATTCGCCGGTGCCGACGACCGCGTCCACTTCGGGAATGTTCTTTAGAATCTCGTCGTGAAAACGCTCAACCAGGCAACCGGCTACCACTAGCCTTTTTGCCTTGCCTCCCGTCTTGTGACGGGCCATTTCGAGGATGGTATCGATGGATTCCTGTTGCGCGCTGCCAATGAAAGAGCAGGTGTTGACTACAATAACGTCGGCATCCGCGGCGTCCGGAGTAAGTTCGGCGCCGGCTTGCGCCAGCATGCCCATCATCACCTCGCTGTCTACGAGGTTTTTGGGGCAGCCGAGGCTTACAAAGCCTACCTTGGCCGGGGCGGTGGGCTCCGAGATCGCGGAAATGCTTTTCTTTACGGGCATTGGGATAAAGCGATAACGATATTGACGGTTACTAGGAACTGGAAACAGGCCTGTTTAATTCTAGCATCCGATCGCCTTCGCCAACGCCCGCCGGGTCGGGGAGCCCGGGCACCACGCAGGGTATACTATGTTCTCTGCCGATCGTTTTTCTGCCGATTCGGGCGGCCCGTGCTAATCTTATTCAAACAAAAATACATCTTTCAAGACTCCGGAGGAGAGATGTTGGCCAAGCGCCTCGCAGTTCTGGTAGTTCCAGTGTTAATGTTGGCGTCCAGTGCGTGGGCGCAGAAGAATGAGATTTCCGTCACGGCGGGGCGATTCTTCGTCAGCACCCAAACGGTGCCGAGCAGCGGGGATCCGATTCACTTCGGAAACCCGCCGAGCTTTACCGTCGATTACAGCCGCCTTCTCGTCACGCGTAAGATTTTCGGAATTCGCGCGGAGATACCGGTTGCGGTTCTTCCGAAGATGGATTTGAACTATTATCCCGGCGGAATTCCCAAGGACATTGGGGCGATATTCGCCACTCCCTCTATTCGGTTGAATATTTTTTCCGGCGACTCGGTGACTCCGTGGGTTAGCGCCGGCGGCGGATATGGCCGCCTACGCGAATCTTCGTCCCTCTATTACTACGGAACGAATCCGGGCCCGACTGGCACGAACACGGGCGTAGTGCAAGCTGGAGCCGGCCTGGACGTTTGGTTTTGGCACCGTTGGGGGGCACGCTTCGAAGCGCGTGATTTTTATTCCGGGGTTCCGAATCTGGACGTCGATACCGGACGAAGCCGCCAGCACAATTACTACGTCGGTGCCGGAATCATGCACCGCTTCTAGCCGACGGCTGCGTGTTTGGTCGGCGTGCGCGATTCCGTGGCTTCGCCGGTCGTGATCTCGCGGAAAAGTTCTGGCAGGGTTGCCGCGTCATCCGCTGAGCGGCCGAAACGCGCCGATTCGTAGGCGCGCGTAAACTTCGCGACTTTGTTCTGTAGTGTTGCTTCCTGTATAGCGGCGACAAAATCAAGCGGCGTCTGCGACGGCGACTTGAGCCAGCCCAGTCGCGCCATGCGACTCACCATCCGGTCATACCAGAGCGCAGCCGATTCGCGCGGGGCATTTGCTGGGTGCGTACGCAGGCGATGATCGCGCAGGCCTTTAAGCAAGCGTCGCAAATTCAGCAGTGTGATGAATACTGCCGCGAACGCGATTGCACCGCCCAGCCAGTGCATAGGAAAGTCGGATATGTGCCGGTGCACGCGCCGGGCCGATCGCAGAAGGGCGCGATGCTGCCGTCCCAGCCACTCCCGCATTCCTTCAAAGAATTGGCGGGTGTTGGTCGCTGCGGTCTTTCCCAAACTGCGCTGATGGCTGACGTCGTAATTGACAATCCACTCTCGCCAGAAGGATGCGGCTGCGTCGACATACAACTGCAAACGCGACCAACCGGTTCGTGTCGGAACACTTCCCGCGGGAGTAGGGTCAAAGCTGACCCAACCCGATCCTGGAAAGTAAGCCTCAACCCAGGAATGAGCGTCGCTCGCGCGCACGACGTACTGCCCGGTGAGGTCGTTAAACTCACCGCCGCGAAACCCTGTGACGATGCGTGATGGAATCCGCAAAGAGCGCAGCATTACGGCCATGGAACTGGCGAAATACTCGCAATGACCTTTCTTTCTTTCGAACAAGAAATAGGCCAGCGGATCGGCTGGGAGAGTGCGCGGTAGTTCCAGCGTATAGCCGAAATGGGTGGACAGGTAGCGCTCCAGGGCAACCGCTTTGTCATAGTTGCTGGGAGCGGTCGCGGTAATGTCCTCCGCCAACTTTGCGATGCGGGGATCGAGGGGCGGTAATTTTAAATACTGTTCCATGCCGCGAGGCGGCAGGTTTGCGGCGAGGCGAAGGTCGTCGCTGTCAGGTTCGGTCAGCAGCGACTCCGCGTCGTAACGAGTGATGGGGTGATCGGCATCGAGATCATAGACCGATCCGCCACCGTCCATGCTCACCTGGCGAAAATTTCCAGTGAGACTTTGTGCTCTCTCTGCTAGAAAAAAAACGTTCGTTCCCAGCGGCTCCATCAAGACGCGATAGCAAATCGAGCGGCGAGAGAATGTGTTACGCGTTACGACGAATGGGGCGAGTCGATAGCTGCCATCGCTCGATGGGCGCAGCGGGGTTTGTTCGTAAGAATTCGTCCAGGCTTTGCCGTCAAAGCTGCTGAGGGCGATTCCGCGCCATTTCAAGTCGTAAGCGCCTTGCATATCGTCCTGAATCTCGATGTGCATCACGACGGCACTGGATTGTTGAATCTGACCGATGCGTCCTATTTGCACGCGATCGCTGAAGCCGGTGGAGACGTCGCTAGTGGGAGCGTAGGCGCTGAGATAACGGGAGGAAACGCGGGGAAGGAGAAAGAAAATCAGAAAGCTTCCAGCCAGAACCATTAGCATGAGCGCGGGCGCAATGGCGAGGATCGCGTATGCCATGCGCTGATTGGAAGATGCCATGCTGGCTGCTGCCGCGGCTCCGCTGGCGCTAGCGGGCGGTTCGTTGGCTTGGGCAGGCTGTTCGGAGATGGAATGCCGCATCTCCATCAACACGAAAGTGATAATCGCAACCAGCAGGAAAATGGCAAAAGAGAAGAGGAATACGCTGCCGACCGTGAGCACGCTGGCGGCCAGTACCATGCCAAATGAAAGTGCGGCGAGCATGTAGTGGTCACGTGTTCCGCGGAGGGAAAACAGGCGGACGACCATAACAAAAAGTGCAAGGTGAACGGTTGCGCCCAGAAAGCCGCGCGAAACAAAAAAATAATCTATGAGGTAAACGAATATATAGAGCAGCGTAAGGACGTTCGTCCATTGTTCGGAGATGACAGATTCGCCGCGCGTCACCAGTTGAAATCCGCGAAGGATAAGAGCCAGCCCAACCAGCGTCACTGCCGGCAGATCAAGGCCGCCGGTCGAAGCCAGAACGCCGAAGCCAGTGAGCACGAGCAGATAAAGCGCGACGGTAAAGTAGCGCTCGATCGCTTTGGACGTGGTCATTACGCTAGGATTGATGGAGGCTTGGGTCACCAGGTTCTATTGTTGGCGAAACCGGCGCGGAAGGGAAGTGTCGGGGGTAACAAGATGAGGCCGCTACCTGGGGACGAGACTGGCGAGACGACGCGTTGCGACTTGTTTACAATGCTTCCCCATGGACTACCTTCTGAAAACTGAACCGACTGTATATTCGTTTGCCGATCTTGAGCGTGACAAGACAACGATCTGGGACGGCGTGACCAATCCTGCAGCTGTGAAGCATCTGCGCGAGATGAAGCCGGGAGAGCGGCTGGTGATCTACCACACCGGCGAGGAGAAGAGCGCCGTGGGCACAGCGGCCGTGGTGTCGGTGGATGCCAGCGATCCGAAGACTCCGCTGGTGAAGATCAAGGTGGGGAAGCCGGTCGCGAAGCCGAGGACGCTGGCGGAAATAAAAGCGAAGGCGTCGTTTGCCGATTCTCCGCTGGTGAGGCAGGGGCGATTGAGCGTGGTGCCGCTGACGGCGGCGCAGTATGGCTGGCTGGTGGATGGTTAGACAGAATGGGGAAACCGTCGTCTACGGCCGGAGCAAGCGCTCCGGGCAATCTGGTTCGGGGCAGGCATACGTCACGTGGTTGCGCTGGCGGTCGAGGCTGATGATAAACATAGGACGCCCGTGGCGATCGCAAGATGGCTGATTGGGCGCGAGAGTGGGAGCTTCTCCTCGCTTTGGCGTGGTGTAACCTACGCGCTCGCCGAAGCAGCGATGGCAAAATTTGTCGGTGCAGCGAAAGAATTCGATGGAATAGTCGGCATTGTAAGGAGCTAATACAGGCTCCATGGTGCGGTAATGCTGGTCGCAAAGGGGCAGAATGTCCGTCCGCATGCGTTGCGAGTTTAGCATTTGCAATGCTGATTGAGTATGTGACCGCGATGATCATTCTGGCGGTCACTACCTTTACAAATCCCTACTGACTCTATGCAAACCTTTACCCGCGAAGCGATACCGTTTCTGAAGCGTTAAGGTCTAACGGATCGAGAGCGAGTTCCATACAAAATACGCACAAGTCGTAAGCTCCAAGCGCTCTCGCAGGAGACCGACAATGCCGAACACAGTGCCGAATTATGACCACTGCCGTCGAACCGTTTCGGCCATAGCTCAATTTCCAATTCTGGCCGCTACCAAGGCGAAGCAGAGTATTGCGATTGCCTCGATTCTTCTCATTACCATCACCAGCTTTGCTCAGGATCAAACTTCATCTTCCGCTCCGCCGGCCGACTCGGCCGCGGTAGCGCCAACTCAAGCCGAGTTCGTAACCATCCCCGCGAGCACCACATTGGCGCTCGTGCTGACGAATCCGGTATCGACCAACACCATGCATCGAGGAGATGTGGTCTATGCGCAAACTACCGCGCCGGTTATTGTGGGCGACCGCACGGTGATTCCTGCGGGTATATTCGTGCAGGGAAAGATCGAGAAACTCACGCGCAACGGCAGCCGTGCCGAGATGCTGATGACTTCTGCTTCGGTGGTTTTTCCGAACGGCTACGTCGTCAACATTGCCGGACCGCTGAACGTGGAAAGCGATGAGGGAACGGCTTGGAGAAATCCGAGCACCGCGGCGAGAACCGGAGCGATCATCGCGCCGATTGCCGGAGGCGGTCTGGGCGCGCTCATTGGCAGCGCCGTTCACACCACGCAGAGCACCAGCCTGGGCGGAACTACGCTCACGTCGAGTACGCCAAAAGGTTTAGCGATCGGGAGCATGGTTGGATTGGCTATAGGCGGCGCGGTGTCGCTCGCCATTTTGCTGAACAGTCGCCACTTCTTTGTAGATGTGGGCTCGCCTATGGAGATGACATTGCCGCAGCCGCTGACATTGTCCGCGAGCCGGGTAGCCGATGCGGTTCGACAAGCTCAGGAACATCCAGTCGCCGTGCCGACGGCCGCTCCACGGCCGTTGCCCTACCCGTACTATGATCGCGGTATATGTTTTACGCCGGGCACTCCAGGAACGCCACCGACAGTTATTCCCGGAACGCCGGCGATCGGAGATAGCCCCGGTACGCCCGCCACGGTTATCCCTGGCTCGCCAGAGACGCCGGGCACACCGTATCCATGTCGGTAGCGGGAGCACGAAAGAGGATGCGCGACGATTGGGAATCTAATCACGAAATAATCTTGCGCAACTCGCGGCGCAGAATCTTGCCTGACGGCGTGCGGGGTACCGCATCCACAAAGTGAATTTCGCGGGGCTGTTTGTGGTGGGCGAGACGATCGGCGACAAAACCTCGAAGCTGTTGGTCGAGCGCGGCCGACGCGGCGAAACCTTCGCGGAGCACGACAAAAGCGCAGGGAATTTCTCCGGCGGCGAGGTCGGGTTTGGCGATCACGCCGCAGTCACGCACGGCCGCATGCTCGAGCAGTACGGATTCGACTTCAGCTGGAGCGACCGGGAATCCCTTGTACTTGATCATTTCTTTGCTGCGGTCGAGGACGTAATAGAAGCCTTCGGCGTCACGGCGCACAACATCGCCGGAGAAATACCAGCCGTCGCGGAGCACGGCGGCGGTAGCTTGCGGTTCTTTCCAGTATCCCATCATGATTTGGGGGCCACGCATAACGAGTTCGCCAGGTTCGCCTTGGGCGACCTCTTGGCCGTCGATATTTTTTTCGGTCACATCGATGATTCGGCATTCGGTCAGGGCCACAGGTTGGCCAATCGAGGCGGGACGATACATTTCAGGAGTGATATAGCCGACGTGGGTGACAGGCGAAGCTTCCGTCATCCCGTAACCCTGACTGACGAGGATTCCGGTGAGGTCGGTAAGGCGGCGGGCAAGATCGGGTGCGAGCGGCGCGGCGCCGCATTTTACCCAACGTACTTTGTGCTCCTTGGGGAAGATTCCAGCTTCGACGGCTTGGCAAAGCGCATTGATGGCGGGTGGTACCAAGGGCATCATGGTAATGCCTTCGTCGATCAGCAGCGCGCAGAGTTTTTGCACATCGAAGCGCGGCATCAGAACTAACGTCGAACCAAGAGCCAGCGAAAGTGTGAGCGCCACCGTGAGGCCATAAATATGGTAGAGCGGCAGGAAGCAGAGCATGACCGTATTGGGCACGAGCGGCGCGGCATTTGGACCGAGGATCTGATAGACGTTGGCGACGAGGTTGTAGTGAGAGAGCATGACGCCCTTGGGCAATCCGGTGGTGCCGCTGGAGTAGGGAAGAGCAGCGATGGTTTCTTGCGGACTCTGAGCGGCTTCTGGAAATTTGGCGGACGTCGAGTGCAACAGAGTAGCGAAGCTTTCGCAACCGCGGCGTTCGGTGCGCGTGGTGAAGACGTGGCGGAGGGCGGGAAGTCCGGCGAGATTGACATTTTCAAGAAGTGGAGCGTCAGTGATGAGAAAAACCGCGCCGGAGTTTTCCAGTTGATAGCGAATCTCACGCTCGCGGTAGGAGGGATTGAGCAGCGTGGGGATGCCTCCGGCGAGTGTCGCCGCGTGGTAGGTGATGGCGAACTCCCACGAGTTGGGGAGAAATATAGCCACGACTTCTCCGGGAGCGAGTCCGGCGGAGATCAGGCCGCGAGCCAACGATTCGACGAGGCTGCCGTATTCGGCGAAAGTGACGCGGCGGGCGCAGGAAGTATCTACCAGAGCTGTCTTAGCGCCATTTCGTCGGCAACTGTCGAGGACGATGTCGTGGACAAAGCGTCCGGTGGGATCGGCGTAAAGTTGGGTGCGAAGCATCGCAGGAGATTGTAGTGGCAGTGCGTCGAAGTTAAAAGCGGATCAACACGGACGCGGACAAGACGAACAAGCAGTTTAGGCGCTTAATTTGCGGAGGAATTCCTGCTCGTCCATGCGGTATTTGAAAGCTTTGCGGCCATTGATGAAGACAACGGGAACTTCGTCGGTATATTGACGCCGAATTTCGGCGTCGGAATCGACATCGATTTCACGCCAGGTGAAGCCACCCCGCTTGTGCAGTTTGACGAGGCTCTCCTTGACGATCTCGCAGAGATGACATCCCTTGCGGGAATAAACGACGACCTCCCGGGGCTGCGTCATGCGAGGCAGTGTAGCAGTTTTGGGCAGGCCTATCCAAGACTATGGGCCGCACAAAAGTCTCAGCCCGGCTCTGAATATGAAGAGCTGCCTAGGTGACCCTTAGTGTTGTTGGTGGTTAACGGTTTTGCGAATTCGCGTAGAATTTCGGGATGACAATGACGGGACGCATACTCTCTGGCAAGACGCTGCTGGTTACGGGGGCGGCGAAGCGGTTGGGGCGCGCGATCGCTTTGGCGGCGGCAGAGAATGGCGCGGACGTCGCGATTACTTTTCGCGAGTCGGAACGCGAGGCGCGGGCGTTGACCGAAGAACTGGCGCGGTTGGGAGTGGAGGCGCTGGCGATTCGATGCGATGTTACGGATGAGCAGAGCGTCCGCGAAATGGTGAAGGAAGTGGGGAGCGGATTTGGCGGAATCGACGTGTTGGTGAACAATGCGGCGAACTACGAAACAGCTGACTTCGAAAAAATCACTGTGGCACAGTGGGACGCGATTTTCGCGTCGAACACTCGGGGACCTTTTCTGGTGTCGCGTGAAGCCCTGCCATACTTGAAAAAACGCAGAGGCCACATCATTAATATGGGATCGCTCGGCGGCCTGCGGCCGTGGGCGACGCACGCGCATTATTGCTCATCGAAATCGGCGGTTCACATGCTGACGAAAGTGATGGCCAAGGCGCTCGCGCCGGAGATTGCGGTGAATGCGGTTGCTCCCGGAATGATTGATTTGGGAGAGAAATCGGCGGCAGCCTTCATGAAGAAAATGTCCAAGCAAACTCCAATGCGGCGGAATGGAACTGCATCCGACATTGCCGCAGCGGTGATGTTCTTCGCTTCCGCTCCTCACTTTATTACGGGACAGATTCTGGCGGTCGATGGCGGGCTGGGACTGTGACTGCGCCAAGTATCTTGCATTGAATATCGGGTGAATGTTCGCGTATCGTTCCTTTTCGACGCTACTCATATCTATGACACGATCCAAGTGGAACAATGGAGTTTTTCTTCTCTCAATGTTGCTGACGATATTTCTGGCTACTCAGATGCGCGCGCAGGATCGGCCTGAGGAAGGCGGTCGAGAACTCCAGGTTTGGACCGGCGGCGGGCATTCGGTGCCGGGCGGCACCAGCGATACCAATGTCTGGAACGCGGGGGTTCGCTATGGATGGATTCTGACGCAGCCCCACCTGCCGGGCTTTCTTAGCGGGCGCTTCGAACTGGCGGTGGATGCGGTGCCCGCGTTCGTCGTCTTTCAGCGGGCAAACACGGCGTATGGGGCGGGAGTGAACCCGGTCGGATTCAAATGGATTTTTGCCACTCGCGGGCACGTCGCTCCGTTCCTTGAGTTAAATGGTGGAGTTCTTTTTACTTCACACAATGTGCCTACAGGCACTTCGACGATTAACTTCACGCCCGGCGCGGCGTTTGGCATGTATTGTTTTGGAGATCATACGTGGTCGGTCGACGTTCGTTATCTGCACATTTCGAATGCCGGGCTTACGGTGCCGAACCCAGGGGTGAATACGGTGGAGCTGCGTTTGGGATTCGGGAAATTTTTCGGCAAAAAGTAGTTCCGCGCGCGGCGAGGCTTCTAATATTCGAGCGAACCTTACCAGACTAACGTTGACGAGACAACTCCGTGGAAGACTGCCGTGGTTCGGCGCGGCGTCCGCAGCACGGTCCGGGCGGGATTGGTGCGCCGTGCGGACAGGTGAGCGGGTGATTGAGGAAGGCGCAGATTTTGTCGGTGGCTTCCGGCGAAAGAATGTGTTCGAACTTGCAGGCCTGTTGCTCGATTTCAGTTTCGCTGTCCATCGCTAGAGAATCAGTGAAGAGGCGCTCGGCCAGGCGATGGCGGCGGATAATATCGGCGGCGCGCTGATAGCCGCGGGGGGTAAGTTCGACGATCGAAGATCCGTCGCCCGTGGAAAAGCCAGCCGGCTTGAGGGCGTCGTGACAGGGATTGACGAACGGCTTGTGAAGGTGCGGCTCCGGCGGGTGAGGGTGCGTGACAACCAAACCCATAGCGGCCATTTTCTCCACGGCGATCGACACCGGCAAAGCGCCGTGAACTTCCATCCTACCGATTTCGGCGAGTTGGCCATTTTCTTCCAGGGCAAATAATTCTTCGAGCACTTCGTCGAACTGCTCGTCGTCGGCCATGGAGAAAACTTCCTGGGCGGCGATTTTGCCGTGATGCAATTCGACGCGGCGATCGGCCAGCCGCGCCACCACGGGATCATGCGTCACCATCACGATGGTGCGGCCTTGCTGATGAAGCTCACGCAAGAGACGCAGGACAATCTCTTCGTTGATGGCGTCGAGGTTGCCGGTAGGCTCGTCGGCTAGCACGATCTTCGGATCGTTGATGAGGGCGCGCGCGATGCACACACGCTGTTGCTCGCCTCCGGAAAGCTGGGAGGGTAGGTGACCGGCGCGGTCTTTGAGGCCGACGCGATCGAGCGCTTCGAGCGCTTCTTTTTCATCGGTCATGCTGTGGAAGTATTGCGCGAGCATGACGTTTTCGACAGCGCTGAGATACGGGATCATGTGGAACTGCTGGAAGACGAAGCCGATGGTTTCGGCGCGAACATGGTTGAGCTCGGAGGCGCTGAGGCTGGCGACGTTTTGCCCATCCAGCCAGATCTCGCCGCTGGTGGGGCGATCGAGGCATCCGATGAGATTGACCATGGTGCTCTTGCCGGAACCTGAAGGGCCCATCATTGCGACCCACTCGCCCGGCGCGATGGCGAGAGAAATGTCGTCGAGCGCTTTGATCAGGCCGCCATTGTTCTCTTCCGCTCTCGCGGGATAACTCTTGGTGACATTGTTGAGTCGAATCATTCGAGTCTCACCTTCTACTCTCCCCTCAAAATGATAGCCGGTTGCACGCGCCGCAGCAGCACAATTGGTAGTATGGCCGAGATCAGAGCTACCGCAACGCTGCCGGCTAGCACATAGGGAAAAACGCTGAACCGCGGCACTACCGGCGCATGAAAATTCACGCGACCTATCCAGGCAGCTACGCCGATACCGATGAAGAAGCCAAAGATTGCGCCGATTACGCCTAACGCTGCAGCTTCGGCGGCGAAGAAACCGTTCACCAAGCGTTCGGAGGCGCCGAGCGCTTTCATGATTGCGAAATCGCGGCGACGATCGAAGACCCACCCCATCAGCGTCGCAAGCACGCAGAGCGCGGAGGTCAGAACTACCAGCGTGGCGGAAGCATAGAGTGTAGCCCGCGTCTTGTTGAGCACGTTCGCTTCGCCTTCCATGATTTGGCGGACAGGGCGAATGCTGGCCGAGGGCAGAATCTGCGCGAGTTGGCGGATTGATTCTTCCACTTCTGCGCTTGTGCCGTTAGCGGCGACTTCGATGGTCGATGGAGCGATGCCGGTCCAGTTCTGGAATTCAGATTGATCGAGATAGATACGACTGTCTTCGCCGGCGCCGGTCTGGAGCATTCCGGCGGGCGTGAGTTGGATCGATTTGCCTTGGAAAGTAAGTTCGAAGGGCTGCCGATTCGCGCTGACCACGTTGGCGGCGCGCATGCCAACGAGTACGTCATCGGGTGCTACGGGCCAATGGCTCACCTTCCACCAGTGGTTGAGCTGACGGGCACGGGCGAAGTCGGTGCCTACGATGACAACCGATTGCCCATCTTTGGTGCGAGCTACGGCGTATGAAAAAGGAACGGCGAGCGTTTTGGGGCCAACGACCGATTCAATTTTAGTCAGCGCGTCGGCGGGAAGCGTCTCGCCATCTTTAGCGACGATGACTACGTTGGCGCCATAGTTTCGAAACTCGGTGCGCAGCTTGGCTTGTACGTCGACGTAGAGGTTCATCATCGCGGTGGCGACTGCGGCCGCAACAATCATGGCGAGGAGCGCTGAGGCGGCACGCCTGCGGCGAAGGACGGCGGCGCGCACCAACATGCGAGCGAACATGGAGACATGTGCCGCCGGAGCGCGGCGATCGGCGACCTGCTTCGACGTGAGGAGCGTCTCGGGAGCGGTGCTCATCCTTCACCTCGCAAAGCGAAGACAGGATCGAATTTCACCGCGCGGCGGATGGCAGCGGCGCTTCCAGCGAAGGTCACGAACACGGCGATGGCAAGGATGAACGGAAAGAGGACCGGCTCGATGGAAATCTGCGAACTGAAAATGGAGCGGCCGATCTGGTGCGCGAGCAGTGCTCCGGCGGAAAAGCCGGCGATGCCGCCGACCAGCGCCAGCAGCAGCGCCTCCGCAAAGAAGATCGCAGAGACTGCGAGATTGCCTGCGCCCAGAGCTTTCATCAAGCCAACCTCAACGCGACGCTCGTAAATCGCAGTGGCCATGGCGGCCGATACCGCGAGCGCGGAAGCAAAGAGCGCGGCAAAGGTGATCAGCAGCATCAGTCCTTTGATACGCGCGAGTACCGTGCCTTCGTTTTGCGCGACTTGGCGAATCTGCTCTGCGTGGGAATGGGGAATGACTTCCTGTAACTGGTAGGCGATCGACTCCACATAGGGCGAGCAATACCAGCGGTCGTAAACCTCGGGCGTCATCGTCTTGGGATCGCGCGCGGAAAGCGCGTCGGGAGGCTTGGTCAGTGCGCTGACGTAGACGCGGCGTACCGCGCTGGGCTTGCCGAGAATCTCCTGAGCCAACGCTAGCGGTGCGACGATCTGATCGTCTTCCGCGCCGCCGGTCGAAAGAATGCCTGCGATTTTGAGTTGGTGGCCAGAAACATCGAGCATGTCGCCGGGTTTCTTGCCGAGGTTCGCCGCCAGGCGCTCGCCCAGCAGTATATTTTGTGAATTGTCATCGGGCCAGGTGCAGTTTGACGACGGCTTTCCATCTCCGCACGAAACTTTCCACCACGGATGCGTCATTCGCACGCCGGTGGTGAAATCTTCTTTGCCGAATCGCAGTGCTTTGTTGAAGTAGGTACCCATCAGCACAACGTCGTTTTCTTCGCCGTCAATCTTCACGTTGACCGGAAGCATAGGCGAGAAGCCGACGATGTTGTGGTGCCAGAAGGTGCCGCGTATTTTCGGCAAGTCCGCTTCGTTGAGAAAGGCGCCATCGCTTGGCGGCTTCAGATTGACGCCGCCGACTTCCACGTCCAGCGTGTCTTCCTGCGGCGTGACAACGAGGTTAGCGCCGTAACTGCGGAGCTCGCGATTTATTTTGTCGCCGATGTCGGTAGCGACAGCAATCATCGCTGTTGCGACGGCTACTCCCAACGTGATCGCGATGCCGGCCAGAAGTTTGCGGCGCGGCTGGTGGCGAAACGATTCGTAGACCAAACGGGGAAACATCATTTCTGCTCGAAGTAGTGTTTGCCGGCGGCGATGTCGGCCTCGGAAACAATGACCGCATCGTCGGTGACCTGTGCTTTCAGCGGTATCGGATTGCATCCGCCAGCCATGCCGACCGATTGCGGATTAATGGGCGCGGCGCAGTTTTTGCAAACGACTCCGTTCGCGCCCTTGTAGAAGCCGACCGCGCCGCAGATTTCGCAGGCGTCGAAGAGCGTGGCAATTTTTCCATCGGGCTTCTGATAGAGCCAGAAGCGCACCTCAACGCCGCCTTCTTTCGCTTCGAAGCGATGCAGTTCGCCGTCGTAGACCTCTTTCAAGGGGATCGAGACTTTTCCATCGACAAAGGTAACTTCCGTGGCAGGCGAAAGCGCGCTGGCGCTCTTCTCATAGATAAAGCTGGCGGTGACCATGACGATAAAGGCGAACGAGAAGATATAAACCGAGGCCATCCAGAGACGCTCGCGGCGGGCTGTCCATAACGCTTTGCGGCGTGCTGCGCTCGTTTCGGGTAGAGTGACCGGTTGGCGGCTTTTCATTTCGAAGAGCACCATAAGCGCTGCCAAAGCCAGAATGGTGATAAAGAAAAAGAAATCGTTGCGCACGATTGGACCGATGATCGCCATCTCTTGCCGAGAAGAGGGAAGGACGCCATTCTCTGACAGTTCGTGCAGTCCAGAGATGACCAACTGCCCAGCCACCAGGAAAAGAATCGCGGTCGTAACCTTGAAGAATTTCTGGAGATTGATCTTGACGCTGCCCTTGACGAACATTACGCCAAAGAGCACGGCTACGACGACTCCCATGACGGTGCCGATGAAGCTCATCAGTTCGCTGGAGTTCAGGGTGACGGCGGAGAGAATCAGAACGGTTTCGGCGCCCTCGCGCAGCACCATTAGAAAGACGAAGGCGAAGAGGCCGATCCAGGCGTCGCCCCGGGCGAACAGGCCGACTTTGCTCTCGATTTTGCCTTTGAGCTTGCGCCCGGTCTTCATCATGAAGACGATCATGGTGACGACGAAGACGGCCGCGACCAGCATGACCCAGCCTTCGAAGATGTCTTCGTTCAAGCGGAAGCGCGAGAGCACGACGGCGACGCCGATCGATCCTACGAAAGCTGCGGCCAGAGCGGCGTAGACAGACTTGCGCAGATCGTTGCGGCCGATTTTGGCGAGATAGGCGAGGGTGATGCCGACAATAAGCGCGGCTTCTACGCCTTCGCGGAGGGTAATGATGAATGCCTGTAACATTGGAAAAAGGGCCGCTTTCTAATTGAAAATGAATTTCAATTTCAATATCAATAGGATACGGTTTCAGGCAGGGGCAGTCAACGCAACGAATCACGAATCGCTGTGATTTGCATCACATGGGAGAATCGGACATTGAATGGGGTTGGGCCGCGGCCTTCAACTGGCTGGATTCCGCCATACTCTATACAGTGCGCAAAAATTTCCGCGCTTTTTCTAACTCCGGAAAGCTTTTCTCTTCGGCCAGAAATTCTCGCGAGTGCACGCATCTCCGGCTGCCGCGTAATTTCACAGGATGCTTCAAATGGAGCATTTCGTGAAACAGGATGTATTCGACCGCGTAGCGGGGCACGCGCGGGTGGTCGAAGACGCGGCTGATCACAATTGTGTTATGCGCGGGATCGTAGTGACCGAGGCTGCTGCGGGCGTGATTGCGGCTCCAGGTTAGTTGCGGACGCCCCATCAGGCCGTGAAAGAAGCGCTGATTGAGGTCCTCAAAAATTTCTTCGAGGTGATAGTGATGGCCGCGGGCGGAGTGAATGTGCTTGCGTCCGCGCATTTGCCGCACCAGGCGAGCCTTGGCGTTTATATCGTGGCTGGAGATGTAGCGCCGATAACGAGTGCTGTGGACGCGATCGATCGGCTTGCGATAAAGCTTGGCGAGCAGGATGTGAGCGATCGAGTACAACACGGTTTCGGGAGCGCCCTCAAGCAGATCGGATAACCGCATATAGAGTTCTCCCTGGCGCAGGCGAATCGTATTGTTGATCGAGACGAAGGCATAAAAACGCACATGCATAGGCGGGGCGTCGGTGTGCGGACGCAGTTCGCGGAAAGCTTCGCCGAAGATTTCAGTTAGCTTTGGGGACACGTTGAGGGAAGGGTAGCACGGGACAGCCGTCAGCATGCAGCGGTCCGCGCTCGGCAGCACCTTCGATGAATTTCTAAGCGCTGAATTCTGAATGCTGATTGCTGAGTGCTCAAGGCGGTGCTTATTTTTTCTTTTTGTGCTTCATATATTCTTCGACGTCGGCCAAGGTTTTGCGATGATCGTCGGCGCTGGCGTCGACGGTGTCGAGCGCGTTCGTGAGCATGAATTCGTACTGGCTGATTTCAGCGGCGTTACTATTCGGTGAGGTCTTTAGGGCGCGGAGTTTGGCTTGAAATTCGGTGTTGGCTTCGATGATGAGTCTTAGCGGCTTGCGGATGTCATCCTTGCGGCCAAAATACATGTCAACGTTATCGTTGAGTTCGTCGTAGACGGCGAGGAAATCCTCGAGCATGTCGTGGCTCTGCTGGCCGCGCTCGGTGGCCTTGGGATCGGCGCGCATTTGCTCAAGTTTCGTAATGCGATCGCGGGAAAACTTCACGAAGAGCTTTAAGCGCTCTTCAGGATCGAGCATGGCATCGCGGAGCTGGTTGATCTCGAGCGGGTTGAGCGGATCGCGGCGCTGCTGCTGTGCCGAGAGCGGAGAAGCAGCCGACACAATCAGCGACGCAAGCAACAGCACGCAGCTTAGAGCCGTGCGCCAACGCCTGCGTGCTTCAGGATGGCTGTTCCGCGTCATTTCTTTTGGTCTTTCTTGTCTTTATCTTTGGCGAACATTGCTTGCAGCAGAGTGGTGCGCACATCTTCGAGGCGGCGAATGGCTTGCTCTACCGGAGGCTGATCTTCGAAGGCCAGAGTGCGCTTGATGTCGCGTAGTTTATCCGCGATTTTTCGCACGTCGATCTCGACATTCTTGAGCCGCTTCTTGCTTTGCGTGGCCGCGTCGCGAGCTTTCTCGGAGTAACTGACGATGTCATCGACCGCGGCGCGGGCCTGCTCCACGTGGCTAGCGGCGTAAAGTTGGTCAGCATTGCGGAGTTGTGTGCGCGCGATTCGGATGCCAAGTTCGGGGCGATCTTCGAGGCGCGCGCTGGCAAACCCGATCTTTAGTTCGTCGAGCGTTTCTTCCTTGGCTGCGCCGCAGACAGAGACAACTGCGAGGAGAAGCACGCTATAGGCGAGGTGGCGCATGTCATCAACGCTTCTTCGGTTCAATGGCGATCAGGCGATGGGTAGCCTGCCACTCCTGGTCAGGATACTTGCCTCCGGCTACATCTAAAAAATGATGATAATCGACGGCGGCCAATTTGTAATCGCGCAGGTGATCATAGGCTGAGGCGCGCAAAAAAAAGCACAGGGCGGGCATCTCGGTGTTTAAGATCGCACGTCCGTTGAGGGCCCGGACGGTCAGCTCATAGTTTTTGTTTTCATTGGCTGCAAACGCGAGGTCGACGTAGATATCGGGCCAATCGCGCTTGAGTCGGAGCGCGATCAGGAACTCCTGCTGTGCCTCGGGAAACTTCTTTTCGCGCAGTAAGGCCTGGCCGAGAGAACGATGTAGTTCTGGGTCATTCGCGTGCGCGGTGAGCAGCGTGCGGTATGCGGTTTCCGCTAGATCATTCTTTCCGGCGCTGGCGTAGAGGTCGGCAATTTCGCGCTGTGCGTCCGCGTCAGTTGGAGAAAGTTTCAGCGCGGTTTGCAGTTCGGCTACAGCATCGTCTTTTTTGTTTTCCGCCGCAAGAACGCGCCCCAGTTGCAGGTGAATGATTGCGTCGTTTGGGCGTGCGGCGGCCAACCGTCGCAGCAGCGGCTCGGCGTCGCTGAGGCGATTCGATTTCATATAAATGTTGGTGAGGCCGACGGCGGCGTCGGTCGAGTGAGGATCGAGTGCCAGTGCTTGTTTGTATTCCGCTTCGGCGTCGGAGAATTCCTTTTGACGTTCGAGCAACTGCCCGGCGGCGAGATGAGGTTCGGGATCTTTCGGGGTGAGGTCCTCCGCTTTCACATAGGCCGCGAGCGCCTGGTTCGGCTTTTTATTTTCGAGCAGGTGCGCTAGCGCAAGCCAGGCGCGGGCCTGACCCTCCTCGACGCGCGCGCTGGGTTTGAGAGTTGTGGCGGCGAGCAAGAACTGCTCGGCGTCCGGATTGTTGGCGCGGTCTAGCATGAGGCCGAGATTGAGGTTTGATTCAAAAACATCAGGCTTGGCGGCGACCGATTTGCGATACGCGGCGATGGATTCGTCGGTGCGGTTGAGGCGGTTCAGAACGAATCCGAGATCGAACCATGCCTGATAGGCCCAGGGCTGTTTACTGTCGGTGTCTTTGTCTAGAGCCTTTTTAAGCAGGGTTTCCGCCGAGGTAAAATCGTTTTTCTGGATGGCATCTTCAGCCTGCGCAATTTCGGGCGGCGTGTCATCTACGCGCTCTTTGTAATGGCGAACGGTGGTGTGGGTTTGCGCGAGCAGGCACGAACAAAAAGCAATTGTGAGGACTAAGAGTACTGCGGGATCGAACGTGGCTCTAGCCGCCGGGCGGGTGTTGCAACGATCTTTCTCAATGTTATTGGCCACCATGGAGAGCGCCGTTTCCGTTCAAAACCTGCTTCAGATACTGCCCAGTATAGGAGTCTTTCAGCTCGGCAATCGCTTCGGGCGGCCCTGAGCCGACTATATTTCCGCCACGATCGCCGCCCTCGGGACCGAGATCGATTACCCAGTCGGCCGTTTTGATGACTTCAAGATTGTGCTCGATGACGACGATCGATCCGCCTGCATCGATTAGACGGCGAAACGCTGACAGTAGTTTGCTTACATCGTCAAAATGCAGGCCGGTCGTGGGCTCATCGAAAATATAAAGCATGCGGCGCTTGCGCCTGGGTGCATCGCCGCCCTCCGATGGCCGACTCACGGCGCGAGCTCCCGGCTGTAGGTGTGCGGCCAACTTCATGCGCTGCGCTTCGCCTCCGGAGAGCGTGGTGGCGGACTGTCCAAGGCGCAGGTAGCCAAGGCCTACTTCATCGAGCACGCGCAACTTTTCCGTAAGGCGGGGAACTTCAGCGAAAAATTTCAGCGCCTCGCGAATCGTAAGATTCAGCACTTCGTGAATGTTCTTTCCCTTGTAATGGATCTCGAGCACCTGCGGCTTATAGCGCGTGCCTTTGCATTCATCGCAGATCAGTTCGACGTCAGCGAGGAATTGCATTTCGACGGTGACCGTGCCGTCGCCCTGGCAATTTTCGCAGCGCCCGCCGGGAACGTTGAAGGAAAAATGCCCGGCAGGGAAGCCGCGCTTTTTTGCTTCCGGCAGCGACGCAAAAAGTTCACGGATAATGTCGAACGCTTTGATATACGTGACCGGATTCGACCGCGGAGTGCGGCCGATGGGAGATTGATCGACGAGCACCACTTCATCGAGATAATCTTCGCCCTCGAGGCTGTCCCACAAAATGGTGGAGGGCGCGCTGCCGTTGGTTTGCCGCTTCGCTGTCGCAACAGCCTGATAGAGCACGTCGTGCAACAACGAAGATTTTCCCGAGCCGGAAACGCCAGTGATCGCTACCAGAATATCGAGCGGGATTTCTAGATCGATGCGCTTCAGGTTGTGGGCGCGCGCTCCGGTGATGCGAAGTTTGTGCGACCCTGGCTGGCGCCGCTTCGTCGGAATCTGAATGTGCAATTCATCGGCCAGATAGCGGCCGGTGAGCGATTGTGGCATCTTGATGATCTCGTTGTAGGTGCCGGCGCCAACCACCTTCCCACCATTCTCACCCGCGCCAGGACCGAGATCGAGAATGCGATCGGCGGCGCGCATGATGTCGGGATCATGCTCAACCACGAGAATGGTGTTTCCCAAGTCGCGCAGATCGTGCAGGATCTTGATGAGGCGGTGCGTATCGCGGCTGTGCAGGCCGATGGACGGCTCATCGAGCACATAGAGTGTGCCGACCAGTCGCGAGCCGAGAGAGGTTGCGAGTTGAATGCGTTGCGCCTCGCCGCCTGATAGCGTCGAGGCGAGGCGATCAAGGGTCAGATATTCCAGACCCACTTCGTTGAGAAAACGCAGGCGCTCGCGAAGTTCAATTAGAAGTTTATCGGCAATGGCAGCCTGTTGCGGCGATAGCGAGAGTTGATCGAAGAAGCGGGCGGCCTCTTCGACCGTCATGCTGCACACCTGGCAAATATTCTTGGCCTGAATCTTGACCTGGCGCGCCTCGGCTCGCAGCCGAGTGCCGCCGCATTCTGAGCAAAGCGAATATCCGCGATAGCGGCTGAGAAAGACGCGCACGTGCAGCTTGTATTTCTTGCGCTCAAGATGCTGGAAGAAGCCACGCACACCGGAGAATCCCGGGCCGCCGTCGACAATCAACTGCCGCTGTTCCTCTTCGAGGTCGTACCAGGGCACATCCAGCGGAATTTCAGTGGAGCGCGCGAAGCGTTTGAGTTCGGTGAATAACGGGCGATATTTTGGCTTCGTCCAAGGCTCGATCGCGCCTTCAGTCAAAGTCTTGCCCTTGTCGGGGATGACAAGATCGAGATCGAAATCAATGGTGTTGCCAAATCCCTGGCAACGCGGGCAAGCGCCGTAAGGATTGTTAAATGAAAACAGGCGAGGCTCGGGCTCTTCGTAGCGGGTGCCGTCGTTTTTGCATTCGAAGCGTTGTGAGAAGCGCAGCCGCTCCGGCGAGCTTTTTTCGCCGTCGCTCTCGCGAGGGGCGGTCTCGAAAATAACCTCGCCGGCTTCGCGATAGCCGATCTCGACTGCATCGACAATGCGCGAGCGCTGATCGGCGGAGATGACTAGACGATCTACGAGGCCATAAACCGGCTCGGAAAAGTTGATATCGAGCAATGATTCTGGAGTCGAGAACTCGAACACCTGGCCATTCTGATAAAGCCGATTGAAGCCGCGCTTGCGTAGATCGAAGAGCCGCTCTTTAATTGCATCCGATGGCAGACGCGAGTCAGGCGTGTTTTTTTTGGCGCGAATCTTTTTGCCGGTTTTCTTTTCGGCCGACGGGGGGGGAGTGTTGATCTGGATCGGAAAAAACACATTCAGCCGCGTGCCCTCGCCCAGAGCCAGGACGCGTTCCGCGACTTCATCTACCGTATCTTTTTTTACCTCCTGTCCGCAGAGCAGGCAGTAGGTGCGGCCTACGCGGGCGAAGAGCAGACGCAGATAATCGAAGATCTCGGTGGCTGTCGCGACAGTCGAACGAGGATTGCGGGTAGAGTTTTTTTGCTTGATCGCAACCGCGGGGGCGATCCCGTCGATTACATCGACGTCCGGCTTCTCGATCCGCTCGAGAAATTGGCGTGCATACGCCGACAATGATTCGACATATCGCCGCTGGCCTTCGGCGTAGATGGTGTCGAAGGCGAGCGACGACTTGCCCGACCCAGACACACCGGTAACGACGGTCAGAGTGTTGTGTTCGATTTCAAAATCAATGTTCTTTAGGTTGTGAACCCGGGCCCCGCGAACCACAATGCTATCTGTCGACATCTTCCCCTGGCACTACAGACTGATCAAAACGCGCAACGAATCTTTCTATTATAAATGGTGGCGGGGATATGGGATGGCGGCGCTACAATCGCCGCGCTAGGCGTAGCGGAATGGCCGCTCTTCGCTGCTAGTCCAGAAGTAGACAAGAATGATGATGCTGGCAATCGCCGCGTACGCACACCACAGCGAAGTGAAGGCATAACGTTTGAATGCCATCACGATCAGCAGGATGGCCAGATTCGCCGCTCCGAATACGACCATCATCTTGTTCTTCGAAAAAAATAGAGAGCCACAGGTTGCGATAACGTAGAGCACTGCAACCGCCATGTGGTTTGTGGCTTGATTGATGTACACAATAGTGTTTTGCCTGACATAGAGCTGCAACGGAAACGCGGTCAGGGCCCAGAGAATATAGAGAGTCGTTCCCAGGCCGAGCGCGAGGAAGGGGAGCATGCGCTGTCGGCTTTTTCGATCAGCCTCAAAAAGAAATACGCTTAGCGGCAGGAGAAACGGTAGCAACCCTTGCGCATAAAGCATGAAAGCTGCGCCCATATCGTGAGCCACCGCAGGCGATAGTATTCCGTCCAAGCCCAGCCAGACGAATCCTTCCATAAACTGATGAATGGCGAATAGCGTGGGCAACGCCGCAAAGAGAAGTTCGCGGCGGTGCTTCACCCTGGTTAAAGTGACGACGCCGATGGTGCCGAGGACTCCGCTGCCCACAAAGTTGGCTGTTGCTGAAAAACACACGGTCGCTTTCTCCGTTGGGAGATTATACCGGTCACCGCAGAATGCAAGAGATTTGTCGGACGAGTACTCGGTTGCGCAGAAGGGCAGGACACGGAGCGCATCACTGTGCAGCGAACGAGAACAATATAAGGATGTAGATCCAAAGGGCGGTCATGCAATGCCAGTACCATGATGTGATGTCGACAACGATGCGCCGCGTTTCCACCGGCCGATGCAGCACGGCTGCGACGTTGGCGAAGATCAGTGCCAGAATGCCGCCTGCGAGATGCAATCCATGCATCGCGGTAAGAATGTAAACGAAAGAACTGCTGGTGCCGCCGGCTAAGTGAAAGCCGCTGGAAGAAAGCTTGCTCCAGACAAAAAGCTGGCCGAGGAGAAACGCTACGCCTAGCACGGTGGTCACGCCGAGCCATGGGAAGCGGCGTTCATCTCCGAGCGAGATACCGGGGATCGAGCGCACGGGAGCGAGCGCCGCCTCGCGCGTGATCTCACGCCTCGCCAGATCAATCGTAATACTGCTGGCGATGAGAACTGCCGTGTTGACGAGCAACAACATCCATGGCAATCGCACGGGAAGCCAGGATCGAATGTAGGCCATCTGGCTCTGATCAAAAGTCAGGAATCCGCGGCGAATGAGATAGACAGCGGTGAAGGAAATAAAAAGCATGGCGATCGGCGTCATCACGATGGCCAATCCCAGCCGGGCACGGCGGAGGCGCTCGCCGTAGTTCGGCATGGAGTCAGGCATGGAATTCGGCACAAAATCGGGTGCGCCGTCGTCGCCTCCGCGGCCATCGCCGTTACCGCCGCCGTGGTTTGGCGGAAGCGACGCTCCATGGTGGCCGGATGCGCGGGTGGTGAAGGGAGTCAGTCGCGCCATGCTAGAGACTCGCTTTGCTGACAGACGTTAAAATTGCCGGAGCTCGAATCAAGTTTAAGATCAGAGCTGCAATCAGGATCGCGATCGAAGTTGTGATCGAAGTTGCAGTCAATGCCCAAGAAGACTTCTTCTACCGATAACGAGCGCGAGCGCTGGAACCGCAAATATGGGGAAGTTGTCGCATGCACGGAGCCGAGAACCGCACCCGATCCGTTTCTCGTGCGCACTTTTTCTGAATTTGTTCTGCCCGCATTTCCGAAGGGTGGCAGCGCGCTCGACGTCGCCGGAGGAGCCGGAAGGCACGCTATCTGGCTGGCGAAACAGGGCTGGCAAGTGACCATGATTGACATTTCCGAAGCCGGAGTCGAACAGGCACGGCAGAGCGCCGGACCGGTCGCGTCCCACATTCACTTTGTAGTAGATGATCTCACCCGCTTCAAGGCTGCGCAAATGCAGTTTGCGAACGCGTTTGACGTCGTAATGGTATTTTTTTACCTGGAGCGAAAGATCTTTGCGGAAATCCTGAAGGTGTTGCGACCGGGCGGGCTGTTGATCTACAAAACCTACACGTCGCCACAAGCGAAGCTATTGAGGGGACCGAAGAACCCGGAGCATTTGCTGAAGCCGAATGAACTCCTGCGACTCGCCTCTGGGCTGCAAATATTGCAATATAGCGAAAAAGTGTCGGAGAAGGCTGTCGCCGAGTTGGTGGCAAAAAAGGAAATCTGACGGGGCGCCCGCAAATTCCACGCTCTGCTGAATAATTTGCGCGGTCTTACAGCGATCACCTGATTTGAAACTGATCTGTTATCGGCCTATCTTTCCCAAGACTGCCGTCTCGCCCTTGGCTTCTCTTAGGAATTCCCTTGCAAAATCGACAAAACTAGCGCCGACGTCGTTTACTAACTGACACGGCATCGCATCAAAGGGCTTCGTGCTTTACATGAGGAACTAAGGGTAGTGTGGATCGTGAGGGTGGCGCTGCGGCGTCCTTACACCTTCGTCGAAGTCCCGGTATGTATGCGGTGGTGAGTTTTGTGCAAGTGCGCGGCGCCGCTGGTGGTGCCGGGCGACGCCATGGCGGTGCGATAGGATCGCACATCGGTGGCGCTCGTCCGCAATCAGAAAATCCAGATGGTGCCGTGCAGATCGGCCGCGATTACGGGCCCTCGGTAGAAATTCTGAGCGGTATCAAAGAAGGGGACTGGGTCGTGACTTCCGTGACGGATGATGTGCGCGATGGCGTCAAGGTCCGTCCGCAGCAAAATCAATCGCAAGAACAGGCGGGAGGCTGCGCGGAGCTTTTCGGAAAGGCCTTCCGAACCAAGCTTAAAACGCACCGGCTTTCTTGCGATGGATTGATGGTGCCCGGAACAGGACTTGAACCTGCACGCCTTGCGGCACACGGTCCTAAGCCGTGCGCGTCTGCCAATTCCGCCATCCGGGCTTCGCATCAGTATAAATCACACCTTTTCTACTTTATGGCAGAGCGGCAGTTTAACTAGCCAGACCTTACGATGCTTCTCAACGATGCTTCTCACCAGTCTGTACTCATCCGAATTCGGTCTGCTACAATCCAATCTGCGAGCAGGGACAGCTGCTTTTTGGTTTCTTGGCCTATATTTGCTTTAGCTTGGCGTCCTGGTGTATTACCCCAGAAATTTGGTGCTACGGGGTTAGACATGCGGGGTTCCGATAAAGGTAAGAAAAACGAAGTTGGGGACGTAGTTCAGTTGGTTAGAACGCTGCCCTGTCACGGCAGAGGTCGCGAGTTCGAGTCTCGTCGTCCCCGCCATTTCTTTTCAAAGAGTTACCGGACGTGACACCGGCAACTCCAACCCACAATCCAACCCACATCTACTGCACCGTTACATTCATTCCCACGGCCGTCAGGAATTCACCCTGCGCCGCCCGTGTCTCGTCGCTGTCTTCCTGCGTGTACAGATCGAGGGTCGTTTGAATCTTGCTGTGACGCAAGAGTCCCTGCACGGTCTTAGGTTCGACTTTCGCCTTGTTCACCAGCCAGTTGCTTAAGCTGTGACGCAAGTTGTGAAGCCCGAACCGTTGGCCGTCCTCGATGTGTACTCCGGCTTTCTTTGCGGCCGGTCGCAGATGGTCGGCGACGAATACGGAGGAGCAGAGCGGTTTCCTTCCCTCGGCTCTCATCGACGGAAACACGAAGTCGGTTGCCTTCGCATGCGGCGTCTGTCTTTGCCACGCGCGAAGATGCCCGGCCAGGACCGGATGCAGCGGGACGTAGCCGTCCGATGCATCGGTTTTCGTTTCTCCGTCTTCGCCCTTGGCCCAGCGCTTCGATACCCTAATCCTTCCTTCACCCCACAGCACGTCCGCCCAGCGCAACGCCAGAATCTCCGACGAGCGCAGCGCGGTCGCCGCACAGATCTCGCGAGCGAGTTGTTGCGGCTCCAATCTTCCTGATCGTGCTTCGATGAAACGAACTGTCACGCCCTGGTTGCGGAGTATCAACCATGGGAAAATATCGGCAGGAAAATCTCCGTCGACTACTAAGACTTCGTCTCCAGGCTGCCACTGCATTGCATTGGCCAGCAGGTCAAGGCCATAGGTGGTACTGTTACCGAGAATGATATCTTCTGGCGCAGCGTCTATTAGCTTGCCAAGCGCTGGTCTCAGCCTCTTCGGCACTTCAAAAAAATCCTCATCCCGAAGGAGATGTGGTCGGGCTTTTCGTTCAAGCGCAGCTCTTGCAGCTTCAACCGCGACTCGGGGAAGCGGACCCTGGTGTGCGGTATTCAGCCAAACACGCCCGTCGAAAGGGCCGAAGTCCTCGGCGTAAGGGTTATTCGCATCCATGAAAAGCATGTTCTCACAATGCAGAACCACTGTCGTGGCAAGAAGTTGTTACAGCCGACAAAACGCTAGTTGGACACTTGAGGTCTTGCGGCCCCTCAGAAGTCGGCTTGGAGGAAGCGTGATGGTGTTGACCGTCGTCAGTGCTCCGATCTCCCCGAAGCCCGTTTCTGGACAGTTTTTCCTATACGGAAGGTGCCGTTGCGTCCATGATTTCCGGGGCGATGTCTACAGGGAACCTCACCGACCTCGCAATGAAGCAAAGGCGATGGGCCTCGTTGTGAAGAGCAAGAGCTCGTGCTCGCTCATCGCAATGAGAAACTTTCATTCTAGGTCTCAGCGTCACTCGGACGAACTCTCCTGAACCATCATTACCTTCCTCCATCACCCCAGAAGCGGAATCCCGATAGTCGAGCACGGTCACACCGTTCACCGCACAAAGAACCTGGAAGCATTCGGCGAGCGCGACGCGGAGAAGCGGCGCACGGCCTTATCGGTGATATGGGAGACTTATATTGCATGAAGAAAATTGGCTTCCTCTCATTCGGTCATTGGACAGCTTCACCGCAGTCACGAACGCAGTCGGCGACCGACGCGCTCCTGCAGTCCATTGACCTCGCCGTGGAGGCCGAGCGCCTGGGAATGGACGGAGCCTACTTCCGTGTTCATCACTTCGCGCAGCAACTGGCATCACCGTTTCCACTACTCGCGGCGGTTGGTGCCAAAACGCGAAAGATTGAAATTGGCACCGCAGTGATCGACATGCGGTATGAGAACCCTCATTACATGGCGGAGGACGCTGGGGCTGCGGATCTAATCTCTGGCGGCCGACTGCAGTTGGGAATCAGCCGCGGTTCCCCCGAGCAGGTCATCGATGGTTGGCGTTATTTTGGTTACCGTCCGATTGAAGGCGAGGACGATGCCGATATGGGCCGCCGGCATGCCGAAGAATTTCTCGAGTTGCTGCGCGGCAAGGGCTTCGCTCAGCCTAACCCACGTCCAATGTTTACCAATCCTCCGGGACTGCTACGTCTTGAGCCATACTCTGCGGGATTGCGTGATCGAATCTGGTGGGGGTCTGCTTCGAACGCGACAGCAGCATGGGCCGCGAAGCTAGGAATGAACCTGCAGACCTCAACCCTCAAATTCGATGAGACCGGTGAGCCGCTGCACATCCAACAGGCTGCCCAGATTCGCGCCTCTCGCGCAGCCTGGAAGGAAGCTGGTCACACGCGTACTCCGCGCGTTTCCGTTAGCCGCAGTATTTTTGCGTTGCTCGATGACCGCGATCGTGGCTATTTCGGACGAGGCTCTCAGGAAGAAGAGGACAAGATCGGGTTCCTTGACGAAAACACACGGGCAATCTTCGGCCGCAGCTACGCTGCTGAACCAGAGATTCTCATCGAGCAGCTTAAGAAAGACGAGGCGATCGCCGAGGCCGACACGCTGTTGCTAACCGTTCCAAATCAACTAGGTGTTGCCTACAATGCGCATGTCATGGAGGCAATTCTGACTACGGTCGCCCCAGCCCTCGGTTGGCGCTAAATCGTCGCCCACAGAACTCCAGGGAACCGACGTTGCTCCGATCGTGCAAACACAGCTCACAACAGTCTCCTTGCACTACGACTTTTATCGGATCTTCTTCGAGACACGAGCGACCAGCTCGTCCAATCTCGAAAGCAAAAGCTTGCGCAATTTCCTCAGTGCCAGCTTTGCGATGCTACTTCTCGAAAACTCGGTGCTTCGTCAGCAATTGGCGGCTCACAAAGAGGTTTCCGCGACACTG
>PKXQ01000041.1 GCA_003132405.1 Acidobacteriaceae bacterium | reverse complement strand
AAATCCTTTGTTTCACGGATTTTGATATCTAAGTTCTTTGCCCGCCGGATTTTGCGGGGAATTTCGTGCTAACCCAATGATTCCTAAGATTCACGGGGGGGGGAGGGGGGTATATCAGGTTTCTCGTTCATTTGGGAGAAGCGCGACGCCCAACAGCCGCTCCGGGTCCTGCTGCAAGCGCACTCGACCGCACCTGATCTACAATGGCTGTCCGCCAATCCGCCATCATTCTGGAGAGATTCATGCGCACGCGGCAACATGCACTTCGAGCCCTGCTCGTACTCTTGTTTTTCTGCCCCTCCTTCGCACTGTCGCAGACTTCATCTCCGCACGGCATTGACCTCAATGATCTCGATCGCAAAGCCGACCCGTGTAATGACTTCTACGAGTTTTCTAACGGCACCTGGCGGGCAAATAATCCAATTCCCGCATCGATGACTCGCTGGAGCAAGCGCTGGGCTGCGGGAGAATCTTCGAAAGACAAGCTGCGCGAAATTTTGGAAGTGGCTGCGTCAGATAAGAACGCGCCTAAGGGCACCACCGACCAAATCATTGGCGATTACTACGGCGCCTGCATGGATGAATCCCGAATCAATGCCCGCGGCATGGACCCCATTAAGCCGTGGTTTGCGAAGATTGACCAGGCTCAAAGCATTTCGGCTCTGCAAGAAGTTGTGGCCGATTTGCACGACATTGTTGTCCAGGCTCCTTTCGCGCTTGGCAGCCAGCAGGATCCGCATAAGCCTTCATGGGTTCTGGCCGACTTCGGCGCGAGTGGTCTCAGCCTGCCCGATCGCGACTACTATCTGAAGCCGGAACCTCGCTTCAAGGAAGCTCGCGAAAAATATGTTGAGCACGTTACCGCCATGTTCAAGCTCGCGGGGTGGGATCAAAAATCTGCCGCGGCCGCGGCGCAAACGATCATGGGCATGGAAACAAAGCTCGCAGAAGCTTCGCTCGATAACGTTGCGCTGCGCGATCCATCGGCCACAGATCACAACACCACCTTCGCCCAACTGCAGGCGATGGCGCCGCATTTCGACTGGGTGAGTTATTTCAAACATAAGGAACTGCCCACCGGCGTCGACATCAACGTTGATCAACCGAAATTCATGCAGGAAGTCGACCGGCAACTGCAGGAGGTGTCGCTGGCGGATTGGAAAATCTACTTGAAGTGGCAGTTGCTGAATTCCACTGCGAGTTCTCTTTCCGCGCCCTTCGTGGAAGAAGATTTCGCCTTCAACGGCAAATACCTGAGCGGCACCACGGAGATGAAGCCACGCTGGAAACGATGTGTCGAGTCCACCGATCAGTTATTGGGCGAGGCGCTGGGACAAAAATATGTCGAAAAGTATTTTCCACCGGAAGCCAAAGCCCGCATGCAGGAGATGGTGCGTAATCTGCTGGCCGCCATGCGCGACGATATTCTGAGCCGTCCCTGGATGAGTGACGACACGAAAGAAAAGGCGATGGCCAAGATCGCCACCTTCAATCCCAAGATTGGATATCCGGACAAGTGGAAGGATTACAGCCATGTCGAGATTCGCCGCGATGTGTTTTTCGACGACATGATTGCCGGAAGAAAATTCGTGGAGCAAGACGACCGCGCCACCATTGGAAAACCGGTCGACCGCGGACGATGGGGCATGACTCCACCCACCTCGGACGCTTATTACAATCCTCTGCTGAACGAAATCGTCTTCCCGGCAGGGATTCTGCAGCCGCCAGCGTTTGATATGCACGCCGTCGACGCAGTCAACTATGGGGCTATTGGCGTAGTGATCGGACATGAGATTTCCCATGGCTTTGATGACCAGGGGGCGCAGTTCGATTATCTCGGCCGCCTGCGCGACTGGTGGACCGACGCTGACTTGAAGAATTTTCAGGCGCGTGCCGCTTGTGTGGCCGACCAGTTCGATCACTACTACATCGAGAAAGACATTCATCACAATGGCAAACTGGTTCTAGGCGAAAGTATCGGCGACTTGGGAGGAGCCAAGGTTTCTTACTTGGCCTATCAAAAATCGCTCGAAGGCAAACCGCGACCGGCGGACATCGACGGCTTCACACCGGAGCAGCAGTTCTTTATCGCATGGGGACAATTTCGCGGCGACGAAATCCGCCCGGAAGCACAGCGGCTTATGGTCCAGACCGACCCGCACCCGATCGCGAAGTACCGGGTCATAGGTCCGCTCTCGAACCTGCCGGAGTTTAAGACAGCGTGGAGTTGCAAAGCCGACGCCGCAATGGTGCGGCCGGAAGGCAAGCGGTGCGACGTATGGTGAATACTAGCTGGCCTGTGCGACTCCGTTTTCTACGTAGTCGCATATCAGCACCGTCAGATCGTCATCCTGCGACGCGGCCCACTGCTGTACGGCAGAAATAATCCGATCTGCCGCGAACGCCGGTGCGATTGCTGAAGTTTGACGCAGCAGCGTGCTCAAAGATTCTTGGCCGAAGAATTCTCCTTTGGCGCTCTCCGCTTCCACGATTCCGTCCGTGTAAAGCAGCAGACGATCGCCGGGCTTCAGAAGGTGCGTCGCATTCGAATAGGTGGCAAAGTCGAAAGCCGCCAGCATCAGGCCGTTTTCCACGACTTCGCGCACTTCTCCGTCGCGCAGCAGCAGCATGGGCGGGTGTCCGGCCGCGGAGTAGTGAAGCTTCCGCGTTTGCGAGTCGAGGTAAACATAGGCTGCGGTGACGAACTGTTGCTGGGTGTTGCCGCAGAGGACGGAGTTCATTCCCGCCAGCAATCGAGCGGGATTGGCAGCATTGGCGCGCTGCGACGTAGCCGCTACTTTCACCATGGAGGCGATGAGCGCGGCTGGGACACCATGACCGGAGACATCGGCAATTAACAGACCCGCTCGCTGATTGTCCGCTGCAACGAAATCGTAGAAATCCCCGGCGACGGAAGTCATGGGCACATAGCGCGCGGCGACCAGGAAGTTGGCGGAGTTGGGAAACCCATCGGGCAGGATCGACAACTGGATTCGGCGGGCGACTTCAAGCTCCTTTTGAATCTCGCTGAGCTGCTGGTCGCGCCGCAGCGTCTGGCGGGCAGCCACATATCCGAGAGCTATCAGAAATGCTACAAAACCAATCGGCTCGACATTCGGGAAGGGGAGCCCGAGCATGCCTCGAATGTTTTCCCAAACAGCAAAAACTACAAAAATCACCAATCCTCGCCGGATCACGATGAAATCCTGAGTAACCGAAGCGCTGCGCATGGACCGCCCAACCAGGACAATCAGAGCCGCGATCACAAAGACTCCAGTGATCCGGTAAAAAATATCCTGCGGTCCGAAGACCAACGTTGCCAAAGCGAACGCGCCAAGCACGATTCCCATTGCGTAACCGGCGGTCTTGCTCCAGCGGTGCAGTAGCCCAGCGGCATCAAAGAACAGAAATGCGGGAATGGGTATGACAAAATCAATCGCGTGAGTGATTTTGAAATAGAACGACGATCCCTGCATGGTCAGAGACAAAAGATCAGACCGCATCCACATGCGGAGGCCGTAGACGGCGGCGAAGAGAGCAAAGTAAATCAACAGCGGATCATGCTTGCGGCGGATCGCCGAAAACGCCGCGGCGACGAGTCCTACAGCGACGATCATCGCGCCGAGAAAAAGACTAGGGGCATCATGATGAAAGGCCTGTAAGACCTGGTCAGCCGTAAGCTCGGGGGCACGTATGTACATGGCAACAGGATGCTAATTCATTTTGCAATGCCATGCGAAAGACTCAGCGGATGCGACATCCGACGCCTCTTGTGCATAGGCCATTACTAACGTAAGCGAATGGCGCCACTTTCTGCTGCCGTGACATTCACCATTCGCTAGGCTGATCACGGGAGGTGTGTGCCAAGCCACCCCGTGGACCTCGTCGGTGACCCTTTCACTCTTGATTTTTCGATCCTCGAATCCGGCTGGATTGCTGGTCTGGTGTGTCCTCGGCTTCTGCGCCGGCATAGGCGGCTTCCTTTATGGATTCGTCCTGCTGCAGCGTCGCCGGCTGATTCTCGACACGCCATTCTCAAGAATTCGCAGCGCTGCAATGGGGATGGTCGAAGTCAGCGGTCTCGCCGTAGGGCCCCACACCATGGTCGCGCCCATTACAGCGCGCTCCTGCTACTACTACCGCACCCTGGTATGGGAGTACAAACAACGCGGCAAAAATAAGCAATGGGTTAAAGTCGCGGGCGAATGTATGCATGTGCCTTTCTTCGTCGACGACAATACTGGACGTATCATGGTCGACCCGCGCGGTGCGGACCTGGACTTGCATCGTGACTTTGAGCAGCAATTCTGCGATTCGTTTTTCACCACGAAAGATCCAGTGCCGGATAACGTGCGCGGCTTTCTGGCACGCCATGGCGTTGCCACCAAAAACAAGATCAAGGTGGAAGAGTTTTGCATCAAGCCCAAAAACTCGCTGTTCATACTGGGCACTCTCAGCGAAAATCCTGGTCTTGAAGTCAGCGCAGAGCCAATACGGGATGAAACCATCAACTCCTTCTCACCTCAGGGATTCTCACTGTCGATAAGTTCGCTTTCGTTTTTCAAAGGTGGGGAACGAGATGCCGTTCAACCAGGATCGCCGGCTCAGCGCCTCGCGACTGGATCGGCTCCGCATCAGTTAATTCGATTGTCGCCAGATTCCAATCTCACGAAATCCTCGGAGATGACCCAGCAGCAGAAAATTGCAGCTGCATTGTTAAAGGCAGGAGTATCAAGCCCAGCGGCGTGGGCCGCAGCGGGTGTGTCTGCTTCCGGCACGGATGCGCCCGGAGTTCAGGTGCTTTCTGAAGCGGCAAACACAGCGCCGGGCGGAGGCAACGGCACCAATTCACCAGCGGAAGCGAATGTATTCGATCCGCGTCCGCCAGTTGTGCTGATGAAAGGAATGAACAACAAAACTTTCCTCATTTCCTGGCGCAGCCAGCAGGAAGTTGCCCGGTCATTGGGTTGGAAATGCGCGCTGATGATTTGGGGAGGTCCCGCCCTCGCACTGCTCTGCCTGTACCTTTTCCTGGGCATCGAGCATCTTCGCTGACAGAACCAGCCCGGCGCACCACGCTTCTAACCTGGCACGATGCTACTCCGGCGCGGTCCGTTTCTTGGCCTCTAGTACAATCAACCCGTGAGCGACGCGGTCCGCATCGGAATCATGGGCGATTTTAGTGCCGACTTCCGCTCGCATCACGCCACCACAGAATCCTTACAGCATGCCGCCCGCAAACTCAATATGAAAGTCGAAGCGGAGTGGCTCCCTACGAAATCTCTGGGCGCCGATAACGCCGAGAAAAACCTTGAGACTTTTGACGGCCTGTGGGCCGCGCCCGGCAGCCCTTTCGAGAGTTTCGACGGCATACTCAAAGGGATTGAGTTTGCGCGGCGGCGCGATTGGCCGTTTCTCGGCACATGCGCTGGCTTTCAATATGCGTTCATCGAATTTGCCCGAAACGTTCTCAATATTTCAGATGCCGACACGGCTGAGAACAATTCGGCCTCGAAGAACATCATTATTTACCCGGTAGCTTGTGCGGTGCCTAATCGCAAAGGGAACGCGCCGAAACTATCGGGCACGATGCCAGAGATTCGCTTGCGTCCTGGTTCCTACCTGCAATCTTTTTACGGAAAGGAAAAGACGACCGTAAGCGAAGAGTTTTTCTGCAACTTCGAAGTCAATCCTGACTTTGAGTGGGCGGCCATGGAGGCGGGATTCCCCGTCGTCGCGCGTGGCGCCGACGGAGAAATTCGCGCGATTGAATCGCCGACGCACCGATTTTACCTGGCCACGCTCTTTCAACCGCAATTGTCGTCCAGCGAAAAAAACCCGCATCCCATCGTTCTGGCCTTCGTGCAGGCGGCAGCCGACTGGGGCAGAAAAAAACTCGACGACAGCGTGCTGGAGTGAGCGGACAGCGAGAGTACAGCGTGCGATTTCGCTTTCAATGACGTTCTCGCATCCGCTCATTACTAAAGACCCTGCCCAGCACGGGTTTCCCGCCTCTCACCATCCGCATCTGGAGCCGCATCCGACCCCTCGATAGACTCATTCCGATTGCTCCCCCCGTCCGAACTCGCATTGGCAGGAGCCACTCGTCTATGCATATCCAGTGGATGAACTCGTATCGTATCCCGTTTTCCACGCTGATCAGCTACATTCCAGTCATCGCCACGATTGTGACCTGCCTCTTCAGCGTGATTCTGGCTCGCGCTACGCTGCGCTATGTCGAAGCCACCGACAAAGGCCTGGCCCTGGCGCGGGAAGAGTTCGAGCGCGAGTGGTCGCCGGACATCCACATCAAAATGGAACGTGTTTCGGCAAGCGAAGCCAAAATTATCGTCACCAATCTGGCGAAAACGTCGGTATTGCTGCAGTTGCTGCAACTGCGCAAGCTTTCGCACGCCATGCCCTTTGAACGTTTCCGTCTGAATGACCCCCTGGTTGGCGGACTCACCTGGTCGCAGGAAATGGGACGCCGCATTCTCGCTTGTACGGGAGAGGAATTTGAAGGCCCGATTGCGGCGTCAATAACTTTTTATGCCGCGGGACGGATGTATCGCACCGACTGGTTTCGCGCGCAAATCGAAGTGCGCGAAGGCCGCATCGTCAGCGTGGAGCCCAGCCATATGCCCGCTCGCCGCGTGCGCGTGGTCGAGCATACGGGTCCGGAGCGCCGCCGCGAATTTGTGCAGGATGTAGCCGCTGACGGAATGCCGGATGAAATAGAAGCCAAGCCCGAGGAGAATTCTTTCACTGCCGGGGCATGAGTCGGGTGCTGCCACGCCAGGCCATCGAGATTAGAAAGATTTTATTGCTCCGGCGTTAAAGTTTCAGGATCTGCTGCCGATGTCACCCTCATATGATCAGTCCAGTTAGCAGCTCCAATACCGGCAACGCAAACCCGGCAACAAAACAGTCCAGTCCCCAGCCCAAAACTCAGCAGAGCAGCAAGGTACCAGAGGATACTGCTTCTCTGACGAGCACTGACGGCGCAGCTAAAAGCGGCAGCAAGTAGTCCCCCCAACGCCGGCGGAGAGTGAAATCGAAACGGTTCAGTCTCCGTCGGCCTTATTTGTTCGCTGCGACCAACCCTGGTGGCATCGGGCCAACATTGATGACTGACGCAGGGCGCGAACTTCAACGAAGAATTTAATTCGCAACCAGTTCGAAAGCTGGATAACTCGCGACGATCGCGACGAAAGATTCTGGCGGCGAACCTGCGGTAACCACGAAATAGCGCTGCACTTCGCGGGGGAAAGTGTCGAGGTATGCTTTCAGGATTGGCGGTTTCTCGATGTCGGAGATCGTCCGCAGCCGAAATTTCCGGCGCGTGCTTCCTCTCTTCAAGGTAATTTCTCCGGCGGCTTCGGCGTTTCGTACCCACTGCGTGCGCCCGCGCGGAGCGACCAGGTAACTCCTCCCGTCCAGTTCCAGCAGATTAATTGGAGTCGAATGGATTTTGCCGCTCTTCCGTCCGCGAACCTGGAGCAGGTAATTGTGTGAGAAGCCCACACCAAGGCCCACGAAAAATCCGAAAAGACGATTGAAGTTTTTTTCGGTCGCGCTGGGTTCGAGGAAAACAGGAAGAGTTGAAGTCATACCCTTATTGTATGCGCTCGCGACAGAGAGAAAAGTTTCACGCCCGAATCGAGAACCGCATTTATTTTCCCTTGCTTTTTCGCCTTATCTTCGCCAATAATGTCGGTATGGCCATCACACGCAGGCAACGGGAAGTGTACGACTTCATTTCGCGATTTGTGGCGGAACACCAGTATTCTCCTTCATTCGATGAAATTGGCAAAGGGCTGGAGCTGACGTCCCTGGCCACGGTGCATAAGCATGTCACAAATCTGGAAAAGAAAGGCTTGTTGACGCGGGATTACAACCGCAGCCGCTCCATCGATCTGTTGCCTCCGAAAGGACGGCTCAAGCAGGCGATGAGCGTGAATACCGCGGTTGTGCTGCCGCTGGTAGGGCGCATTGCGGCCGGGCAACCGATCGAGGCCATTCAAAATAACGAGACCATCTCGCTGGCAGACTTTGTGCGCTCGAAGGAAGTGTTTGTGCTCGAAGTGCGGGGGGACTCCATGCAGGATGAGGCCATTCTGGACGGTGACTACGTGCTGGTGGAAAAAGCGCGCACCGCGCACAATGGCGATATCGTGGTAGCTCTGGTGGATTCGAGCGACGCGACCTTGAAACGTTTCTTTCGGGAAGGCGACAACATTCGGCTGCAGCCCTCGAATGCAGCCATGAAGCCGATTATTGTGCCCGCAGCCTCGGTGGACGTGCAGGGACGGGTGATTGGGGTGTTGAGGAAGTATTGAAAAACGACCTCGAGCAGCCCTGCAATTCGTTCAGGCAAGACTGGGAATCCTGTTCCATTCGAAGTCTAAAAACGAAACGCACGCTGACCAAACGGATTCAGCGTGCGTCGAGAATCTAAAGCGAGGCTAGAAGTCTATCCGATGTGCTTATTCAGCGCCTGCGCAATCGTATCTTTCGGCTTGTAGCCGACGATCTGTTCGACCACTTGGCCACCCTTAAAAACTAGAAGCGTGGGGATGCCGGTGACTTTGTAGCGCATGGGAGTGGCGCTGTTGGAGTCTACATCCATCTTGCCAATCTTTATTTTCCCCTGATACTCACTTGCCAGTTCTTCGACGATCGGCGCGATCGCGCGGCAAGGGCCGCACCAGGTCGCCCAGAAGTCCACGAGTACGGGCTTATCCGATTTCAAAACGTCCTGGTCAAAATTTGCGTCGGTTACCTCGACGATTCCATTTCCTGCCGCTTTTTTGGTGACTTCCACAGTTTCCTTACCTGGCATTGTTTCTCCTCGTTGTAAACGTCGCTCTATCGGCGGACGCCCCGTCGGGCTGCGCTGCCGGGCATTTCTAGGTGCATCCCGTCAGAGAACCGAACTTAGTATCGTAACACTGCTATTCGATGCCGGAACAGGGCAAAGGGTCGCAAACCACAAACGGGTGAGGCCTATAGCGGTTGCGCTTCCTACCGTACATTCCGTATAAACCCGTAAATGGCCGAGATTCGATTGCTTACCGGGGACGATGCGAATGAGTTTTGGGACTTTCGCCTGGAAGCGCTGGAGCGCGAGGCAGAAGCGTTCAGTTCGTCCGCCGAGGAACACCGTTCTCTCAGCCTGGACGAAGTGAGGGGGCAATTGGGAGCTGATCCGGCGACCTCGTTTGTGGTGGGCGCATTGGAGGGCAGGAAGCTATTGGGCACGGCAGGGTTTTATCGCGAGAAAGGACTTAAGACAGCTCACAAAGGCCATATTTGGGGCGTCTACGTAACCTTCAGCGCGCGAGGACAGGGGATTGGGCGCGATATCTTGCGCGCGCTACTGAAGCGAGCTGCCTCAATCGACGGGCTTGAACAAATACAACTTTCCGTCGGCACAACTCAGACGGCTGCGGCAAAACTCTATCGTTCGCTGGGATTTGAACCCTGGGGGTGCGAGGCCAAGGCCTTGAAGGTTGGTGGCTGCTATATCGATGAGGAGTACATGGTCTTGAATCTGGATCGCCTTCGGAAAACAGGAAAAGCGGCCAGATAATCGACAAGCGAGCAGAAAAAAGCGCCCTCGACTTTTCAGTCCAGGACGCCTCGGCAGCCCTCCCCCAGAACTGCCAAACCACGAGATGGATATTAGGGTGACCCTCATTGGGTGTAAACGTCACTTTGGTAATACGGTTTTAGTGGAGAGCGAAATTCAGAATGATAGAGTCACGATGCGGCGGGGTGGACTTGAGGAGAGTTATTGTTTCTGCCAAGTTTGGCCATCGTCGGAGGTGCTCCAGATTTCGGCCGTCGAGGTTGAGACTTTTCCGTGCTGCATGTCGAGGAATTCCAGGCTGACGATATCGCCGGTTAGAGTCGCGCCGGAGGAAGCGGGCATGACCCGGGTCCAATGATCGCCGGCATCCTGCGAATGATAGAGGATTGCGCCGGAACCGCCTGCCCAGACGTCTGTGCCCGTCACGGCAACGGCGCGAAACGTGGGGGATGCCATTTTGCGCACTTCGCGCTGCAAAGGTTTCCCGGAAGCGTCGACACCTGTCGCATCTGTGAAGTACCTGGGAGCTTCCACCTCAACCGTTTGCCAGGTCGCGCCATCGTCGAAGGAACGCTGCAGAACGCCGTCCGCATTAATCGCCCAGCGAGGGATGATTGACCTAGGGATGATCGACGGGGCGACGGGCGCAGCAGATTGCGATATGACGGCAGGTTTGGCCTTGCCCACCCGATCCGCAGCGTAATTCTCGTTATTCGAGTGATTGGCGGGTTGGGGTGCAGTAGGGGGCTCGAACTGGCCTGCCTCTGACGTCCGCGTGTCGAGCGGGGCTGACTGAGCTTGTGCCGCCACTCTTTCAGAGACAGCGGGAACCCGCATATTCGTGGCCGGATCGGCAGCGGCTTGCTGCTTGTACAACGGCGAAGATGCTGCACTGTACCCAGTCGCGGCAGCAGGAAGAGCAACGCCCGCGCCACCGGCGCGAGCCACGCGCTTCTTCTTCTCGCTTAACATCGTTGCTATTTGTCTATCAGAATTGGTGACCTTAGACGAAGCAACCTGATCTTCAGCCTTCTTAACGCCGGCAGAAGGAGGGGGTGAAGCCAGCGGCTGATTTCTGGTTTCTTCGAATACAACTTGATGGCTCGCACCTGACGTTGCGGCGATGTTTCCCGATGGTCTTTGGTACTGCACGATGCCCAGCAACGCAATAGCGACGATGCCGGCTGCCACAAGTCCCCAGCGGAGAGCGGGCCAATTCACCCATCCCTGCGCAGGTGTGCGGACGGCCGTTTCAAGGGCATCTGTCGCAGGCAGGGCCAAGGCTAGAATGTCGCGACAATCACAGCATCGGGCAAGGTGTTCAAGAACCGCAATTCGTTCTACTTCAGCTAGAGAGCGTTCGGCAAATGCAGTCAGCTCATCTGCCTCGGGATGATTTGCCTCCAATGCTCCGGCCTTCAGCCGCTCGCGTACGATTTTGGAAACGTTGTCCATTTGGTTCTTAACTTCTTGTTCGGGATCTTCTGGTATTTCTAACAGTGATCTAAGCGCAACTATCCCGATCCCTCGCGGACTCTGGATTTCACTCTCTTTTCAGAGAACGTACGGGAAGTCGATTCTTGCGTAAGGCTTTCTTGTCTCAGGACCTGCCGAATGTCGAGTTGCAGGTCGCGAACATCCATTTGGAGCGCTTCCTCGGCTTGGCGTCTCGACATGCCGCGGCGTGACAGAGCTGCAACAATCTGCTTGCGCAAAGACTTTGCCAGTTTATCGACTTTGCGGCTGATCGTGGATTCGTGCACGCCCAGCATGCGGGCAATTTCAGCGAGAGTACGACCATCGAGGTAATACGCGCTTAAAACCATACGATCTTCGGCTGACAGGCCTGTCAGGACTTCGTCTGTAGCCTGCGCGAGGCGCGCATCGGCGGGCGAAACTGGCTCAGGTTCGGGGGCCTGAAACTGAATGCCCTCTTCCGATTCCTCGTCAAGACTTACCAGGCGTTTCGTGCGACGGTAGCGATTCACATATTCCTGGGACAAGACCGTGCGTAGCCAACCTTCCAGAGATCCGCGACCGGAATAGGAAGCGAGTTTGGAAACGCGCCTTCCATCGCGAATATTGGTGCCGTAAAGGTCGGCATAAAGAGTGTCGGCCAATTCGCGAGCCGCGGAATCCTCCCGCGCAATCCGCAGCGCCGAAAGATAAAGCTTTTCGCGATACCGCGTAAGAAAGATTTCCCACGCATAATTATTGCCGGCAGCGCAAGAGCGAGCGAGAGCGAGTTCTTCGACTCGAAGGCCCAGAAGAAATGCGCGGATTTCGCTTGCGGAAGTGGCTTGCGCAGCGTGATTCGAGATTATTTCGCAAAGAATCGCGGAGAGGGATTCGCGACTGAGACCAAATTTTCCGCATTCGCTTTTGGTATGCAAATCCGTGAGAAGCTCGCTTATAACGGATTGCGCGACGGACGTTTGTTTGGTCGAACTCATGGTGTGGACGGCAGAGATGCTAAGAACCTCTGTGCAAACTTATTGGTGCGAACTTGAAGATGCGGGTTTCTTCGAATTCCTGCTCCTTCAATCATGCCCAGTAGCCACAGTCCCGCTTGCTTAACCCACGCGTAAGGTTTTGCACTCGTCACAGGGGCAGATTTCTCGCAGAAACCTCCACGAATAAATCCCGAGATCGTGGTTATCGTTCCAGGAAAACTTGATGGCGTATTTGCCTACTCCCTCGGCAGAGATTGGCTTGGCATGGGGCTTGAACATCGGCAGCGCCCCGGGCAAAGCGGCCACGGGATCGCCCGCACGCCGTCCAGCCTTAGCGCGCTCGTCCTCGCACATGGCGCACGGGCAGGCATCGCGTAAGTAAACGAACGTGTAGTGCGAGAGGTGTCCGTCGTTCCATTCAATGTCCACACCGGTACCGGTTGTGAGGTTCACCTTCACCGACTTGGGATCGGTGGCTGCGGTGGCGGCTTGGATCGGGGACTGCATGGAATCAGTATCGCACGCGAGCGGACGTCCTGTTTCTCCTTTCGACTCAAGCAGCGGTGGTTAGAGCGAGATGGCGTAAGACTATTTAAATTCCTCGATCTACCGCGAGTCGAAGTTATGCAAATGATTGACTATTAGAACCAGCGGCCGGTAAACGTGCGTGTCCGATCGAATTGCCGAACGTGCGCAAAATCCTGTAAAATCTATGTTTGCCCTATCAGTTCTGATTTTTTCGGGAGTCATGATGGCACAACAATGCGATATCTGCGGCAAGAAGCCGCAAGCGGGAAACCGCATCAGCCACGCCCACAACGTCACCAAGCGGCGCTGGAACGTCAATCTGCGCCCGGTGCACGCTCGCGTAGGCGCGGCCACAAAACGTATGCGCGTCTGCACTTCCTGCCTGCGCAGCGGCAAAGTAGTCAAAGCCTAGCTCGCGTGGCGCGGACACTCCTGTCCGCGAAAAAAGCCGGTGGCAGAGAAAGAAGCCGCCGGAATCCTGCCAGCTTCCCCGCGTGCTACTTAGCATCCACCAGCTGCACATCAAATATCAACGTAGCATTCGGCGGAATCACCGGAGAATACCCCTTCTCCCCATAAGCCAGATCCGGAGGAATCCGCAGCTGCCGTTTCCCCCCAACCTTCATCCCAGCAATCCCTTCATCCCACCCTTTAATCACCTGTCCTCCGCCCAACAAAAAATCAAATGGACGCCCCGTCCCCACCGAACTGTCGAACTTCTTTCCATTCGTCAGCCACCCCGTGTAATCAACCTTAACCTTCATCCCCGCGTTAGCCACCGCGCCCGTCCCCACCTTAATATCCCAATACTCCAGCCCGCTAGCCGTCTTCGTAGGCTCGCCCGTAACCTTAGTCGGCCCCATAGGCACCGCCGGAGCCCTCTTAGCCGGAGCCGTCTGCGCCCCAACCCACCCAACAACCGCAAGCAACATAACCACAAAAATAGCCACAAAACTTCTCATAATCCCCCCTTTTCTAAATTATTGCGAATGTGAGGGTGCCCCATTCTAAACGTCGCGTTCTGTGCGCCGTTTAGAGTGGGCCCACGTAAATTTCAAAACAACGAACCCTGCCAGTTCTCAACCCCGCCCAACCGCCACCCCTCACGCCACCGCAATCGCATCAATTTCCACCAGCACATCCTTAGGCAGCCGCGCCACCTCCACCGTCGACCGCGCCGGCGGAGCCTCCTTAAAATACTTTCCATAAACTTCATTCATAGCCGCGAAATCTCCCATGTTCTTCAGGAACACCGTGCACCGCACCACCTTCCCCAAAGAACTCCCCGAAGCCGCCAAAATCGCCGCCACATTCTGCAGCACCCGTTCCGTCTGCACCCGAACATCGCCCGCAACAACCTGCGATGTAGCCGGATCAATAGCGATCTGCCCCGAAGTAAATATCAACCCCGCCGCCCGTATAGCCTGCGAATAAGGCCCAATAGCCGCCGGAGCCTCCGAAGTAGCAATCACCTCACGCATTCAATTTCTCCATATCGAGGGTGCCCCATTCTAAACGTCGCGTTCTTTGCGAAATTTAGAGTGGGCCCGTAAATTTCAGAACAACGAACTCTGCCGCCGATTCGGCACAATCCCAAAATGCTCGTACGCCAGCTGCGTAGCCACTCTCCCCCGCGGAGTCCGATTCAAAAATCCAATCTGAATCAAAAACGGCTCATAAATTTCCTCAATCGCATCCGGCTCCTCCGCCAGCGCCGCTCCCAAAGTATTCAGCCCCACCGGACCACCCTGATACTTCTCAATAATCGTCAGCAACAACTTCCGATCCACTTCATCAAACCCATACCGATCCACTTCCAGCATGGAGAGCGCCGACTGCGCCACCGCCAAATCGATCACCCCCGCCGCCCGCACCTGCGCATAATCCCGCACCCGCCGCAACAACCGATTCGCAATCCGAGGAGTCCCGCGCGATCGCGAAGCAATCTCCGTAGCTCCCGCCCGATCGATCCCCACTCCCAAAATCTCCGCCGACCGCTCCACAATCACCCGCAAATCTTCATGCGTATAAAACTCCAGCCGCAACAACAACCCAAACCGCGAGCGCAGCGGAGCCGACAACAGCCCCGCCCGCGTAGTCGCCCCAATAAAAGTAAACGGTCTCACATCCATCGTGTGCGTCCGAGCCGACGGCCCTTGCCCAATCATGATGTCGAGCTTATAGTCCTCGAGCGCCGAATAAAGAATTTCCTCCAGCGCCGGCTGCAGCCGATGCACTTCATCGATAAACAAAACTTGCCGGTCGCGCAGATTCGTCAAGATCGCCGTCAGATCCCCCTTGATCTGCAAAGTAGGCCCCGACGTCTGTTGAAAAGCCGCGCCCAACTCATTGGCAATAATATTGGCGAGAGTAGTTTTGCCTAACCCCGGAGGCCCATAAAGCAACACATGATCCAGCGCCTCCTCGCGATTGCGCGCCGCCTCAATGGCCACCGAAAGATTCTCTTTAACCTTGTTCTGCCCAATAAATTCCGCCAGCCGCTGCGGCCGCAGCTTCAGCTCAAAAGAAGAATCGTCCTCCACCGGAGCAGCCGAAACCACCCGGTCCTTCAAATTCAAATGAGAATTGTTCTTAGCGGCAGACACTGAAAAGGATGTTAGCAGTTCTCAGTTCACCTGTGCACGTGTGGAGCGGACACTCTTGTCCGCTGCTCTTGAATTTTTTCTGAATAACCAAACCGAGGACGATCAAACCGGGTGCCCCATCCTTAACGTCGCGTCTTGTGCGACGTTAGGGTGGGGATTTTGATCTCGTGAGGGCCACGCACCTAGTGGGACTGAACTACTGACCAATCACTCCCACTCGAACCCCCTTCAACTTCCGCTCGTCAAACCACGCCACCTTCTGTCCAAACCAAGTCTTACTCCCCGACAACTTATACTTCTTCGCCGCCGCCGAAAACTCACTACTCGCCAGCAAATACGCCACCGGAGTCTCCCCATACTTCCCCAGCCATTCCGACAGCCATCGCGCATTCGCCGGAGCCGCCAGGATCACCGGCTCTCCCGGAAAATACGCCAGCTTCCCAAACTCTTTTTCCGTCTCCACCAGCGGCTCCGACCACCCATAAGCCTTCCGAAACAACGCCACCGAAGCATCCAGATTATTCACCGCGATCACCACACTCTCCACGCCGCTCACCGGAGCTTCATGCACGCTAGCCGAAATTTGCACCCGCCACGCCCGCGGCGTCTGATCTTCAATCACAAACGGCAGCACCGACCCGCGCGTCCCCGATCCCACTCCCGCCACCGTCCACTCAATCGACATCCCATCCGGCCGCTTCCGGCTCCCCGGCTCCGGAGCCGTCACCGCAATCCCCGCCTTCTTCAGCCGATCCACTTCCTGCAACAAAACATTAGTCCCCACCGCCCACGCACAACTAACCGCATCCTCCGACATATACTTCGCCCACTCCGAACCCGTCGTCACCCCCGCCTTGATCGGAGCAATCAGTTCAATGTAAGTTCCATCATCAAACCCCACATACGCCATCTGCGTAACGCCATTCCCATGCGGTCCGCCCAGATCCGGAGTCAGCCCCACATCCGTAAACGCCTGCCGCAGCGTATCCAGATTCGATCCGCAAACCGACACATGGTCCAACTCCAGCACCACCGTTTTCTTTTCCTGAGTCATAGCCGGATAGGTCATCACCACCAAGAGAAGAAAAACACCAGAGAACGAAACCCCGCAGCCGAAAGGCGAAGTCGGCCTAACCATGATCCCTCCTCGGCACCAGAAGAAGAAAAAAGAATAGTACGCCAGAACCAGCCAGCGAGCGAACCTGTTTTTGAGGATTTCTCAATTCGGCGGGAGGCCCCGCCCGCGCCAACACAATCAGAAAACGGGTGCCCCATTCATTCGCGCACTTTGCGAATGAGTGGGCCGCGACTCTCTTAGCACAACCACCCTACTCCTCCTCCGTAACCTCGCCCCGCTCCGCCTTAGCCTTCTCAATGATCTTGTCCTGCTGCGCCTGCGGCACCGTATCGTAATGATGCATCTCCATCGAAAAACTTCCGCGCCCCTGCGTCATCGATGTCAGATCCGCCCCATACGTCAGCATCTCCGCCATCGGCACCTCCGCCTTCACAATTGTGTTCCCCGCCTTGTTATCCATCCCCTGAATCCGCCCGCGCCGGCTATTCAAATCACCCATAATCGTTCCCGCGAACTCATCCGGAATCGTGATCTCCACATTCATGATCGGCTCCAGCAGCGTAGGCTTCGCCTGCTCCATCGCCTTCCGAAACGCAATCCGCCCCGCCATCTGAAACGACAGATCGTTCGAATCCACATCGTGATATGACCCGTCATAAAGAATCACGCGAAAATTCACTACAGGATACCCCGCCAGAAATCCCCGCCCCGCCGCATCCTTAATCCCTTTCTCCACCGCCGGAATAAAATTCCGCGGAATCGACCCGCCAAAAATATCGTTCACAAACTCAAACTCTACTTCCGCGTTACGCGGCAACGGCTCCATCTTGATCTTGCAATCCCCATACTGCCCGTGCCCGCCCGTCTGCTTTTTATGCCGCCCCTGCACATCCGCCTTCCCGCGTATCGTCTCCCGATACGGAACCTTCGGCGCCTTCAGCACCACCTCCGCGTGATACCGCTTCCGCATCTTCGACACCACCACTTCAATGTGCTGCTGCCCCGTCCCCGCAATCAAAAACTCCTTCGTCTGCGGATCCCGAAAAAATCGCAGCATCGCATCTTCTTCCATCAGCTTGTGCAGCCCCACTCCCAGCTTGTCTTCATCCGCCCGGCTCTTCGGCTCGATCGCAAACGTGATCGCCGGCTCCGGCAGCTTCACCGCTGGATACCGTATCGGCGAAGCCTTGTCTCCCAGCGTGTCTCCCGTCAGCGTCTCCCGCAGCTTCGCCACCGCCCCAATATCCCCCGCATGAATCTCCGGAATCGGCACCGCCGCCTTCCCCTGGATCAAAGAAATATGCGCAAACTTCTCCAGCGTGTTGCGATTGTAGTTCTGCAAAGAAGCATCGTTCTTCAACACGCCAGAAAAAACTTTGAAATAAGAAATCCGTCCCGCAAACGCATCCGACATCGTCTTGAACACATATACCGAAGCTGGCTCATTATCCGTCCCCTTGCGCTCCGCCTGCTCCTCACCGTCCGCCGTCCACCCCGTGATCGCATGATGCTCATTCGCCCCCGGCGTGTAATCGACAATAAAATCCATCAGTTCATCCACGCCGATATTTCCCAGTCCCGAAGTAAACAGCACCGGAAAAAGTTTGTCCTCCCGAATCGCCTCATGCAGCGCCGGAACCAGATGCTCCTCCGGAATCGTCCCCGTCTCAAAAAATTCCTCCATCAACTCATCTTTCCCCTCCGCCACCAACTCGACAAGCTTCTCGTGCGCCTCCTTAGCCGCATCCGCCACACTAGCCGGAATCGGACCTTCCTTTCCCTTGCCATTCCCGCCCATCTCATACGTGTAAGCCTTCATTCGCACGAGATCGACAATCCCGCTCAGGCTCTTCTCGCTCCCAATCGGCAATTGCAGCGGAGTCACCGCCCTCCCAAAAGCATTCGTCAGCGACTCCACCACCCGCGTAGCATCCGCGCGGTCGCGATCCATCCTGCTCACCACAATCATCCGCGGCAGATTAATCTCCTCGCAATATCCCCAAACCCGCTGCGTAACCACCTCCACGCCCGCCACGCCGTCGACGACGACCAGCGCCGCGTCCACCACCGGCAGCACCATCTTCGCCTCGTGCACAAACATATTGAAGCCCGGAGTATCCAGCAGATTGATCTTCACCCGCGCCTCCGGCTTCCCCCACTCCACAAACGCCAGCCCCGTCGAGATCGACATCTTCCGGGCAATCTCCTCCTCGTCATAGTCCGTAGGAGCCGACCCATCATCGACCCGTCCCAGCCGAGGCGCGCCCCCCGACGTATAAAGCATGGCGGACACAAGCGTAGTCTTCCCCGCATGACCATGCCCAATCAAGGCAAGATTGCGGAGATTACTTCCTTCATAAACTTTCACGGATTTTTTTCTCCTTCCGCAGGCTAACCAGGAAGGTTGATAAGTCCCACAAATCACAATAAAAAAGATGAGAGATGAGAACCGGCAACAGCCGAGCCCAACCCCGCCCGCGAAACTCCCGATGCTACCACAGGGGAGAGTAAGCCTCAAAGGAGAGGACGACCAAAATCACACCATGGAATCCCGCTGTCGCCGCGGGATTTTCATGGTACGTAACTGACCTGATCCCCTGAATCCGCACATTCCACGGAGTGTCGACACCGGGGCACAGTATGGCGAATCCACGCGTCAGCACCGATTCGAGTCATCGTGTTTTCACACATTGTCTGTTCTCCCCCTCAGGCTGAAGCGGATAATCTTCGTCGTCTCATAAAAAACAGCAAAGTGAGCGATTCTGCTCAGACAGATTTATCGACCAGCCTCATAATTCAGTTCGTTCGGAACGAATCTACGGAAGGCTCATGCCTCTGATGCGCCCCGGGATTTCGCTCCCTGGCCGGGCTCGCTGCCCCTACAAGCGTGGCTCCAGCTATCTGGTGTGTTTCTGCCGGACGCGCCCCGCATGGGGAAAGGAGTCGTATGTCAATCGATCAAATCTCCCGGTTCTCACCCGCCCTTCTGGCGGTGGCTTTTCTCATTAGCTGTGGTAGTGGTGCCGTTCCGCCGTCTCTCTCCAATAGTCCCACGGTATCGATGGTCGTGCCCGAGAGCGGCGGCATAGCCACCAACCGTGAGATTGCCGTGCTCTTCAGCCAACCCATGGATCCCGCAAGCATCAACTCCGGTTCGTTTCTGATTGCAGGCATGACGGGCACAGTCGTTTACGACGCCACCAATATGATTGGCGCCTTCAAACCTTCTCAAGACTTCGCCCCCAATACTAAGTACAACGCGAGCGTTGGCGTTGGGGCCAAGAACATGAACGGAGCTCCACTGGCCGCGCCCTTTAATTTCTCCTTTACTACCCTGGCAACCAGCGACACTTCCACCCCGTACCTGGTTGCCGTCAATCTTGTCGCTGGTGCCAGTTGCGTTCCACAGAACCAGAAGGCCACGGTCACCTTCGACGAACAAATGGACTCACTCACCATCAATCCCACCACACTCTACATTGTAGGTGCGAACGCCACCGTGGCCGCCGCCGTGACCTACGACGTGGTCCACCAACAGGCCACTCTCACGCCCTCGTCTAACCTGGCTGCGAACACCGCGTACTGGATTACGATGACCGCCGAAGCCAAGGACATGAGCGAGCTGCCGATTGGGGCATTTCAACAGACTTTCACGACCGCTCCGTGCCAGCTCGGTACAACGCAGCCGGTCAATCTCTGTCCTAACATAGGAAGTTTCTCGGTCCTGGCTGGAAGCACCGTCACCAACACTGGTTCGACGGTCGTATCCGGGGATGTTGGGGTGTGTCCGGGTACCGCCGTGACTGGATTTCCGCCGGGGACGTTGAGCGGGACGATCCATATTGCGGACGGAGTCGCATCTCTGGCCCAGGCCGCCTTGACCGCCGGCTATCTCGATGCAGCCGGACGAGCCGGCGGCACATCGGTGGCCGGAGATTTGGTCGGCCAAACCCTCACTGCCGGTGTGTATACGTCGACCTCGTCGCTTGCAAATTCCGGGAACCTCACTCTCGATGGTCAAGGCAATAAGAACGCTGTGTTCATTTTCCAGATCGCGTCCACGCTGACGACAGGGAGTGCGAGCCAAATTACCCTGGCCAACGGCGCCACCGCTTGCAACGTCTTCTGGCAGGTTGGCAGCTCAGCGACCCTCGGAACAAACTCGGAATTCGCGGGAACCATAATGGCCCTCACATCAATCACAATAACCACCGGCGTGAACTTAGAAGGTAGGGCGCTGGCACGGAATGGCGCGGTTACGTTGGACGACGACGTCATTTCAGGCTGCGCTTGCCCAACAGGTTATTAATCGATGGCGGTTCGATCAGCGCTCTCCCGGCCAGCACTCAAATGCTGGCCGTTTCTTTTGGGACAACAAGCGCATTCAAGAGGAATTGGGAAGGAGTCCCGGCTGAGGATCTGATCGACTTTGTGCTGCATGGCATCCTCCGGCATCCGCCCGAATTATAACTGACATTAACAGGCGCTCATTGAGGGGTTTTGATCGTGATTTGGAATTTAACCCGAGATGTCCAGTGTTTGGTCGGTAGTAGAAAAGGCAGGGTCACAGGCCCCCGTGGAACCGTCCGAACGCGTGGGCAAGCATGAGCGACATGATGAGGATGCCCGCCCCGAGGATGAGCGCGTCCTGGGTCTTGCGCAGGTTAAAGTTACCCACACGACAGACAAGCAGGTAGCCGGCGGCAAGGTTGAAGAGGCCCCATAGGACATTGACCGTCGAGGAGGACAAGCCTACCCCAGGCGGCGATGCAAAGGGGCTCTGGAAGGCGTGCCCCGAGATCCCGTTGCCGAGATGGGGCAGGACGTTCGCGAGGAATGCGCCCCCGAAAAAGTAGGCCACGTAGTGGTACCAGCGCATCATAGCTCCCTTCTGACTGCCAACCCGACAGGTCCGCAGACGGTTCAAAAACTAAAACGCTGTGAGTTAACAACAATTATGCTTTGTTGATCCAATGACCGCTTGTGCATGTCAGCATTGTAAGCTGGTGGGAATGATTGATGTAACCAGGCGTTAGCCCAAGCGTGCGCTCTCTGTTCGCCCCTGAACTCGGTCGACTCGCGAAGCGTCATCAATCTCAATAAGAGGCCGTTCAAGAATAAACAGCTCTATATTTCTGGCTTAAAAATCCAGCCATTGCTTTTCGTCTCTCCTGTCACCTTTCACCCGTTCTTGCTTTTCCTGGCCCAGCCTTTCCTATGCCTTCAAATACCACGGCACATTAACAATATTAATCCGCTCATCCCCAGCCAGCAGCAGGAGCGCCGTCAGCATCTGCCCTCTCTGATTGTGCAGAAAATAGTGATACCAGTGCCGCTCCACCATCGACGCAATCACCACCGCGATCGTCCGCCCCGGATTCTCCTTCTCCACCTTCAACACATAATCCATGATCGGATGCACCACCAGCCTATACGGCGACTCCAGCGTCACCAGCTTCGGAACCCGCGCCCCCTCCGGCGGCGGATTCTCCGACCACGGCGCCTTGTCATCATCCGCGTCGCACGTCACATGCACCGCCTCCACATCCGGAGACAACGTCAGCGCAAACTGCAACGCCTTCTCCGTCGCCGCATTCCACCGGTCCACCGGCACCAGCACAATCGGAGGCGCCATATTCTCCGCGCTCAACTCCACTCCACCCTTCAGCGCCACTTCCTCATTCGTCAGCTCATAATGACGCTTAATCCTCCCCATAAATAACAACAGCGCCGGCAACAACAGCACCACCACCCACGCCCCCTCCAAAAATTTCGCCGTCACGATCACCATCACCGTCAGCCCGGTGGCCAGCGCTCCAAATCCATTCACCACCATCGCCCCGCAAAATCCCTTCGTCTTCCGCCAATGCCCCACCATCCCCGCCTGCGACAGCGTGAACGCCATAAACGCTCCCACCGCAAACAGCGGAATCAACCGGTCTGTCACCCCGCCAAATAAAATCAGCAGCAGCGCAGCCAATATCGCCAGCCCCCATATCCCCTGCGAAAACACCAGCCGCCGTCCCCGCGTCGTCAGCGAATGCGGCAAATAATCGTCCCGCGCAATCATCCGGCACAGCCGCGGAAAATCCGCAAACGATGTATTCGCCGACAAACACAGCACCACCAGCACCGAGAACATCGTCACATCGTAAAAAATCCCTTTCCCCGTCACCGCCGCCGTCAACAACGACAACACACTCTGATACCCCGGAGCTCCCGGGTCCGTAGCTACAATTCCGTAGTAACGCACCAGTACGGCAATCCCGCCCAGCAGCACAATCAAGATCGCAATAATCGCCGTCAACGTAGTCCGCGCCCCATCCACCACCGGCTTCCGAAACGCCTGCACTCCGTTGCTCACCGCCTCCACGCCCGTCAGCGCCGTGCATCCCGATGCAAACGCCTTCACCAGAATCCACGCCCCCACCATCTGCACCGCCGGAGAAGGCCCAACCGTCGCCGGCCCCAATGAAGCCACTGCCGCCGGATGCCCTCCCGAAGCAATCACCTTATAAAATCCCTCCACAATCACCACCGCCAGCGTCCCCACAAAAAAATATGTAGGAGCCTCAAACGCCGATCCCGCCTCCTTCACGCCGCGAAGATTTACTACCGTCAATATAACCAACACCGCCAGGCAAAGCCCCAACGTGTGCGGCAACAACGATGGCACCGCCGAAACCAGCGCCCCGATTCCCGCCGAAATTCCCACCGCCACATTCAGCAGATAATCGATCATCAATGCCGCCCCCGCCACCAGCCCCGCCCCTTCTCCCAAATTCTCTTTCGCAACCGTGTACGATCCCCCGCCATTCGGATAAGCCGCAATCGTCTGCCGATAACTGAAATAAACAATGATCAGCAAAACAATAATCGCGAAAGTCAGCGGCACGATGTACTTCACGCCCAGCAATCCCAAAGGCAGCAAAATCGTCAGCGCCGCCTCCGGCCCGTAAGCCGCCGAGCTCAAAGCATCCAGCCCAAACGTAGGAATCCCCTGCACCGGAGTAATCCGCTCCCCCTCATCCTCCGAAGAAGCCAGCGGCCGCCCAAACAACACATTCACAAATCCCATATCGCCTCACTATTACTCGCCCAGCGACAATACCAAAACTCAAGCTATGAAAGTATCAGTTAACAGAGGCAGCTCGTCCCTTCCACCAAATTTTCATCCGTCATTTATTTTTTCGATCTGTCATCCATTCTTAGGCTTGTCATCCTGAGCGCCAGCGAAGGACCTGTGCATTTCGCCCTGCGCCAGCAGATTGTCGAGCGCCCAGCTGCATCACATCCCCACCCCCCAAAATACATGCTCCACCCGATGTCTCGATCCCGCCCACTCCTCTTATATAGAGATAGTGAAAACAACCAGGAGATCGCCCTCAGCCAACTGACATCACTCAATCAAACGCGGCGATTCTTTGTCGCCGCCGGCCAGCCAAAATAAGAACTACCCCGCCACTTCGTCCGGACGGCCGCTAGTCGTAAAAAAGTCGGCGGGTGCCCCATTCTAACGTCGCGTTTTGTCCGACGTTAGAGTGGGAGCAATAATCAGAGAACCATAAGAGTAACAAGTGGGAGAACTTCACCGATCCCTCGCCTAAGAGTATTGCCGCGCGCGCGTTTTGGGTGGCGCAGCGTTCACCGCTGCGATAAAAGCACAAACTATCGATGTGTCAGCCTGAGCGCAATACAGTAGAAGCGGATGCCCCACCCTATCCGCGCACATTGCGGAAGGGTGGGCGTAACCGCCATAATCTCAACCCGATTCTCCAAGCAGAACCAACAGAGTAACAAGTGGGATAACTTCACCCCTATCTCACCTAAAAGTATTGCCGCGCGCGCGTTTTGGGTGGCGCAGCGGTTCACCGCTGCGATAAAAGAACAAATCTCCGACGTGTCATCCTGAGCGCAGTCCGAGCCAAGAGCGAAGCGAATGGCCCGGCGCAGCCGAAGGACCCCTACTCTACGAATTCACTGTCCACCAATTCAGCAAGAACCAAATCGCCAGCGCCATTTCGATAACCAAACCAGCGTTCGTGGCTTTCAATTCGGAATGCGTGCCGCCACCTCACTCCACTTGTTACACTTCAGATTCCCCTCACACCAGAGCCCGCCCGCCCAATGAAATTCTCGAATTCCTCACTTCGCTTCACTCGGCCTCCCGTTGACGACTTCTCTCACCATTGCGTTGAACTGTTCGCGCTCCTCACGCGTCTGTGGTTTCAAATTACGTCCCGAAAGCATCTCCAGCGCGGCAAGGTTGCGTGTTAGCTTAATAATGTTTCTTACTTGATTGCGAGTCATAACCGCGCCAACCGCTTTTGATTTTTCTCCTTCGGGACAGATTGCCATGCAGAGCTTCGACTTCTCAGATTTGGTATCCCGATAGATTTGCGTTAGTGCGTAAGCGAAGAAATCGGCTGGCTGAAAAAATATTGTGCTTTCCTTTGATGCGAAACGCCAACTCGCCAACTTGGGACTCCCATCGGGAGCATAGAAACGATAATCGCTCCGGCCCTTCATAAGTTTGGCGAGAACGGAATGTACGAATGGCTCATAGCGCTCCTGCGCTTCAAATACAATCTCTACTCTCTCGTTCGGAGGAACGACCTTTAGCATCTGGATGACGAGAGGATAGAGTGCGGCAATATATCCAGCCATTAGCCTTTCATCAATTGTTCCCTTTACGAGGTCAGCGTAATCGCTGACGCGCACTCCACCGAAAAGAGGTTCGAGGCCACATTGATGGGGAATCGGCCCGAGACGATTGAGCACCTTTTCTACCCTCTTTGGGTATGCCCAGCGGAGCCGACTCAGATGCAAAGCTTTGCGGGCTCCGAGCGCGTTTTTCCAGTCGGCCGCTAATTGTTTCCACTGGTCATCATTGCCTAAGAATCCAGCAATGAATACGTAGTCGTTCGACTCTTGTCCGCTTTCATCTAAATAAGTAGTTAGCACAAATAACCAGCTTTGGGGATTATCGTGCGTACACGAAAACGTCCCTCAAATCCCCCTTCTACCCCTAATGGAGCAATTACCACTCGCCCGATGCCGGGCCCCTTCCTGGTGTTCCCGCTTTTCCTGCCCTTGCTTTTCCTGTCACCTGTCACCCGTCACCTACCCCCCACCCTTCAACATCCCCACTACCCGATCAAAATCCTCCAGCGTCGCATACTCAATCGAAATCTTCCCTCTGCCTCTACGGTCGGCAATCCGCACTCGCATCCCCAACACTTCCTCGAGCGATCTCTGCGCTGCCTTCACATTCGGATCCACCCACCGCGCCCCACCCGACTTGTGCACCGAGCCCGGACGCGGCAACCCACTACCCAGCACCAACTCCTCCAGTTTGCCCACTGACAGCTTCTCTTCCATTACCTTCTTCGCCAGCTTCCATATCTCCGCATCGTCCCGCAGTTGCAATAGCACGCGCGCATGGCTGTACGAAAGCTTTCCCGTCTGCAGCGCTCCAATCACGCTCTCCGGCAGATTCAGCAGGCGCATGTAGTTCGTCACCGTCTCCCGCGAAATCCCTGCCCGCGCGCCAATCTCGTCCTGCGTCATGTCGAACTTCGTGCTCAGGGTCGAGAATGCTTCCGCCTGCTCAATACAGTTCAAATCCTGCCGTTGCAGGTTTTCGACCAGCGTCATCTCCGCCGCTTGTTGCTCCGAAACCCGCCTCACGAACGCAGGGATCGTCGCCATCTCCGCCATGATCGAAGCGCGCAACCGACGCTCGCCCAGGATCAAGATGAACTTTCCATCCGCCCCCGGACGCACCACAACCGGCTGCAACACTCCCTGCGCCTTGATCGACCGGCTAAGCTCCTCCAACGCCTCTTTCTTAAAATCCCACCGCGTCTGATAAGGATTCCGCTCAATCAAATCAATCGCCAATACCTGCACGCCCCCATCCGGAGCCGACCCCGAAGCCGCTGCGTGTATCTGCGGCACGATTCCAGAAACCCGCTGATCTGACGTAGCGACCGCCGCACCACCGGAAGCAGAAGGCGACAATGGCGCCTCAGAACCAGGCTGGCCAGAACTAAGATCCGCATCGTGAGAACTAACAACTGACAACTGAGAACCGTTCTCCGCGGGTGCCCCATCCTTACGCGTACTTTGCGGAAGGGTGGGTGCCGGAGGAGTGGGCGTAGTCACCACGCGTGGTCCCGGCAGCAAAGATTCCAACCCTCGCCCCAAAGCCCGCCGCTTCTCCGCGACCTTCTCGTGAACTTTCTCCGAATTTTTCAAATCCGCCGCCGCATTCCCCGTAGTCATCATTTATCCCCATCCTCAAATGGAATCATGAGCGAGCTTCCGAAAAAATTTGTCATCCTGAGCGAAGCGAAGGACCTGCTGTTTCCCGCGCACCGCAATCATTTTTAATCCGCAAATGATTGTCCCCGGTTCTACGCTTTTCCTGTCACCTGTCGCCTGCGACCTGTCACCAAACATCGATATACATAAATATTTACAACCATCAATCTAAGCGGCTCCCCGAGCCGCTCCCGCCTGCCGATCCAGAATCTCCTTAGCCAGCCGTATATAACTCTCCGCCCCCCGCGACCGCACGTCATACACCAGCGCCGGCAGCCCATGACTAGGAGCCTCCGCCAGCCGTATGTTCCGCGGGATCGTAGTAGTGCACAACTTATCCCCAAAATATTTCTTCAATTCCTCCGCCACCTGCTGAGCCAGATTAGTCCGCTCATCGAACATAGTCAGCACCACCCCCTCCACCGCCAGCCCAGGATTCAACTCGACGCGTATCCTCTCTATGGTGTCGAGCAACTCCGACACTCCCTCCAAAGCAAAGTACTCCGCCTGCATAGGAATCAAAATTCCATCCGCCGCCACCAGCGAGTTCAACGTAAGCAGATCCAAAGCCGGAGGACAATCGAGCACAATAAACTGAAACCGATCAAGCAGCGGAGCGAGCGCGTCGCGCAGACGGTACTCCCTCCGCTCCGCCGAGACCAGCTCCAGGTTCGCCCCAATCAGGTTCTTATGGGAAGGGATCAACCAGAGCTGCTCCAACTCCGTGAGCTGAAGCGCCTCCTCGGCCGAAGCCGCCCCCATCATGACGTCATAGATACTGATCCGCTCCGGATCCTTCGCCAGCCCAAGCCCACTGGTAGAGTTCGACTGCGGATCGCAATCAACGAGCAAGGTATTGACTTCGGCGGCAGCTAGAGAGGCGGCTAGGTTGATGGCAGTCGTAGTCTTCCCGACGCCACCCTTCTGGTTGGCAACAGCAATGACGCGTCCCATGATTGTTCTTTCTGTGTGTTGCGCGCCAGAATATTAGAAACATCCAGCGAAAGCAATGCCGGATTTATGGTGCAGGAGAGAAGAATGTTCCACGTGGAACATACTTTATCGGCGGCCCGGCAGTTGCCTATATACGTTCCACATGGAACGGTAATAAAGGAGGGTTTAAGCGCCTTCTGGCGAGAGGGAATGTTCCACGTGGAACATTTTCGCTTTATGTTCTCTATAATCGAGTGGGATTCGGAGTTTGATGTCAACTGCGATATTCGCATTTTATTACCACTTTATGATGCCGTTGTACCTTATTATTGGCGTTTCACTCCACTTTTGTGGTTAGAAACAGCAATTATTTTAACTCTTGCCTGCATCCGAGGACTAACACTCTGGTATTTGAGCTGGGTATAGGGATCGGAGGCTGCCAGTTTAGGGTGGTTTGAACGGCTAGGGAGCGGAGTTGGGACGTTCCTATTAGGAGGGCCAGGGTGGCCTTTGCGGCCAGGAAGGTTGCGGCTTGGGGGAGGATGGTTTCGAAGTGTTCGACTGCTCTTAGGGTTACTACTTCGGCTTGGGGGTGGTCTCTGCGTGTCAGGATGGTTTCGGCGCGTTCGGTTATTACATTGATGTTGGTGAATGTAAGTGCTCGGGATACTTCTTTTAGGAAGGCGGATTTTTTGTGGTTGGATTCGATCAGGGTCAGGTGGATTTCGGGGGCCCAGATTTTTAGGGGTAGGGCGGGGAATCCGGCTCCGGAGCCTATGTCTAGAACTCGGTTGCCAGTTGCCGGTTGCCAGTTGCCAGTGGGACCGCGGGGATCTTTAGCAGGGCTGAGCTTTGAGGTCGAATAGGGGTCCTTCGACTCCGCCTCGCCATCCGCTTCGCGGATGACATGGCTCCGCTCAGGATGACAATCGATTGGTGAGAAGAGGTGTCGGGCGAGGAAGAGGGATTCGCCGAAGTGGCGGGTTACTATTTCTTCTTCGTTGCGGATGGCGGTGAGGTTGATGCGGGCGTTCCAGCGTTGTAATAGATCGATGTATATCGATATTTGATTTAGCTGGGATTCGGAGAGCGGGTGGGTCAGGAAGGGGTCGAGTAGAGCGGATATGCGGTCTGCGGTCATGGGAGCTTGGAAGATTCTAGCGGTTAGTACCCAGTAGCTGGTACTCAGTACCCAGAAAAACCGTTTGAGTTTTGGTTTGGTTTAGGAGTTGAGTCGTGCGCACAGTATTTCTGGGCGAGCACTTTTCGGTGGTGTTGGCGTTCGCGGGCAGGGGCGCCCGCGCCACACTTTTCGAAGGGCGCGAGAAGTGGCGCACCCGCAGGCACCTAATTGACCGTCTGTGTCAGCGAAGCTGAACTGCCGTCGAAGCTGGTGCTGCCGCTGTACGTTGCGGTGATGCTGTGCATGCCCTGGGTCAGTGTCGAAGTTGTGTACTTTGCCCCGTTCACAGGCACAGTCTTCAGGAGCGTCGCGCCATCGTAGAACGCAATGGAGCCCGTGACTTTACCGCCGAACTCCGGCGTCACGTTCGCCCTAAAGGTTACAGACTGTCCGAGGTTCGAGGGATTTGGAGAGGAAGTCAAAGTGGTTGTGGTCGTGGCTTTGTTCACCACTTGGCTGACTGCTTTCGATTTGCTGGCCGCGAAGTTGGAGTCTCCGGCGTAGACGGCTGTGACCGAGGTTGTGCCTACCTTCAGGGTTGAGGTGGTGAAGGTGGCTGTGCCACCGCTCAGCGTTCCTGTTCCCAGGATGATTGTGCCTTTCATGAAGGAGATGGTTTCTCCGTCGGGCGGCGGGCCTAGGCCGGAGGAGACGGCCGCGGTAAAGGTCACGGCCTGTCCGTAAGCGGACGGGTTCGGAGAGGACGTAAGAGTAGTCGTGGTCCCAGGCAGGATATACAGTCTCGACACGAAGGCATCGTATTCCCCGTTGTAGAATGGCTGAAAGGCACCGGACGTGGTTGGAAAGTTGGGTGAGCCAGTCCACCCGGTAACGTAGGCGTTGCCGGCGTTGTCCAATGCGATTCCATGGGCACCGTCGTCATGACTTCCGCCCAGATAAGTGGAATAAACCAGGGCTGAACCCGACGGGTTGATCCTCGTGACGAATCCGTCGGATCTCCCGCGATTGTATGGTTGCAGGGGATTTTCTGTCGGAAAGTCGACTGAATAGGTATAGCCGGCGATGTAAGCAGTGCCCGCGCTATCCACCACGACGTCAAAGGCAACATCAATCCCACTGCCGCCCAAAAACGTTGAGTAAACCAATGCCGATCCCGTGGGGTTAAGCTTGGACACGAAGGCGTCCCCGTCGTAACAACCGTTGCTGCAAGTCGTCTGGAAGGCGCCTGGCGTCACTGGAAAGTTGGCGGAATCAGCCTGACCCACGACGTAAGCGTTGCCCGCGCTATCCAACGCGACGCTAAGGCCCCCGTCGTAGTAGCTTCCGCCAAGATAGGTGGAGTAAACCAGCGCCGACCCTTCGGGACTGACCTCGGTCACAAAGGCGTTGCCGGAACCGTTGAGGGTCGTCTGGAAGGCGCCGGATGTAATTGGAAAGTCAGTTGACGCCGTCTCGCCGGTGACGTATGCATCACCTGCGCCGTCCACTGCCACGCCGAGGACACCGTCATTCGCACTACCGCCCAGATAAGTGGAGTAAACCAGCGCTGATCCTGTTGGGTTAATTTTGGTCACGAATCCGTCGCCGTCGGAAGAGCAGTTCGCGCCACCGTTGCAAACTGTCTGGAAGGCGCCAGCGGTGATGGGAAAGTTACTTGAGTCGGTCGCACCAACGACGTAAGCATTGCCCGCGCTATCCACGGCAATGGTGTAGCTAGAGTCGCCGTTACTGCCGCCCAGATAGCTGGAGTAGGCCAGTGACCCATCCGCGTTAAGTTTTGCGATAAACGCGTCGCTGGAACCGCCGCCGTAGATTGTCTGAGCTGCACCCTGGGTGACGGGAAAGTCGGCTGAACTGGTGGAACCGGTGACGTAGGCGTTACCCCCGCTGTCCACGGCGATGCCGTAGGCTAAGTCTGCCCCGCTTCCGCCTAGATACGTGGAGTAGACTAACGCCGAGCCTGAGGCATTCAGCTTCGTCACGAAAGCGTCGCCACACCCGTTGCCCTTCGGAGGGCCGGCGTACTTGGGCTGAAAGGGATTGACCGTCGGAAAGTCGGTTGAGCAGGTCACGCCGGCGACATAAGCGTTGCCCGCACTGTCTAAGGCGATGCTGCCTGTGTCGTCGGGATAATTTTCCGCTCCGCTCCCGCCCAAATATGTCGAGTAGATCAGCGGGTCGATGTAGAGCGGTTGGGTTGTGTCGTACTTGGCTAGCTGGAAGGTTATCTGGTTGTGGTTGGTGATTCGGTAGGTTGAGGGGATCTCTTGTCTTACTCCATTTTTCTTTTGATAGGCGGTGGGCTTGTGCCAGCTTACTTCTTCGTTTTGGTTGCTGCCGTTTAATTTCAGGAGCAGGTCGCCTTGGGCGGTTTGGGTGATCTTGTTGGCTCCGGTGATGGTGAAGGAAATTTGATTGGGGTTGGCTTTTGGAGCGACTATGAAGTCGTATTCGAGTTGGCGCTGGTTGCCGTAGTAGATGAGGTCGATTCCGGGATAGATGGATTCGTATTTTACCTGGGCGTAGGTGGGGATGTTGGTGGTCCATTTTTTGGGGTCGTTGCCGAGGAAGTAGTTGGTGATGCCGGGGAGTTTTTGCGTTCCGGTGATTTTGGGGGCGGGGTTGGCGTGGGCTAGTTTCATGCGGAGGGTGGCGTTTCCCTCAGCGGCTGAAGCCGTCGTCAAATGGGCGCGGACATCGCAGCGCTGAAGCGCTGCGCCACCCAAGGGCAGAGGCGGCGTTGATGTTGACTGCTGGAGGGCGTCGTCGTCCGGGAGCGAGGGCTGCGTGGCAGCGTCATGCGAAAGCGAAGGCTGCGCTGGCATCGATCCGAAGGCCGGCGGAGACACAAGGTCCCTCCGCTCCGCTTCGCTCCGGTCGGGATGACAGAGTTTTTGTGAATTAAACGGGAGCGCTTGAGTTGGCGCGGCGCTTCCCCCAGCGGCTAAAGCCGCGGATGATTTTGCGTCGGTTGCGGCACGGCTGAAGCCGCGCCCTTTCAAACCAGGATCATTCGAAGCAAGATCGAGGGCTGAAGTGTTTTCATTCGCGAGGAGGCCGCGCCCTTTCAAAGGAGGAGTTGGCTTGCTGGCGTGCAATTGGAGGACGGCTTCGTCTGGGGTTAGGTAGAGAGTGTAGGCTCCGGTGCGGGAGAGGAATTTTACCTGGGAGTTGGTTTGGCCTTGGTTGGGCTCGAAGCTTAGGGGGATCTTGGCATAGGTAGATTGGATTTTGGTTTGGGCCTCGGGTACGGGATGATTGGGTAGGGGATTTGATTGGGCTAGGAACGTGGTGGCGGTTAGGGCTAGCGTGACACAGACGATGGGAGTACGGAGTCGGGGCATTGAGACCTCCTGGGAAGCCGGGCTGCCGGCGGGGAAGGAGATAGCGGCAGTGACTTGGCATTATGACTTTAGGCGGGAGTCGGGTCAATGGGAGCACTTACATTTTGGCGAAGGGCAGCGGGCGGGGGTGCCCGCTCCACACGGGGCTAGATTTTGTATGGGGCCGAGCTGGCGCTCGGCTTGGACCCTTCGACTACGCTCAGGCAGGCGCACGGGGGCGGCCGTCCCTACGAAGAGCTTTTGTTGGGCGTAAAATGGGCGGCATTGGTTGGGCTTCGGCGGGGCGGGTTATCCGCATCACATAGAGTTGGGAGGGGACTATGACCTCAGCGGCTAAAGCCGGATATGTAGGAAAGCCATTGATCGCAGCGGTAAACCGCTGCGCCACCCAAAATCAGGATCCAAAACCGCACGGCTGGCCGACCGTAAGTCGAGAACCGCAGTGCTGGTCGATTCTAAATCGAGGAGCACTTGTTTTAATTCTGGGCGTCGCTTTATTGAGCATTTTCGCCCGTGCGGTTAATGTGGCTGGGGCGGCGGATGTGGCTTCTGGCGGGGCGGCTCCGGTGCTGGTGGAGTTGTTTACTTCGGAGGGGTGTTCTAGTTGTCCTCCTGCGGATTCGCTGTTGGGGAAACTGGATGGGTTGCAGCCGGTGGCGGGGGCGCAGGCGATTGTGCTGAGCGAGCATGTTGATTACTGGAATCACGATGGGTGGAAGGATGCTTATTCGTCGAGTTTTTTTACGGATCGGCAGAAGGATTACGTGCAGCGGCTAGGCGCGAAGGAGGCGTATACGCCGCAGATGATTGTGGATGGGGTGGCGCAGTTGAATGGGAGCAATGGTCCGGCGGTGCTGGCGGCGGTGGAGAAGGCGCGCGGGGATGAGAAGGTTCCGGTGCGGATCTCGGGGGTGGGACTGGATGGGCGGACGCTGAAGCTGCATGTGGTGGTGGAGGGGCTCCCGCAGGATTCGAAGGCGAAGAAGGCGGATGTGATGGTGGCGGTGGCGCTGAATCATGCGGAGTCGCATGTGTCGGCAGGGGAGAATAAGGGACGGGATATACAGCATGTGGCGGTGGCGGAGAGTATTACAAAGGTGGGGCGGGTGGAGCGTGGGAAGAAATTCGATGAGGGTGTGGCGGTGAAGCTGAAGGGGGCGGAGGGGTTGGGGGATTTGCGGGTGATTGTGTTTGTGCAGGCGGGAGATGGGGGCGCGGTGGTAGGGGCGGCGCTGGCGGGGAAGTAGTAGGGGCAGGTGACGGGTGTCAGGTGTCAGGAAAAGCTTAGAGCGGGAAGGGCTACGGCGGGTGACAGGTGACAGGAAAGGCAACGGCAAAATAGATAGAAGGATATCTTGAAGGAGTAAACCGTTGGCTTGGCTGGCGCATCTTATTGGGTCGGTAGCATTGGGTCGGCGCACGGTTGAAGAGGCTGCGGAAGAAGGCGGATGTCGATGGCCTGCTCCCTCAAGGGGGCGTCTTCTAACGAAGACAGGCGGTGTTGCTAAAGCGATGCCGTTGCAACGAAATTTGAATTTTTTCGCAGCCTCTTGAGCTGTGCGCCAGGTCCCTCGGCGGTAAAAGCCGGTACTGAAAAGAAGCCTTTTATCGCGTGAACCGCTGCGCCACCCAAGAACAAAGACTGCGGTAGACTGTTTTCGTTGCGTGCTTGTTGCGATTCCTGCCGATGGACTTCTCTCGATTTACCATGATCAGCTTTGATTGCTATGGGACTCTGATTGATTGGGAGGCGGGAATCCTGCCGGCGCTGCGGGCGGTGCTGCGGAATCATGCTTGCGAAGTGAGCGACTCGGCAATCCTTGAGTTATATGGGGAGTTGGAGGCGGCGGCGGAGAGCGGGGCTTATCAGAGTTATCGGAAAGTGCTGGAAGCGGTGGTGAGGGGATTTGCGGCGCGGTTTGATTTTGTGGCCAGCGCGGATGAGATACGGTCGTTGGGAGAGTCGGTGGGGGAGTGGCCGGCTTTTGCTGATACGGTGGCGGCGCTGCGGGCGCTCGAGGGGCGGTATAAGTTGGTGGTGATTTCTAATATCGATGATGATCTATTTAAGGTGACGCAGCGGCGGTTGGGGGTGGAGTTTGCGGAGGTGATCACGGCGGAGCAGGCGGGGAGCTATAAGCCTTCGCTGAATAATTTTCGGGTGGCGTTGGGGAGGATGGGGGTTGGTCCGGAGCGATTGCTGCATGCGGCGCAGAGTGTTTATCACGACGTGGTGCCGGCGCGGTCGCTGGGGATTGCGACGGTGTGGGTGAATCGGAGGTCGGCACGTCCGGGGATTGGGGCGGTGCGGGCGGCGGAGGGGCGGGCGGATTTGGAGGTTGCGGATTTGGCCGGGCTCGCGGCAGTTGCGCTCAGCGGCTGAAGCCGCCATTGAACACAGGCCTTTTATCGCAGCGGTGAACCGCTGCGCCACCCAAAAGTAGAATCAAATCAAAAGCAAAGCTTATGTGGCGATTGGCAGGGGGAGAATTTTTTTCTGGATGGCTACGGTTACCAGCTGGGCTTTGTTGTGGATGTCGAGTTTGCGCATCAGGTTGAACTTGTGGGCCTCGACTGTCTTGAGACTCACGCCTAGAACGGCGGCGGCTTGCTTTACGGTGTTGCCTTCGGCCAGCAATTTCATTACTTCGCGCTCGCGGATGGTTAGGGAATTTCTGCGCATGGGAACGTGCGTGGCCGAGCTAATGGCGTCGTTGTTGGTGTTGTTCATGTCGGTCTGAATCTTTTTTTGGATTTGAGGACTGAGGGAGCGGACTCCGCGATGCACTTCACGGAGAGCGGCTAGCAATTGGGGCGCGGGAGTATCTTTCAGCAGGTAGCCGCTCGCTCCGGAGCGCAGGGCTTGCTGAATGTATTCCCGATCTTCGTGCATGGTGAGGTAGACGATGCGGGTCGGGGTGCAGTGTTCGTCGACTAAGCGTCCGGCTTCGAAGGAGGACATGCCGGGCATGCTGATGTCGAGGAGCACGAGGTCGGGGCGATGCTCGATGACTAGCTTGAGAGCTTCGGCGGCGTCGCGGGCTTCTCCTACTACTTCGAAGTCGGGCGCATCCTGGAGCAGGCGGCGCACACCATAGCGCAGCATTTCGTGATCGTCGGCGATCACGCAGCGAATGCGGGTCGTGTTTTCGGCAGGGGCGTGAAACGGGCCTGGTTTGGTTGTCAACATGGACTCACTATCCTGCTTATTCTGACGAAACGGCGCGATGAGACGGAGCCCGGACTCGGCGACCAAGAATACTACGTTGGCTTATTGTACCTGTAGAGGGTGGGGGTTTGGCGCAAAATCTTGCGGTCGTTGGAGTTTTTCGCGGTGTGGGGAAAAGGCTTTGACCGCAGAGACGCCGAGGACGCGGAGTTTTTTGAGGGAAACACAAGGTCCTTCGACTGCGCGGCGCCATTCGCTTCGCTCTTGGCGCGGCTTCGCTCAGGATGACAAATTTTAGCGGTGATGGAGATCTTCGCAACCGACAACCAATCTAAAGCGCTAGCGAGTTTTCCTTTTCGTTTACAATGCGTGTTCAAAGATGCTGCGCTACTTCACGTCCGGGGAATCGCATGGGGAGGCGCTGGTTGCGTTTCTTTCGGGGCTGCCGGCTGGGCTGGCGGTTGATCAGGAGTTTGTCGATCGCGAGTTGTGGCGGCGGCAGCAGGGGTTTGGACGCGGCGGGCGGATGAAGATTGAGACGGACCGCGCGCATTTTCTTTCCGGCGTACATCATGGAAAAACGATAGGGTCTCCGATTGCGGTGATGCTGGAGAATCGCGACTGGCAGAATTGGAAAGAGGCGCTGCCGGTGGAGACGGGGGATCCGGCGAAACACAAGCGGGTGGCGTCGCCGCGGCCGGGGCATGCTGATCTGGCGGGAGCGTTGAAGTACGATTTCACGGAGGCGCGATATGTGCTGGAGCGGGCTTCGGCGCGGGAGTCGGCGGCGCGGGTGGCGATTGGGGCGCTGGCGAAATTGTTGCTGCGCGAGTTGGGCGTGGAAGTTTTGAGCCATGTGATTGCGGTGGGGGCGGTATCGATTGCGGATCGAGAGATTGCGTGGGAGCAGATCGAGCCACTGGCGCGGAAGGATGATGTGTTGTTGTCTTGCGCGGATGCAGAGGCGGAGCAGCGGATGAAGGGCGAAGTGGATAAAGTTCTGCGGACGGGCGATTCGGTGGGCGGAGTTTTTGAAGTAGTGGCGCACGGCGTGCCTCCGGGGCTAGGGACGTATGTGCAGTGGGATGAGCGGCTGGATGCGCTGTTGGCGGCGGCGGTGATGTCGCTGCAGGCGGTGAAGGCGGTGGAGATTGGGACGGGAATTCTGGCGGCGCACTCTCCGGGGTCGGCGGTGCATGATGAGATTGGGTATGAGAGTGATGCCGGATTTGCGGGATTTACGCGGACGCGGAACAATGCGGGTGGGCTGGAGGGCGGAGTTTCGAATGGGCAGGAGATTCGGGTGCGCGGGTATTTGAAACCGATTTCGACATTGCGGCGTCCGTTGAAGTCGGTGGATTTTGCTACGCGGGAGCCGGTGAAGGCGGCTTATGAGCGGTCGGATGTATGCGTGGTGCCGGCGGCGGGAGTGGCGGCGGAGGCGATGGTTGCGCTGACGCTGGCGAAGTGCGCACTGGAGAAGTTTGGCGGGGACTCGATGAAGGAGACTAAGCGGAATTTTTTGGGGTATTTGGAGCAACTGCGGACGTTTTGATCTTCGCGTGGGGACCCACCCTTCCGCAAAGTGCGCGGAAAGGGTGGGGCACCCGGCATAGTGGCGAACGCAAATGCATGGGTCCTTCGCTTCGCTCAGGATGACAAATCAAGAAAATATGATGCGTTGTGAGATGGCGAGCTACGAAAGAGAATGATTTATCCAATTGTGAAATTTGGCGATCCGGTACTGGAGAAACCTTCGGCTGAGGTTAGTGTATTTAATGAGGAGCTGAAGAAGCTGCTTGAGGATATGTTTGAGTCGATGTATGCCGCGCGGGGAGTGGGGCTGGCGGCTCCGCAGATTGGGATTTCGAAACGGATCGCTGTGGTGGATGTGACGTTTAAGGAAGATCCGGGCGCGAGGCTGGTGTTGATTAATCCGGTGATTGTTAAGAAGGAAGGGCGGCAGCGGAGTAGCGAGGGGTGTTTGAGTATTCCGGACTTTCGCGAGGATGTTACTCGGGCGAAGACGGTGACGGTGCGGGCGCAGGATGTGGATGGGAAGTTTTTTGAGCATACGGGGGAAGATTTACTGGCGCGGGCTTTTTTGCATGAGACGGATCATTTGAATGGGAAGCTTTATATTTCGCATATCAGCGCGCTGAAGCGGGATTTGATTAAGAGAAAAATTAAGAAGATGGTGAAGGCGGGGGAATGGTAGGGCGGGGAGAGCTGGAAAAGCTAAAGGCAGGAACGGCAGGTGACAGGAAAGGCTTGTTGCTTGCAATGTCAATTTGCTCTTGTCATTTGATTAAAGGATCTCAAGACTGTTAAGCCTAAACGTGTTTCCGGTTCCCTGCCTTTCCTGCCTTTTGCTTTTCCTGCTTCTCGCTTTTCCTGTTACCTGTCACCTGGACTTTATGATTCTCGTTTTTTGCGGGACTCCTTCTTTTGCGGTTCCTACTTTGGATGCGCTGGTTTTGGCTGGGCATTCTTTGCCGCTTGTCGTTACGCAACCGGATCGAGGTCGCGGGCGGGGGATGGAGCTGGGGTTTTCTCCGGTGAAGGATGCGGCTTTGCGGTTGGGGATTGAGGTGGCGCAGCCTGCGGCGATCAAGAACAATTTGGAGTTTCGCGAGCGGCTGGAGGGGATTGGCGCGGACGCGATTATTGTGGTGGGGTATGGGCGGATTATTCCGCAGTGGATGATTGATTTGCCTCGGCTGGGAAATGTGAATCTGCACGGGTCGTTGTTGCCGAAGTATCGCGGGGCTGCTCCGATTCAGTGGGCGATTGCGAATGGGGAAACGGTGACGGGCGTGACTACGATGCGGATTGATGCGGGGCTGGATACGGGCGAGATTTTGATGCAGCGCGAGATGGCGATTGAGGCGGAGGATACAGCGGGGACGCTGGGGCCGCGACTGGCGGTGATGGGCGCGTCGTTGATGGTGGAGACGCTCGGCGGACTTGAAATTGGATCGGTGCGGGCGTTGGCGCAGGATGATGCGCGGGCCACGCTGGCGCCCATTTTGAGGAAGGAAGATGGGCGGATGGATTTTTCGCGGTCGGCTCAGAGTTTGCTGGATCGGCTGCGCGGGTTTCAGCCTTGGCCCGGGGCGTTTACTAATTTTAAGGAGAAAGCTTTGAGCGTGCATCGGGCTCGGGTGGTGGATGCGCGAGTCGCGGCGGGCGAAATTTTGGTTGAGGGTGGGCGGCTGATGGTTGGATGCGGAGATGGCGCGTCGGCGCTGGAGTTGCTTGAGGTGCAGGTGGAGGGGAAGCGGCGGATGACGGCGCTGGAATTTGTTAATGGGTATAGACCGCGATCGGGCGAACGGCTTGGGTAGGGTCGAGTTCGGCATGACAACCGGGGCCAATATCACTCACTTGGAGCGCGTTGGCCGTGCAGACGAAATACATAGGTCCTTCGCTTCGCTCAGGATGACAATCAGTTTTTTGATGCTCACTTGCCGGAGGCGATATTAGGTGCATTCGACAGGTGAGTGGGATAGGCGTGGGACAATAGGCGCGTGGCCGTTTCTGCTGCTCGCGCTGCTGCATTTGAAATTCTTCTACGGGTGGAGCGTGAGGACTCTTACGCTGCGGAGTTGCTGCATTCGGCGGCGCTCGCGAAACTTTCTGCGCGCGATCATGGACTGACAACTGAGCTGGTGATGGGAGTGCTGCGCTGGCGGGCATTGCTGGATCGGCGCGTGGGTGCGGCTTCGTCGCAGAAGATTGAGCGGATGGACTCCGAAGTTTTGGCGGCGCTGCGGCTGGGAGCTTATCAGTTGTTGTTTCTTTCGCGGGTTCCGGCGCGGGCGGCGATTTTTGAGAGTGTGGAGTTGGTGAAGGCGGCGCGGAAGCGGTCGGCGGCTCCGCTGGTGAATGCGGTGTTGCGGAAGGTGGGTGGGGCGGGGGCTACGGATTTTTTTGCGGAGATTAAGAGCGCGGCCGATGCGGATGCTTTGGCGTTGGCGGCTGCTCATCCTCTGTGGCTGGTGAAGCGGTGGGTGGCGTGGTATGGGTTGGATAGGGCGCGGGGGATTTGTGGTTATGACCAGCGGGTGCCGGAGACGGCGATTTATATTGATGATGGTCGATGTGAGGAAGATATGGCTGGCGTGGAGTTGGCTCCGGGGCGATTGCTGGCGCGGGCCCGGGTTGTTGCGGGCGATGTGATTGGGACGCGGGCTTATTGCGAGGGGCGAGTGGCGATTCAGGATGAGGGATCGCAGTTAGTGGCGCTGCTGGCGGGGCGTGTTGCTACGAGCGTTGATGGTTTGATTCTGGATTGCTGTGCGGCTCCGGGGAGTAAGACTTCGTTGATGGCTCGGCGAAATCCTGGGGCGCGAGTGGTGGCTACGGAGCTGCATCCGAATAGGGCGCGATTGCTGCGGGCGCTTTGCCGGGCTCCGAATGTTTTTGTGGTGGCGGCGGATGCTCGGGCTTTGCCTTTTAAATCTCGCTTCGATCGCGTGTTGGCGGATGTGCCTTGTTCGGGGACGGGGACGTTGGGGAGGAACCCGGAGATCAAGTGGCGGTTGCGGGAGGGGGACTTGCGCGATTTGCAGGCACGGCAGATTGCAATTTTGAAGTCGGCGCTGGGGCGGTTGGCGGCGGGTGGGAGGTTGGTTTATTCGACTTGTTCGCTGGAGCGGGAGGAGAACGAAGCGGTGGTGGAGGCGGCGCTGAGCGCGGAGTTTGAGGTGGTGGATTGCCGCGGGGAGTTGGAGTTACTTCGGGCGGCGGGCGAGATTGCGGATGGAGTGGAGATTGGGTCGCTGGTGGGTGGTGATTATTTGCGGACGATTCCTGGGGTGCATGGTTGTGATGGATTTTTTGCGGCGGTGATTGGGCGGCGGTGAGGCGATCTGGATATCGCGGCGGGTGCTAAATGTATAGGTCCTTCGCTGCGCTCAGGATGACAACGCAATTTTATATTTGCACATTTGTATTGCAAATTTGTAACGCTCACCTAACGGATGATGGCTAGCGGACTTCGAAATTTATCGGAGTGCCGGCGGCTACTTTTTGGCCGGGGGCGGGGGATTGGGTGACTATCATGCTGGCGGCGCTGGGCTCGGATGGAGTCGATGCGGTGACAGGCGTCGCGGTTTGCTGGTCGGGTTGGGGTGGTGGCGGTTGGACGGTTACTTTGCCTACTTTCATTCCGGCGTCTTGGAGGGCCAGGGTTGCGCTACCTAGAGGCCGGCCGGTCAGGTTGGGCATCACGTAGGTCAGGGGATCGGGGCCGTCGCTGATTAGGAGATTGATTTTTGGGGCGGCGACTCCGGTGGCGTTGGGTGGAGGGTTTTGCGAGATGACTCGATCTACGGGCGCGTCGGGCAGATTGATGTGGGCTACGGAACCGATTGTGAGGCTGCGGCGGCGGATGTTTAGTTCGGCGATGCGTTCGCTGCCTCCGGTGACGTCGGGGATGGGGATGCGAAGCGGGCCGAGACTTTGAGCCACGCGGACGGACCAGCCGCGGCGGACCTTGGTGCCGGGAAGCGGCATCTGGGTCATGATTTTTCCTTCGGGGATGGTGGGGCTGTAGAACTGGCGCTCGATGATCACTTGCAGGCCGGAGGCGGCTCCCGTGCGCTCGGCTTCGAGCGGGGTCAGGCCGATTAGTTGGGGGATGGCGACTTCGCGGCCGTGGATGGCTAGCTGCATGGCGGTGAGGGCGGAGATGAGGGCGACCGTCATGAGGACTAAGGCTAAGAGGAGCATGCGGATGAGCTGTCGCATTGGGGGATTATAACGTTGGCGGCATTCTCGGGCTGCGCCGGCGGGGCCGAGCTTTGCTCGGCTGGGCAGGTGAGGGCACCTGCGCTACGCGATTTTGGGGCTGGCTAGCGGCTGGCTAGGGCGCCGGCGGTTTCTCCTCCATCGATGGTATAGATTGCGCCGGTGATGTATTGGGCGTCGTCGGAGGCCAGGAAGGCGAAGAGGGCGGCGACTTCTTCGGGGCGGGCGTGGCGGCGGAGGGGAATTTTTTGGTTGACCGCGTCGAGCATGGCGTCGGTGTATTCGGCGCGCTGCATGGGGGTGAGGACGTATCCGGGAGCGACGGCGTTGACTCTTATGTTGGGGGCGAGTTCGAGGGCCATGGATTTGGTGAGCTCGATGACTCCGGCTTTGGTGGCGTTGTAGTCGGCGTAGTAGGGATAGCCGGTGATGCCGTTGGTGGAGGCGGTTTGGAGGATTACTCCGCTGCCTTGGGGCATCATGTGGCGGGCGGCGGTTTGGGCTACGTAGAAGACGCCGGTGAGGTTGACGGCTAGGACTTTGTTCCATTCTTCGGAACTGATGTCGAGGAAGTTGTGGCGGATGCTGATGCCGGCGTTGTTGATGAGGACGTCTACTCCGCCCATTACGTGGATGGCCTCGGCGAAGGCGTTCTTTACTTCAGTGAGATTGGCTACGTCGGCGTTTAGGGCGGCGGTTAGAGTGGGGAGATCGTTGGTGATTTTCTTATTTGCTTCGGGGTCGCGGTCCAGGACGCAGACTTTGGAGCCTTCTTCTAGAAATCTTGCGGCGGTGGCTGCGCCTATGCCGCTGGCTCCGCCGGTGATTAGGACTCGTTTGGATTTCAGGCCGCGCAATGGTTGCTCCACTGGGTGATTAGGATACCTGTAATTCTCTCTTGCATTGGCAATGGCTGCTGGTTGTCAAAAACGAAGGCTGATTGCTACATCGGACGCGGAGTGCTTCATTTCCTGGTGAGTTTTACTCGCGCAAAAGACGTTAGCTTGCCGCCGGATTCGTTATCGATAAGCCAGCTCCAAGTGTCGGCGGCTTTGTTGTAGGCGAACGTGGTGTGGATGCCGCCGTTCTTATCATCTTTGTCCTTGAACAAGAATGTGATTTCGTCATTTCCCCGTTTGCCTTGAGCAATGGGGTTCGAGAGACCGCCGCCACCGGTCGAGTCGAGCCACAGGCATTTGTATTCGTTCGACGCTTCGTCCCATTCAATAAAGACGATCGCTTCATAGGCAGGCTGGCCTTGGGCGTTCTTCTCGCGCGATATTTCGTGGAAGCGCAGGTATTCATGGTTCAGCACCCATTCGGATTCGATATCGTGCGTGGTCTCGTGTCCGGCAATGGTGTCCTGAAGGATCCAATTGCCGGTCAGACGATCAAGTAAAGGATCTTTATGTGTTGGCTCCTGTGCGGAAGCTGAAAAAGAAGTGGTGAAAAGCAAAGCCACGATTGCAAGACTTGTTTTCATGGTGTGACCTCCTCGTATCGCGTACGGCTTCGCTGGGTGATTAGGATATATGTCGGGCGAGTTGTTGGCCATTGCTGGCTGTTTGGTTGCGCTGGTAAAGGGCTTGAACCACAGAGGGCACGGAGGTTCACAGGGGAGAACCCTTCTTCTTGCGCGACTCCTTACGTGACTCTTGATCACTTGCGGTCTTGCTGTAATTTGAATGCCAGGTACATCATTTGGCCGATGTGGTGGTGGAGGTGGGTGGCGCAGATTAGGAGGATTTCTAGGAGGGTGCGGGCATCGGTTCCTTTGGCGGCGTAGGGTTTCGACCAGTCTTCGGCTGACTGGTGGTTGATTGTGTTTACGACGATCTTTATGGCTTCGTCGAAGTTGTTGAGGACTTCTTGTTTGGCTTGGCGGGTTGCTTCGGAGAATTCTTGCGGACGATCGCGGATGTAGCCGGTCTGCGCGATTTCGGCGCCGATGTAGTAGTTGAGGTTGCCGGTTAGATGGAGGACGAGGTGTCCGACGCTGTTGCCGAAGGGGAAGGGCTTGCGCCAGAATTCGTCGTCGGTCAGGGGCGCGGCTTGGTCGTGGAGGGCGGTGGATAGTTTCTTGTAGCGGGTGGTTAGGGCGGCGGCTAGGGTGGAGTCTAGGTCGGGCATGATTTCGTCCTGTGGATAGCGGATTTGATGATGCGGCTTGGGTAGGGGTCCTTCGACTCCGCGGAACGATTCGCGTGGCGAATCGTTCTGCTGCGCTCAGGATGACATCGTGTCTGCATTATTTGGCTATGGGTAAGAGTTCGATGGAGCAAGCTGATGGGGTGCAGGTTAGGTTTGCTTGGCGGATGATTTTTATGGAGGAGACGTCGGGGAATCGTATGGGGAAATCTTTTTCTCGGAGTTGAGCGGCGGCGGGGCGGAGGGATTCGTCTCCTTCGGCGAAGTCGGCGCGCTCGGGTCGCGGGGAGCTGTCGAAGACTAGATTGAAGCGGGCGGTCGCGGGTTTGGTGGTGGTTTGGCTCAGTTTTACGGTGCGCGCTTGGATCAATTCTTCTTTTGCTTTTTTGGGATCGAGCGATTGATCTGCGGTCTTGCCTGATGGGGCGGGATCGGATGAGAGTTTGGTTAGGCGTGCTTCTGAATCCTGCTTATCTTTATTGTTATTGTTCGTGCTTCCGGCTGCGGCTATGGAAAGGGCGTAGAGGTGGCGGGCTTTTTCTGGTTGGCCTTGTTTTTCGTAGACCTGGGCCAGGCGGTTGGCTATGGTGGCGGATTGGCTTAGCATCCAGGCGGAATTCAGGAATTGCATAGAGCTGAGAGTTTCGCCGCGCTGGAATTTTGCCCATCCTATGCGGGCCCAGGAGAGCGCTACTAGGCGCATCGACGAAAAGGCGGAGGGACCAAGGCGATCGAATTCGCCGGAATCGAATTGGCTTCCGATGTCGTAGAGAACCTGCTGGGCTTCGTTTTCGGTTTGAGTGGGATCGATATCGTTGGTTAGAGCGGCGGCGTAGATGTCTTGCGTGTCGTCGACCGTGCTTCCGGTTAATCCTTTCATTAATTCCTGGGCTTGCGATTTTTCGCCGAGGCGGTTGTAGACCTGCGCCAGGGCTAATTTGATTTCGGGATCGTCGGGTGGGAGCGCGGCGGCGGCTTCCAGTTCGGTGCGGGCGTCAGCGTCTTTGTTTAGTTGCGCGAGCAGCAGGCCTAGATTTTTGTGCGTGGATTTGTCGTAGGGAGTTGCTTCGAGTTGCTTGCGATAGGCGGCGATGGCTTCGGTGGTTTTGCCGGTTTGCTGGAGTTCGATGGCTAGGTCGAGGTTGGCGTGCTGGTGGTTGGGATCTTGCTCGAGTTGTTTGCGGAAGGCGACGATGGCTTCGGTGTGATTGTTGGCGGCGGCGTAGGCTAAGCCCAAGTCATACCAGCCGTCCTTTATCGGTATTGTGGAGTCTTTGTCTTTATCTAGGGCGCGTTTCAGGAGGTCGATGGCGCTGCGATAGTCTTTCGATTGGAGGGATTTCATTCCCGCTTTTTCGAGTTCGGCGGCGGTGCCTTCTAGTTTTGATCCAGAGTCGGCGACTTGCGCTTCTGGCGTCACGATCATGCAGGTTAGGAGTTGATCTTCGTCGCTGTGGGCGGCGTTGCGGAAGGATTCGTAATCGGAGCGGCGGGCGGCGGCCACTTCGTTGGTTTTGACTACCAGCTTGCGCTCGCCTTCGAGGACTCCCTTGGTCAGTGTGTAGGTGGAGGAATAATCGCCGTAGTCGCGCGACATTTTTACGGCGGTGGGAGTGTGGACGGTGTAGTTGGCGGGGAATTGGAGGCGGACGCGGTAGACGATTTCTCCGGCGGGGCCGATGTTGAGCGGCTGTTTATTTTTTGCGGAGGCTCGGACGGCGGGTACCCCTAACGGAGGGATAGGACGGAAATTTACGCTGGCGCTGGGGACTACGAAATATTGATCCTGATGGAGATGAAATTTCAGATGAAAGGGCTGGCTGGTGTCTTCGAGGGAATCGAGTTGAACTTCGTCGACGTCGCCGGGAAGGCCCCATTCGGCGGTGAGAGCTTTGACGAAGTCTTTCCATTGGGCGCGGGCTACGCGGCGAAAGCTGGCGCGCATGGGCCAATCGCGGTCGCCTTGGGCAGTCATTTCGAGGGTCGCGTCCAGGGCGCCGAATGGGGTGAATTTTCCGTCCAGCGAAAAGTGCATGAAACTTTTTATGGGTGAGTCGGCGGGCGTCCACTGGATGCCGGCTTCGTTGTCGTCGGAGGCGAGGACAGCTTGCTTGTTGCGGAGTTGATAGAGGATGAGGCCGAAGGGACTGACTTCGGGAGTGGTGTCGAGAAAGGTTAGGGCGGGTCCGGCGGAGAAGCGGACAGCGGTGATTACGTGATCGAACTGCGCCGGCGAGGGAATGTCTTCGTCGAGCTGGCGAGAGCTGTCGATGAGGACGGGATAGCTTTTGATTCCTTCGGCGCGGAGCATGGCGGAAAATAAAGTGTGCTTGTCTTTGCAGTCTCCGTAGCCGCTTTGGAGAACGTCGGCGGCGGAGTGGGGCTGATAGCGGCCGACGCCTAGAGAGATGCTGACGTAGCGGATGTTGCGGGCTACGTAATCGTAGAGGCGGCGGGCTTTTTCGGTGGGAGTGTCGGAGCCCTTAACGAGTTCGTCGGCTTTTTTCTGCACGCTTTCGTCGATGGTCATGCGGTCGCCCTGGAGCTTGGCGTACCACTCGGCAATTTGTTTCCAGTCGGTGAAGGTGGTTAGTTGAACGTCGGGAGTGGTGGCGTCGGCTACTTCGCTATCTTTTTCCTTATCTTTATCGCGATCGGGCTGGATGTTTTTTACGGTCCAGGTGTAGATGCGGCGGTCGGCGGTGTCGTGGATTTCGGGCTGGTGAGTGGGAGATTTCAGTTTTATTTCGCGGGCTTTGGGGACGTCGACTTCGAGGCGATCTTCTTTGACTACTATGCCTTTGGGGAAGGTGGCTTCGTACCAGAAATTTCCGGCGGCTAGCGGGGTGGTGACGCGGGTGATGGTGCGGTATTCGAGCGTGTCTCCGGGCTGGAGAGCGGCTACGGAGATGTGGCGCTGGCGGTAGTCGCTGTACATGGGAGCTTCTTTGAGGACGTCGGGAGCGAAGTCTTGCGCGGTGGATTCGGGAGTGGTGACGACCTGGCCGTCGGGCTTGCGGACGCGGACGTAATCGATCTCTAACTTTTCGGTGGCGGAGGAGTAGCCGAAGACTAGCTGGCCGAATTCTTCTACTCCGGCCTGGCTTTGGATTTTGACTACGGCTTCGGTTTCAGTGACGTCGGTGCCATCGTTTTCGAAGCGGACGTGGTTGAGGATGCGTTCGAAGATGGCGGCTTCTTCGGAGTTCGCATCGAGGGAGTTGGGGTCGGACGGCTTTGTCTGGTCGTCGGGCTTTATTTTGTTGGGAGGCTCGGGCGGCGGGGCTTGGGCTGAGGTGCTTGCGGTGGTCAGGACGAGCGAGTAGATCAGTAAGAAGGCGAGGAGAATGCGCGACATATGATGGGACATCTTGAGTTCTTTTACGCTGTGGGCGGCGTAAAATCAAACGTGGCTGCGAGCGGATTCGGAGTGATTCGGCAGTAACAAGCTTTGCGGTCGTTCACAGAGCTAGGGATCCCACCCTAACGTCGCACAGAACGCGACGTTAGGATGGGGCATCCTCAGGATGGGACACCTTCGGTTTGGTTGTTTTTCAAATGCGCGATTGCTGAAATTTATGATGCGGCTGATGGCGGTGTTGATTTGTCTTTGCGGAGTGGGTGCGGCGCAGGCGCCGCCGCTGGCTATTGTTGAGGAGAGTTTGCCGGCGATGAATGTGGGAGTGGAGTTTCATACTCTTCTTCATGCCAAAGGGGGCGTCCCGCCTTATGTTTGGAGTGTGGTGGGCGGGGAGTTGCCGGAGGGAGTTACGCTGACTCGGGATGGGCTGCTGAGCGGGCGGCCTGCTAAGCCGGGGAGTTATGCTCTTACTTTGAAGGTGGAGGATTCAGGGAATCCGGCGCACAGCATTAATAAGGAGTTGCAGGCGGCGGTTACGGCGGCGTTGCTGTTGGAGTGGGATGAGTCGCCGAAGGTGCATGATAACCGGATCGATGGGTCGGTGAAGGTGTCGAACGGGTCGAAAGATGATTTCGATCTGACGGTGGTTATTGTGGCGGTGGCGGAGAATGGGCGGGCTACGGCGATTGGGTATGAACATTTTCCGTTGAAGGCGGGAGCGACGGATGTGAAGATTCCATTTGGCAATACTCCTGGATATGGCGGATATATCGTTCATGCGGATGCTATCGCGGAGATTCCGGCGCGGAATGTGATATTGCGGCAGAGGTTGCAGACGGCGCAGGCTTTGCAGATTGTGCAGGGGCCTTAGGGGAGGGCAGAGGTCAGAGGTTCGATTGCAGAGGTTAGGGGCAAAAGCTTTTACCACAAAGGGCACTAAGGTTCACGAAGGAAATCACTACTGGTAATTTCGTGTTTTGGGGACGAGTACGCTGGTCACTTGCGGGGCTATGTTATGCTTTTTATACTTTGGGGTTAGAGGTCTTACTTCTGCAATAGCTTCTGCAATCTGACCTCTTACCTCTGCCCTTAGTTTATGGAACTTTTTCTTAATCTCTGTTGGTTGTCGCTGCTGTTGCCTGCTTACTTGTTGTGGCGGGAACGGCTGGCTGCGGCTGCGGTGGGTCGAAGAAAAGATTCCGGGGCACGGCCGCTGGTGTTTATCTGCGCGCTGGGGTGTGCGTTAGTTCTGTTGTTTCCGGTGATCTCGGCGTCTGACGATTTGCATGCGATGCGGGCGGAGATGGAAGAATCTTCTCCGGGCAAGCGCAGCGTTTCGCAGGCCGCGGGGGAAAAAGGTTCGGCGTGGCACAATGGTTGGCAGACGCTGCCGGTGACGGTCACGGCAACGGCCTCGCATGGATTTCTTCCAGAGAATCGGCTGGAAGTTTTTAGTTTTGTAGTTGCGGTATCCGCGGTGCCAATAATTGTCCACGGCAGCCGCGGCCCTCCAGTTTCTTCCCACCAGTAACGAATCTACGTAACCAACTGGCGAGCCCTCAGGGGCTAAAGCCCGCGTCTTTTAGGTGGCTTTTGGCGGCACCGCTCGAAGGCGTGCCCTTTCAAAACGATTACAAGATAGCCTCTGCGATCTGTTGCATTCAAGAATTGATTGCGACGGCCGTTTCATTTTTACGAAATCCTTACGGCGGAAACTAGATACTCACAGTTGTCTGTGGTGGCTGAAAACTCTTGGTGTATGTAGCAGGCTGACCGCAGGCGCTAAAGCGCAGGACATATTCGGAGACTTAACGGCACGAGTAAACTCGTGCCCTTCCCATAAACCTTCGGGGAACCCGGAGGGCTTGAACGGAGTTACTGGATGGGTAGAAAAATCCAGCGATATCAGTGGATGCTTGTGGTTCTAGCGCTGGGCGCTGCCACGGGCTTGTCCGCACAGCAGCCTGCGAGCCGGCAGCAGCCGGGGTCTGGTGTGCCTGCAGCCGCGGGCTTGACGTGGGATCAGGTGAAGGATCGGTTTGAGCAGAATAATCCTACGCTGCTGGCGGACAAGCTCAACATAGACGAGTCGAAGGCGCAGGAGATTACGGCGTACTTGCGGCCGAATCCACAGCTGGGGCTGCTGTCGGATCAGATCACTCCTTTTAATGTTGGGCCGGATCACGGGCCGTTGGCGTATCTGCTGCCTTCGGCGACGGTTAGCTATCTGCACGAGCGGGAGCACAAGCGGGAATTGCGGCTGGAGAGCGCGAAGAAGGCGACGGGAATCGCGGAGTCAAGCCATGCGGACCTGGAAAGGACCACGCTCTTCACGTTGCGCAGCGCGTTTGTGTCAACGCTGCAGGCGAAGGCGGTGCTGAAGCTGGCTACGGACGATCTGGAATATTACGACCACTTGCTGGGGATCAGCCGCGTTCGTTTTCAGGCGGGGGATATTGCGCAGATTGATTTGGACAGGCTGGAGTTGCAGCGGGTGCAGTATGAATCGGACGTGCAGACGGCGCTGGTAAACCTGCGAACGGCGAAGATCCAGCTGCTGACATTGCTGAACGATCGGACTCCGGTGGAACAGTTTGATGTGGATGGGGTGTTTGATTTCAGCGATCAGATTTTGCCGCAGGATGATTTTCGAAAGATGGCTCTCGACACGCGGCCGGATTTGAAGGCGGCGATGGAGGCGGTGGATAAGGCGCAGACGGATCACAAACTGGCGATTGCGAATGGATCGACGGATCCGACTTTCAGTTTTGATGTGGGGCGGAATCCGCCGATTGATTTGTATTTTGGCTTGGGCGTGAGCATTCCGCTGCGGATTTTCGATCGGAATCAGGGTGAGAAGTTGAGGACGAAATTGGATATTGAGCGGAATCAGAGGCTGCTGGATGCGTCGCAGGCGCAGGTGTACAGCGATGTGGATACGGCGTATGTGACGGTGAGCAGCAATGTGACTTTGCTGCAGCCATATCAGGCGAAGTATCTGCAAATGGCGGTGCGGGTGCGCGACACGATCGCGTTTTCGTATCAGCACGGGGGAGCTTCGCTGCTCGATTTTCTTAATGCGCAGAGTGAGTATCGGGCGGTGGAGCTGAACTACGTGAATCTGGTGGGGGCGTACTTGACGGCGGCGGCGCAGTTGAATATGGCGGTGGGCCGGGAGGTGATTCAGTGACGAGGGAAACAAACTCTCTATTAGTGTCAAGAGCCGCCGGGGGGAAGCATGCGGCGCGCTCTTGCGGCGCGGCTACTGTGTTACCTCCTCCTGGAGCCGCGCCGTTATTTTTTGCGGGACGTTGCCGAGCTTTGCTCGGCGGGACCCTTCGACTTCGCTCAGGGCAGGCTTACGAGGGCGGTTGTCCCTACGTGATCTTCGCGGCGCTTGTGCTGGCTCTATTTTTATCTCTGGCTCTGATGGCGGGTTGCAATGAGGGCAAGGGCGATCCTAAGGCGGAGGCGCCACCGGCGGCTACGGTGCAGCCTGATCTGGACGCTAATAATTTTAAGGTTGAGCACCCGGAGCAATTTCCGATTGTGGCGGCGGTGGAATATAAGGCGGCGCCTGCATTGAATGTGACGGGGGTGGTGCAGCCGGATATTGCGCGGGCGGTGCCGGTGATTTCGCTGGCGGCGGGGCGAGTGGTGGAGATCAAGGCGCGGCTTGGAGATCAAGTGAAGAAGGGGCAGTTGCTGTTGAGAGTGCAGAGTAATGATGTTTCGGGAGCTTATCAGGCGTATCGCAAGGCGGTGAATGATGAGCTGCTGGCGCGGATTCAGCTGGAGAGAGCGCAGCTTTTGTTCAGCAAGGGAGCGATCGCGAAGAGCGCGCTGGAACAGGCGGAGGATGTCGCGAAAAATGCCCAGGCGGATTTGGATGCGTCGATGGAGCAGTTGCGGCTACTGGGGATTGATAAGGATCATCCGTCGGGGATTGTCGATATCGTCGCGCCGATTTCGGGGGTGATCACCGATCAGCAGGTTACTAACTCGTCGGGTGTGCAAGGGCTGGGCTCGCCGAATCCGTTTACGATTTCGGATCTTTCTTATGTGTGGATTGTTTGCGATGTTTACGAAAACGATCTGGACGCGGTGCGCGTGGGCGAATTTGCGGATCTACGGTTGAACGCTTATCCCAATCAGGTTCTTAAAGGACGAATCGATAACATTTTGCCGGTGCTTGATCCGAATATTCGGACGGCGAAGGTGCGGCTGGAAGTGGCGAACCCAGGGATGATGCGAGTGGGGATGTTTGTTACGGCCACTTTTTATGGGAAGCAGGCGGAGACACATGCTGCGATTCCGGCGACGGCGATTTTGCATTTGCACGATCGGGAGTGGGTGTACGCGCCGCTCGGGGCGGGGCATTTCAAGCGGCTGGAAGTGGTAACGGGAAAGATGCTGCCGGGGAATTTGCAGGAGACTGTTTCGGGGCTCAAGCCGGGGGATCAGGTGGTTTCGAATGCGCTGGCTCTGGAAAACACGTTGGAGCAATAAATAAATGATTCGCCGCGTCGTTGATTTTGCACTGGATAACCGGCTCCTGGTTCTGGCGTTGGCGCTGATCCTTTTCGCCGCAGGCATCGTTTCGTTCAAGCGACTTCCGATTGAGGCCTATCCGGACGTAGCCGACAATTACGTTGAGGTCATTACGCAATGGCCGGGGATTTCGGCGGAACAGATCGAGCAGCAGGTTACGATTCCGCTGGAAATTGTGATGAACGGGATTCCGCATGTGGTGCATCTGCGGTCGTTCTCACTGTTTGGGCTTTCGGATTTGAAGTTGATCTTCGACGAGGACTCGGACAACGACTGGAACCGGGAGCGGGTGCTGGAGCGGCTGAGCCAGGTTACTTTGCCGACAGGCGTGGTGCCGCAGATGGGCACGGACTGGAGCCCGGTCGGGCAGATTTATTTTTTTACGCTGCACAGCACGAATCCGGCGTATGACGCGATGGAGCTGAAGTCGCTCGAAGACTGGGTGGTGGAGAAAAATTTTAAATCGGTGCCGAACATTGTGGATGTGTCGAGCTTCGGCGGGCCGACGCGCGAGTATCAGGTGCGGGTTGATCCGAACAAGCTGATCGCCTATGGGCTGAGCCTGGCGCAGATCGAGCAGCAACTCACCAACAACAACGCGAACGCGGGCGGAAGTTTTATACAGGAGGGTTTGCAGCAGATTAATGTGCGGTCGGTAGGACTGGTTGATCGCTCGCAGGATATTGCGGAGACGGTGATCCTGACGAAGAACGGCACACCGCTGCGGGTGAAGGATATTGCCGTGGTTTCGCAGGGGCCGAAGATACGGCTAGGGCAGTTTGCGAAAGCAATCCATCGCGAAGACGGAAAAATTATCGATAACGACGATGTGGTGTCAGGCATCGTGCTGCTGCGGAAGGGAGCGACGGCGGAGCTGGCGCTGCAAGGGATCCACGACAAAGTGGACGAGCTGAACAATCATATTTTGCCGCCGGGAGTGAAGATTGTCCCGTTTATCGATCGCAGCGATCTGGTGCACTTCACGAGCCACACGGTGCTGCACAACCTGACGGAAGGAATGATTCTGGTGTCGATCATTCTTTTTCTGTTTCTGGGGAATATACGGGGCGCGCTGATTGTGGCGGCGACGATTCCGTTTTCGTTGTTGTTCGCGTCGATTTGTCTGGACATACGGCATATTCCGGCGAATCTGCTGTCGCTGGGCGCGCTGGATTTTGGCATGGTGGTGGATGGCGCGGTGGTGATGGTGGAAAATATCGTGCGCCATTTGAGCCGCGAAGAGGGGACGAAGACGCCGACGGAGCGGATCAGCGAGGCTTCGCACGAGGTGCAGCGGCCGGTGTTTTATGCGATTGCCATCATTATTACGGCGTACCTGCCGATTTTTACGCTGCAGCGGGTGGAGGGAAGGCTGTTTCATCCGATGGCGTGGACGGTGGCGTTTGCGCTGCTGGGGGCGTTGCTGTTTTCGATTCTGATTGCGCCGGTGCTGGCGAGTTTCGCGTTTGCGAAGGGAGCAAAGGAATGGCACAACCCGGTGATGCACTTCCTGACTGAGCGCTATCGCGTGGCGGTGCGGTGGGCGATTCGGCATCGCGCGGTTACGGTTGGGGTGTGCGTGTTTATGGTGGCGCTAGGAGGGTATCTGGTATTCAGCGGCGCGATTGGTTCGGAATTTTTGCCGCATCTGGATGAAGGGGCGCTGTGGGTGCGGGGTACGCTGGCTCCGAGCACGGGGCCGGATGAAGGGATACGGGTTGCGAATCAGGCGCGGGTCGTGCTGTGTTCGTTTCCGGAAGTGCCGCAGTGTACGAGTCAGGTGGGGCGACCGGATGATGGGACGGATACAACGGGATTTTTTAATACGGAATTTTTTGTTGACCTAAAACAGAAGGAAGACTGGCGGACGGTGTTTCACGAGAACAAGGATGAATTGATTGCCGCCATGCAGCGCGAGTTGGACAAGATTCCGGGGGTGGTTTGGGGCTTTTCGCAGCCGATCGAAGACAACATGGAAGAGGCGGTGAGCGGCGTGAAGGGCGCGCTGGCGACGAAGGTTTATGGCGACGATTTGAAGGTTCTTGAAGACAAGAGCGATGAGATCGTGAACATCATGCGGCAGATCAAGGGCATTGAAGATCTGGGAGTATTTCGCGTGCTGGGGCAGCCGAATCTTAATGTGACGGTGGATCGGGCGGCAGCGGCGCGCTATCAGATTAATGTGGCCGACGTGCAGGATGCGATTCAGACGGCGGTGGGAGGGAATGCGCTTACGCAGGTTCTGAAGGGCGAAGCGCGTTACGATCTTACGCTGCGCTATCTTCCGAAGTATCGCGATACGCAGGAGGCGATTGAGAAAATACGGCTGCTGGCACCGAGCGGGGAGCGGGTTTCGCTGGCGCAGTTGTGCAAGATCAAGGAGACGGACGGGGCTTCGGAGGTGTACCGCGAAGGGAATCGGCGCTATGTGGCGATTAAATATAGTGTCCGCGGGCGCGACCTGGGGAGCACGGTGGAAGAGGCAATCAAGAAAGTGAATGAACAGGTGAAATTGCCGACCGGCTACAGCCTGCTTTGGGAGGGAGAATACGAGAGCCAGAAGCGGGCCAACCAGCGGCTGATGATCGTGCTGCCGATTACAATTTTTATTATTTTCATCATTCTTTACACGATGTTCGGCTCGTTCAAGTGGGCGACGCTGATTCTGGTGAATATTGCGATTGCGCCGATTGGCGGGCTGCTGGCGCTATTTATTTCGGGAACGAATTTCAGCGTGTCGTCGGGCGTGGGTTTTCTGGCGCTATTTGGCGTGTCGGTGCAGACGGGCGTGATCATGCTGGAATACATCAATCAGCTGCGGGCGCGGCGATACACGATTGAGGATGCGGCGGTGGAGGGGGCGGTGTTGAGGCTGCGTCCGATCATGATGACAATGCTGGTTGCGACTTTGGGATTGCTGCCGGCGGCGTTATCTCATGCGATTGGATCGGATTCGCAGCGGCCGTTCGCGATTGTGATTGTGGGAGGGCTGATTGCGGCGCTGATCATGAGCGTGTTTTTGTTGCCGACTCTTTATGTTTGGATTGCGGGCGAGCGCGATGTGCTGCCGGCCGCGGAGGAGGGGTTTGAGGTGGGAGAGCATGTGGACTAGCGGCATCGGGTGATCTGGCCATCGGGTGATCTAAGGTCAAGAACAGAATTCAGATTGGCCCATCTTTTTCGGCGCCTTTCGCGATAGCCGGCGAGACGCCGGCGCTACGATAGGCTGGCGTTTGTTGCTTTTTGGGGGCGGTTCGGCTAGATTTCATCTTTCCCTTGATTCGACTTATGGGCTAGCTGCGGCTTGCCTCCGGGAGTTTTGGATGAAGCGTAGTTATATTGGGATGGCGTTGGGCGCGCTGGTGGCGGTGGGTGCGGCGCTTAGCCTGCCTAGTTGCGGACATTCGCAAAAGCTGGTCAGCCTTACAATCACGCCCACAACATTTACTTTTCTGGGGCCGGGTTTCATACCTCCCCCTGCCAACCCCACGGAACAGTACACAGCGATTGCGACTTACATCCATCCCCCGGCCACGAAGGATGTGACCAGTCAAGCGACTTGGACGATTGATGACGGAGTGGCCACCGTGTCGTCTCCCGGCCTGTTCACCGCGACGCTGCCGCCGGAAGGCTCTCCGCCAGGCACAGCAGGCCCTTGCGGTGTCGGAGATATCTCGGCAAGTGTTCCTGAGGGTACGGGCGGATCCGGGAATGTTGTCGTTGCCTTCGCAACCATAACCGTGGACAACCCGGCAAGTGAACTTTGCCCAGGGGGCGGCAAGCTGGCGACGTTGGCCGTCGGCGTGGTGGGGAACGGATCGGTGGTGAGCCTTCCCGCCGCAATCAGTTGCTCGCAGGCCGGAGGAACGTGCATTTCGACTTACGATGTGGGAGCTTCGGTGCTGCTTACGGCGAGCTCGGCCACGGTGGTGTGGGGAGATTGTCCGGGAGCGTCGGGCAACACTTGCGTGGTGAGCATACCCGCTGGCGGTGCTGCGGTGAGCGCAACCTTCAACTGAGCGGCAGCAACTGTGACATTACTCATCATTCGTCTTCCAATAGTTTGCCGATCGTGGGCTTGTGGCGCTCGGGCTTGGTCTTCTTGGCGCGGATTAGCTGGGAGGGTTTGGGACTGCCTACGCGCTCGCGGGCCATTTCGCGGACTACCTTGGCGGCGGAGAAGATTTTCTTCTTTGGCTTGCGCGGCATGGGGCGGCTCCCAACATTCAAATTGCTTCCGGCAAAAAAAGCAGGTCCTTCGCTCCGCTCAGGATGACAAATTCTTATAATGAATAAACAAAGCGCGATCCTCGCGGGTATTCGCATCTTCGCACATTCATCTCGCAAAAGTGCAATAATTTGGGGGAGGGTTCGTCTTCGCAATTGAGCGAGGCGAGACCATTAACCACGAAGGGCACCAAGGGGCACGAAGGGAAAGGCGCAGTGCGCCGGTGAGGACGCGAGGACTTATATTTTATGGACGAACGTGAATTTTTTGAGGAGCGGTCGGATAAGAAGCCGGCGAATTTGAGTTGTCCGCATTGCAATCAGTCGGCGGAGTATGAGATACAGTGGCTGGTGCGGACGAAGAAAAAGAATTTGCCGCCGCGGGCGGACGATCGGGATCGGGCGAAGTTTGCCAAGGCGCAGTCGTATATGCTTCGGCGCGACGATGTGATGATGTGCAAGAACATGAGATGCCGCAAACGCTTTGAGATTACGGGCGTGCAGAGTGTGGCGTTTTTGCAGGACGGGCTGCCGGCGGGGGGACGGTAGTTGTTGGTTGATCGATGGGCGTTGGTTGCTAGGTCGTCGGTCGTTCGTCGATGNNTAGCGCCGGCATCTTGCCGGCTTTCCCGAGGCGTCTCAGGCTAGGCGCGGCGGGCGAGGACGCCCGCCGGACAGCCGCGGGACGGCGGCGCTACAGGTCGGATGTTCTACAGTGGATGCTGTATCGCGAATTTTCCTTTTGAGAGCAGAAATTCCCTTTTCGCGTAGTCAGGCAAGCCGGTTGCCGTTCCTTCCAAGCTGCTGACATCGTGAAAGAAGTCCCCTGATCGAACTCCTTTGGCAGACGGAATGCAATTCTCACTGGCGGTGAGCGTCCACGCTCGCCAATGGAGGTTTTGTGGATATGGCAATCAAGACGAAACTTTATGTTCGCGGTTCTTTAGCGCCGATACTTGCTTTGGGGATGTTGTTCTCGGGCGGCGCATTGATAAGTGGACAGACGATGCAGCCGGTACCGCCGAATCCATCGGTTCCCCCGAATCAGCCGGCGCCGCCGAGCCAGGCCGGACCGAATCAGCCATTACCGCCTGACCGGGTTGGACCGAACCAGCCGACGCGAGACGACGATATCACTCGTCGCGATGTGGCGGAGATGGATCATTTTCTGGACGAGCATCCGGAGATCGCGCAGCAACTGCGGAAGGATCCTTCTCTGATCGATAACCGGCAGTGGGTGGCGAATCATCCGGCGCTGCAGGAGTATCTGCAGAATCACCCGCAAATCAGCGCGACGTTCCGCGCCAACCCGAATCTTTTCATGCGGGATGAAGAGCGCTATGACAGGCAAACGAGCGATCGCAACATTTCGCGCCGGGATGTAGTTGAAATGGATCGCTTCATGGACGCGCATCCGGAGATCGCCGAACAACTGAAGAAGGATCCTTCGCTGATCGATAACAAGCAGTGGGTGGCGAATCATCCGGCGCTGCAGGAGTATTTGAAGACGCACATTGATGTGTCGGCGGCGTTTCGCGCGCATCCGGATCAGTTTATGCGGGCTGAAGATCGCTATGACCGGGACGGCGATCATTTTGGCGGTAACTCGGGCGACAATCGAATGAGCGCGGATGATCGCAACCGCGGAGAACTGACAGGGTTCGGGCAATTCCTTGGCGGGCACTCAACGATTGCGGCGGACCTGTCGAGCGATCCTACGCTCGCTACCAACAAAGATTATTTGGCGAACCATCCTGAGCTGAATGATTATCTGCAAGCGCATCCTACGGTGAGCCAGCAACTGTCGGCGGATCCGCAGGGAGTGATGAGTTCGACCACGGTGCAGGGCGGCTTTCACGCGCAGCCGGTTGGACCTACGCCGAAGCCGAAATCTCCTTCGAATCAATAGCGAGGGCGAGTGAGATGTGGGGGCCAGAATTAGTCTAGCCTCCACGTTTGTTTGCTTGTCGTTAAGAGGCTTGCAACGGGAGTTTTGCCAGGAGGAGCTATGAGAGTTCAAAAAACGATTGTGGCTGTCGCGCTGCTGATTTTGTTTGTGCCGTCGATTGCTACGGCGAAAGAGAAGAAGGGGCAGCGGGGGATGTTGGAGAACATGCAGGCGGTTCCTTGCGGCGCGAAGGAACGGGGAGTCACTGGGCTGGGAAGCGTGTTTGCGTCGGTGGGAGTGCAGCACGTGGATTCGAACGAGAAGTTGTGTCCGCAATATTTGCTGCGCACGGATGAGATGGATTATCGGATTCGACCGTTGGATACGAAGCACGCGGTGGTGCTGCCGGTGGGGCACGAAGCGGAATTCAAGATCAAGAAAGACCGTTTGTATTTGAGAGTTGTGGATGGGGACAAGAAGACGCTGGAGTATCAGGTGGTGGCGATGCAGCCTCCGGAGAGCAAGGTTGAAAGCGGCGCGTATCGTGCGCCTGCTCCAGCTTCTACGGTTGCACCTGCGTCGGAGAGGCCGGCGGCGACTGGGGCTGGTGTGAGCGGGGTCGGTGCGGTTGGTGGAAATAATGTAAATACTACGGGTTTGAATACTCCTACTTCAACGAGCAACCAAGGGAATGACCATCCTCCGCAGTAGTGCTCGTGAAGGTATTCTATGGCGGCCACGACGCGCTTTCTGGCAGCGGCTGTTTTGTGAGCTCTTGGGCTAGCTAGATACATGGTTTACTGTATGTCGCCCCCCTGCTAGTGAGAACATAACTGGCTTGGGGGCGAGACTACCTGTACAACATCGAAACAGTGCGTGCTCTCTGCGGGGATATTTCCGCCGAAACGGACCCGCATTGAAGGTGGAAGAACTCCTCTCCCTGTTGCAAGCAGTCATAAAGGACGATCAGGAAGAAATCCGGCTTAGAATGAGTTTCCTCGCAAAGAAGTATCCGATTGCCATCGGCGAACCTGACCTACGGCCTAAAAATTTAGAACAGCCCACTACCCTTCTCTCCTTCCGGTGTCGTCTCACGCGTTCGTTTATACTAACCAGTTTGATCTTGATGGTTGGGGCGGGTTGAGGGAGTGGATTGTGAAGATATTGGTTTGCATGAAGCAGGTGCCGCAGAAGGACGCTCCGCTGAAGTTGAATGAGGCGGGGACTTGGATTCGCGAGGATGTTTCTTATGAGGTGAATGAGCCGGATGCGTTTGCGCTGGAAGAGGCGCTGCGGCAAAAGGAAAAGCATACGGGCGAGGTGGTGGTGGTGACGGCGGGGCCGGCGCGGGCTTCGCAGGTGTTGCGCGAGGCGCTGGCTAAGGGGGCGGATCGGGCGATTCATCTGGAGGACGCGGCTTTTGTCGGGCTCGATGCTTACAACACGGCGCGGGCGATTGCGGCGGCGATTAAGGATGAGAAGTTCGATCTGATTTTTACCGGGTTGCAATCGGATGATTACGGGTATGCGCAGACGGGCGTGATTCTGGCGGAGATTCTGGGATGGCCGCACGCGACCATCATCATGCAGATTGAAAAAAATGATGCGGGCATACGGGTGAAGCGGGAGTTGGAGGCGGGATTTTTTCAGTATGTGGATGTGCCGTTGCCGGCGGTGCTGACGATTCAGTCGGGGATTAATAAGCTGCGGTATGCGACTTTGATTGGGATCAAGCAGGCGAAGAATAAGCCGATGCGCAAGGTGACGCTGGCTGAGGTGCAATCGGCTGTGGGCGGGAATTTGCAGAAGATCGAGAAGCTTTACGTGCCGCAGAAGTCGAAGAATACGGAGTTTCTGGAAGGGCCTCCGGCGGAAGTGGCGAAGAAGCTGGTGGAGAAGTTGAAGAATGAGTTGAGAGTGATTTGAAGGGGGCGAGGTCTCAGGTGACGGGTGACAGGTAACAGGAAAAGCAAGGGCAGGTGTTAGGTCTTAGGAAAATCAAATGCGTGATTTGGGTCGTTCGTTGTCAGTTAAAAAAGTTACGTGACAACTGAAGGCTGAGAATACATCTCATAAATGAATTTAGGATGAAACTAGCTGCTCCCTCAGGGGCTAAAGCCCTCGTCTTTACTGGACTTTTGCGGCACGGCTGAAGCCGTGCCCTACCCAAAACCGATTTATGCAAATAACTTCTGAGAACTGATTTCTATGGCTGAGAATATTTTGGTGATTGTGGAGCAGCGGGAGGGGAAGCTTAATCGCGTCTCCTGGGAGACGATTGCGGCTGGGCAGGCTATTGCTGCGCTTACGGGATGGACGCTGGAGGCTGCGGTGGTTGGGTCGGGCGTCTCGGCTATCGCTGGCGAGGTCGCTGGTAAGAAGGTGGCTCGGGTTTATGACGTCGAGTCTGCTGCGCTGGAGCCTTATACTCCGGATGCATTTGTGTATGCGTTGCGGGAATTTTTGGGGAAGCATCCGGCTGCTTTGGTGCTGATGCCGCATACGTACCAGGTGCGGGATTTTGTGCCTAAGCTGGCGGCGGCTTTGCAGACTACGGCGATCAGCGATGTTATCGGTGTCAAGTATGAGGGCGGGAAGCTGATTTTTACTCGGCAGATGTTTCAGGGGAAGTTTGTGGCCGACGTTAGTTTTGCGGGGACGGGGATTTGTTTTGTCACGTTTCAGAATGGATCGTTTCGCGCGGATAAGGTGGAGGCGGGAGCGGGGGCGGCTCCGGTGGAGACGGTAACGGTGGAGATTCCGGCGGGGGTGGTGCGGAACAAGCCGCAGGAAGTTTTTAAGGAAGCGAAACAGGCGGTCGATTTGACGCAGGCGGAGATTATTGTTTCGGTGGGGCGCGGGATTAAAGAGCAGAAAAATATTGAGTTGGCGAAACAGTTGGCGGACGCGCTGGGCGGCGAGTTGGCGGCGTCGCGTCCGATCTGCGATAGCGGGTGGTTGCCGATGGATCGGCAGATTGGATCGTCGGGGCAGACGGTCGCTCCGAAGCTGTATCTGGCGCTGGGGATATCGGGGGCGATCCAGCATATTGTGGGGATGAAGGGGTCGCGGAGCATTGTGGCGATTAATAAGGATGCGGAGGCTCCGATATTTGAGATTGCGGATTATGCGGTGGTGGGGAATTTGTTTGATATTGTGCCGGCGCTGATTGAGGAAGTTAAGAAAGCTAAAGCGTAGGGATTGAAGCGGTGGGCGGCCTCGTGAGAAAACGTTACGATCAAATTGGAGTTTGCCCTATGATTGACATGTGCTCACGGAAGAAGACAAACAGTGGATTAGTCAACGGTTAGAGAAGGTGGAAACTACCCTGCTCCCCGAGTTTCACAAGTGGGCGTCTCCCGTCGAATTGCGCCAGAAAAGCCATGCTGCGGCACTTCGCGCTTTGGATGCGGAAGTTGAGTCTCTGTCAGACCGGCTCAAGAATCTCGAAGGCCGCTGATCGACTATCCATGACACGCTCCGGCAAAGAGCATATTAGGTTTCTGACGGGCCTCTACGTTTTGAGTATGTTGGTGCTTCTCGTTTTTGTTTTATCGGGGACAGCGCTTCGCGCACAAACGATTGAGATCAAGCTCGTGAACGGACGAACCGGACGCCCTATGTCGGATACTTGTGTGAACGTGTGGGTAGGAAGCGAACGCAAAGAGGCTATCGCAATTGCAACTGACGAGAACGGCACTGCTCGGCTACGCCTCACTGACAAGGACGGCGAAATCGACACCCACAACCGCGGGAAGGGGTGCGGTGACTTTGGGGTGATCAACCCTGTCGTGAAGTACAGCGAGTCCCTCCGCATCAATGCTGGTTTCGTGTCGTGTCAATCACGCAGGACGGACTACTCCTGGCTGGCGATGACAAACTTTTCGACGGAAGAGATTCTTCAGCATGGCGTTGCTACAGCGAATACCTGCGGCAAGGCCACAGCGTCGCCCAAACCCGGAGAAGTGATCCTCTTTGTTAGGCCGCTTACTTGGTGGGAAAAACTGAAGCAGTAGCCGACTGCATTTTCTAAGTTTCCGACACGCGGGCGCGGGCGCCCGCTCCACACACTACTTTCTGATCTTTGATCTACTCGCCGGCGGTGTATCCGCCTACTCTAGCCACAGTCAGCCGCAGATATTTGTAGGGGTTTACTGGGACGTCGTTGATTCTCACTTCGTAGTGGAGATGAGGGCCGGTGGAGCGTCCGCTTTGGCCTACGTAGCCGATGGTGTCGCCGCGGTGGACGTATTGTCCGGCGGTGACGGCGAAGCTGGAGAGGTGGCCGTAGCGGGTGGAAATGCCGTGGCCGTGGTCGAGCATGACGGCGCGTCCGTAGCCTCCGAGGAAGTCGGCGAAGGTGATGGTGCCGTCGGCGGGAGCGATCACGGGCGAGCCTACGTTGGCGGAGATATCGACGCCGGAGTGGAAGGCGCCTTCTCCGTTAAAGGGATCGATGCGCTCGCCGAAGGAGCCGGTGACCTGGCCTTCAACGGGCCAGAGATTGGGAGCGGAATTGGCGCGGACCCAATCGGCGGTGGTGGAATTTTTTGTGAGGCCTAGCGAGATGCCAACGCTGGCGGCTCCGGTCAGTGCGGTGTGCTTGAGCGCGTAAAGCTGGTCGAGCGACGAACTGACCTGCTCTTGCTGAATCTTCTCGGTGGAAGCGGCGACCATTGCCGGATTGGACTTGAGACCGTAAAGGGCGGAAACTTCGCTGGCTAGCGAGCCGAGAGAAGCTACTTGAATGTCACGTTCTTTGGCGACCTGTTCGAGGCGGGTGTAGCGATCTTTGAGCTGAGCGTCTTCGGTGCGGAGCTGGTTGTAGTGTTCGACCTTGGCCAGCATGCGTGTATAAGAACTGGCAATTCCGGTGAGGCAGAGGATGGCGATTCCGGCGCCGGCCAGGAGAATATAGAGGTACTGGACGGGGATGGAGATCTTGCGAAGCTGACCGGCTTCGTCGCGGGCTACGAAAAATATGTAAAAACGTTTACGCAATGAACCTACTTCCGCAAAATGAGATTTGCTATCGGAAACCGGCAGGAGCGGAACAGTCATGCTCGAGCTCGGAATCCTGATTCCACCAGCTGCTTTAAGATGCAGGCTGGCTTAGTATGGGCAACCACGGAACCAGGCAGCCTAAAACCAATTCGTTGCAACTGACACACGTCGCAGTACTTGGTTCGGCAAATTATCTGTGAACGGCGAGTTAAAGGTAGCAAACCCCATTCGGCGTGTCAACCGCTCTACGCCCCTTGGAACGGTTACCAAGGCAGGGTAATTGGCGGTGCCCGACCGGGCAAATTACTAGGGTAAGGTGGTAATGGCATAGGGTCTTTGGCACTATAGTAATGACTGTAGTGGAGCGCTAGCTAGTCGATTCTGGCACTGGCTTCTTGCAGGCTCCTGGCGTCGGCGGGCGGGGACGCCCACCGGACAGCCGCCGAGACGGCGGCGCTACAATCGCGCGGATCAGGCTCGAGACTCATTGATATATTGACGGATATGCCGGTTAGAGAGAAGAAGCTAATTCAGCGGATACGGCGGGCTGCTGCGGGAGTTCGCTCGGGAGTGGTGAAGGGGATCGGCGACGACTGCGCGGTGCTGCGCGTCCCCAGCGGTCATGAAGTGTTGGTTACTACGGACTTTTCGATTGAGACGGTGCACTTTCGGCGGGAGTGGCATTCTCCGGAGCTGGTGGGATGGCGCTGCCTGACGCGCGGTTTGAGCGATATTGCGGCGATGGGAGGCGAGCCGCTGGCGGCATTTTTGTCGCTGGCGGTGGCGGGCGATGTTCCGCAGAAATGGGTGGATCGATTTTTGAAGGGATTGTTGGAGCTGGCTGAGGAATTTGGGATTTCGCTGGCGGGTGGGGACACGGCGCAGTCGGCGGGAGGGATACAGGCGGACATTGTGGTGGTGGGTTCGGTACCTAAGGGGACGGCGGTTTTGCGATCGGGAGCTAAGGTGGGCGATGCGATTTATGTGACTGGGGAGTTGGGTGGGGCGGCGGCGGAGTTGGGGCTGCTGCGAAAGTCGAAGCGGGTGGGGAATTTGCGGCAGCCTCTTCCTCGAAATTTGCGGCGTGATTCTGGTTATTCGCGGCCGCATGCTCGGATTGAGGTGGGGCGATGGTTGCGGGAACGGGGAGTGGCTTCGGCGATGATTGATTTGAGCGATGGGCTGTCGACTGACCTCGGACATATTTGCGAGGAGAGTCGCGTGGGGGCGGAGATTGATGCGGCGGCGATTCCCCTGGCGTGGGTTGGGGGTGCGGCGGTGGGGCTGGAGTTGGCGTTGCATGGCGGGGATGATTACGAATTGCTTTTTACTTCGGCGGCGGAGGTTCCGGCGGAGATTGCCGGCGTGCGGGTGACTTTTATTGGGCGAGTGGGGCGATTTGCGGGGATGCGGTTGGTTGGGGCGGATGGGAAGGCTCGGCGGCTGAAGGCTGGGGGGTGGGAGCACTTCAGGGGAGATTTGTAATTGGTGATTTGTAATTTGTAATTGGCAAGCTTGCGCCCACCGGCCTGCTGGTGACTTTCGTTACCTGCCTTGGGTGACGGAGCAGGATTAGATTAGGGGCATGAGAAACGTATCTTTGTTTATTGCTTCGCTCTTTGTTGCTTCGCTGTTTGCCCTGGCGTTCTGTTTTGTGGGTTTGGTTCCGGCTGTGTCGCAGGCTCCGGCTGTATCGATGCCCGCTGCGGCTGAGCGGGCTGTGTCGCACAAGGTTGACAACGAATTTGTGCAGCAACAGTTTGGCGATCAGTTTACGTTGTTGCCCGAGATTGGAGTTGCATACGGCGATCTGGATGGCGATGGCGTGGAAGACATCGTGATTGCAGCGCGGTGTAAGAATCCGATGCTGGATCAGGGCGAGCACAATTATGCGGTGATCGATCCTTATGACGAGTTTTTTGGTTATGGCGATCCGCGGATGACGACGACGTTCAGTGCGGGCGATCCGCGGGAGCGCGGGCTGGTGGTGCTGGTGATTGAGGGCGCGGGGGCGAGCGCTTGGCGGAATAAGACTCCGAAGTCGAAGTATGTGATTGTGAATTTGCCGTTCCGGACGGTGTCGGTGCGAAGGTTCAAGACTAAGAAGAGATCCGTGGAAGCGATTTACGTGGAAGAGGCGGGCGATATGGGAACGAGCTCGGCGCTGTTCTTTGATGGGAAGAGATTTCGCTATGTGCCTATGGGCGGAGATATGGAATAGGCTCCGTCATCCTGCTGCCATTTAGTGTGTGCGCGGTGAATCTGAAAATCAGAACGTGGTATGAAGTTGCGGAAAGTCGATTGTTCGTCGAGAGTCGGACCTCAGCGCCTGAAGGCGCAATCAAAGCAAAGCTGATACCGCAGCGCTGAAGCGCTGCGCCACCCAAAAGCTCAACGCCTCATCTCAACACACTCGGTTCGACAAATCAGCTCAACAAATCAGAACATTTTTCTAAATCCCCAGAACAGGAAGCCTGCCAGCATCATCGACATGGGGAGGGTTAGAACCCATGCCATTGCCAGGTTGCGGACGGTGGACCATTGCAGGCCGGAATGGTTGGCGGCCATGGTGCCGGCGATGCCTGAGGAAAGCACGTGGGTAGTGCTTACCGGGAGGCCGAACCAGTCGGCGGCGCCGATGGTGAACATAGCGGTAATCTCGGCGGCGGCGCCTTGTCCGTAGGTGAGATGTTCTTTGCCGATTTTTTCTCCTACGGTTACTACGATTCTTTTCCAACCAATCATTGTGCCTAGCCCTAGCGCCATGGCTACGGCTACTTTTACCCATCCGGGAATGAAGCGGGTGGAGGCGTCGACGTGCTTTTTGTAGTTGTCGAGGATTCCCCAATCGCTGGCAGTGATCGTGGGCAGTTGATTTTTCTTCATCAGGCGCAGTGCTTCGCTGGCGACGTACATATCGTTGCGGAAGTTGCGCACTTTGTCGTTGGGAATTCTTGCCAACTCGCCGTAGAGCGCGATTTCATTGCCGATATCACTTACCAGTTGGCGCAGGGCGAGCATGGTGTTGGGCGTGAACTGCTTGGTGCGAATGTAGTCGGTGACTTCTTCGCGAGCGTCGCCGATGATGGCATTGGGGCTGACGTAGGTGGAAAGCGTGTTGGCGGCTTGCTGCGAGACGGCGATGAAGTCATCGGATTGCGAACGGGTGATGGCGTGGTTGAGGGCGTAGGCGGTGGGCACGGTGCCGACGAGAATCAGCATGATGAGGCCCATACCTTTTTGGCCGTCGTTGGAGCCGTGCGCGAAGCTGACGCCGGTGCAGGTGAGCAGGAGCAGAGCGCGAATCCAGAAGGGCGGCGGCTCGGTGCCTACGGGAGCTTCGTAGAGGGCGCGATTTTTGATGACGGCCTTCATCAGGGTGAGCAAGAGGGAAGGCGCAGACGAATCCGACGATCGGAGACAGAAGCAGCGATTTGCCGATGTTGGTGGCTTGGCCCCAATCGACGCCACTGGTGCCGGTTTTCGGGGACATGAGTTGGTTGGCGATGCCGACTCCGATGATGGAGCCGATGAGAGTGTGAGAACTGGAGGCGGGGAGACCGAAATACCACGTGCCGAGATTCCAGATGATGGCGGCGACGAGCAGCGCGAAAACCATGGCGAAGCCGGCTTTGCTGCCGACTTGCAGGATGAGCTCTACGGGGAGAAGAGAGATGATGCCGAAGGCGACGAGGCCGCTGGAGGTGAGAACGCCTAGGAAATTCCAGAAGCCGGACCAGACGACGGCGATGTGCGGCTCGAGGGAGTGGGTGTAGATGACGGTGGCGACGGCGTTGGCGGTGTCGTGGAATCCGTTGACGAACTCGAAGCCGAGGGCGACGAGGAGGGCGATGCCGAGGAGAACATACGGCATGATCGATCCGCTGTGGACGGTGGAGAGATCGGTGAGGAGATGGAAGGCGGAGTAGATGACGCCGATGATCAGGACGATGCCGAAGCCGATCATGCCGATTTTGCCGGGACGCTTGCTGAGCTTGTCGTGGATCGCGGGTCTTGGGGCCACGGTTAGTTCGGCATAACTTTCCGGGTTCGGTGCTGTGGCCATATTTCAGAGTCTCCTCTTGGTCGCCAAGGTTGGGATTGGCTGCGCCTGGAACGCTGGCGCTAAATGTGGGGAGAATATACGGGAGGATTGTTACGAGAGTGTGAACGGTAGGGCCCTCACCACGGAGGCACGGAGAAGAGCTTAGGCGGGAAGAGTCAAAGGAGGGAAAGCAGGTCCTTCGCTGCGCTCAGG
>PKXQ01000151.1 GCA_003132405.1 Acidobacteriaceae bacterium | reverse complement strand
TCAACGACTGCAAGGTTCCGGTCGAAAATCTTCTCGGCGAAATTGGCAAAGGGCACATCATCGCTTTCAACATCTTGAATATCGGACGCTTCAAACTCGGCGCGATGTGCGTCGGCGGAGCGCGCGTGTCGGTCGAGAGCGCCGTGGCATACGCCAAGCAGCGCAAGGCCTTCGGCAAGTCGATCAGCGATTTCGGCCTGGTCCGCGAAAAGATCGCGAACATGGCCACGCTGATCTACGTCGGCGAGTCGCTCGTCTATCGCACAGTCGGAATGATGGACGCTCTTCTGTCCGAGATTGACTCGTCTAGTCCCGACGCCGCCAAAGAACAACGCAAAGCGATCGAGGAGTACGCGGTCGAGTGCTCGATCCTCAAAGTCTGGGGCTCGGAGATGATCGNNGCATCAATCGCATCTTCGAGGGAACGAACGAAATCAACCGCCTCATCATCACCGGCTTCCTCTTGAAGCGCGCCATGAGCGGCCAGTTGCCGCTGATGCCCGCGATCAAGAAGTTGATGGATGAAGTGCTGAGCGGCCCATCGAACGGCGACGAAATCGAAGGCGCGCTGGCCGCTGAGCGCAAACTCGTGGCGCAGGCGAAAAAGCTCGGCCTGTTCGTCGCTGGTTCGGCCACGCAGAAATATATGCAGGCGATTCAGGATCAGCAGGAAGTGATGGGCGCGATCGCCGATATGACGATCGAAATCTACGCCATGGAATCGGTCGTGCTGCGCACACAAAAAATGGTCGAACAAAAAGGCGAGGCATCAGCAGCGCTAGCCATCGCCATGACCCGCGTCTATCTAACCCAATCGCTGGAGAAAGTCGAAGCGGCGGCGAAGAAAGTAATTGCCGACGTGGCCGAAGGCGACATGCTGCGCACGCAGTTGGCCATCGTGCGCCGTTTGGCCAAGCATGAGCCTTTCAACACGATCGCGCTGCGCCAACAGATTGCGCTCAAGACGATTGAGGCAGGGAAGTATCAGCTAACCTAACGAATGATGTTTGGTCGACAGTTGCGGAGACTGGCCGAAGGGTTCAGTCGAGGCGTAGTTTTGCGCCGGCATTTGCCAGGGGATTTCCAGCGCCTGCCGCTCTATGTAACTCCTGAGGCCGGTCTGCGGCATTGGGCAGGCGTGTCCGGCGTCGATGGGCATTTGCTCCGCATGGCGCGGGAACTGGTTCGGCCGGGGTCGGTTGTCTGGGACGTGGGTGCGAACGTCGGTTTGTTCGCGCTTTCCGCGGCTGCCAGGGCCACGCCCTCCGGCTTTGTGCTGGCGATTGAACCTGACATCTGGCTCTCTCATCTGATCGATCGCTCGTCGCGCGAAATTGCCCAGAAGAAATTAGCAGCAGCCCCGGTTAGAGTCTTATGCGCGTCTGCGTCCAACCGACTGGGCGTGAGCGAACTGGAAATTGCGCAGCGGGCGCGCGCCTCGAATCACCTGCATGGCATCTCCGGCTCAACCCAGGCGGGAGGCCATCGCTATTTGCAGCCGACCGTTTCCGTGACTCTGGATTCGCTGCTCGATTTTTTTGCGGCTCCCAATGTGCTCAAAATTGATGTCGAGTCGCATGAGGCGGAGGTCCTTCGCGGCGCCGTGCGCTTGCTGGAGAATGCCCGGCCCGTGATCTTATGCGAAGTAGATCCTAAGAATGCGGATGCGGTCTCGAAGTTGCTTCACGAAAGAAACTATCAGCTCTTCGGAGCTGGCGAGGATCCCCATCCGCTCATCCAGCGAGCCTGGTGGAACACGCTGGCCGTGCCGGGGGAAAACGCGGCGTAGTTTGAATCGGATCGAGACAAGGCAGCAATGCTGTGCCAGCAAAGCCGAATCCTCTCTGCCAGTTGCCAGCGGAAATTCCTTAATCCTTCGGAAAATTCGGGTCCGCCTTCACTTCTTCAATCTGCTTGGTGTGCCGCTCGGAGTGTGCCGAAATCAGCAGGATCCACTGGTACGCATCGAGCGGACCGAGCACCGGATGCGGCCCGAAGTGGTCGCGCAGATCATCGTTGGTCGTTCTCACATAATCCATCGTCGCCCTGCGGCTGTCGTCGAAGGCCTTGATGACGTCTGCCTCGGTCGCCCAGCGATTCGTTGGCTTCAGATATTCCGGCGCCTGCACTTTATGGCTGCGGTCCGGCACCCTCGTCAGAATAATCTCGTCCTTGCCCGCCACCTCGGCGCGCTTGGACGGATCGGCGGGCGCCGTCATGATCTTCGTTTCGACGAACCCAAAGATTGTGGACTCGGACACCGCAATATGTTCCGAAACTTCAGCCACCGACCAGCGATCGGGCGCCGGCTTGAATCTCCATTGCCTGTCCGACAGTCCGGCAATCGATTGCAGAAAGGCGTCGTGCGTCGCCTGCAGATTTTTGAGCGCGGCGGCGCGCTCCTCGGGCGTCAAGGTCGTTGTCGCCGGGGTTGCCATGGTTTGGGCCATGCCAGCGACTGCGAGGGTGAAGACCAGACACAGTACGGCTGCCAACTTCCATTGGATTTTCATTTTTGCCCCTGTGAGATTGGAATTGCGGCTCAGCAATTATCAAGGGCGACGTAGAAAAACACAATCGCTTATTCGAACCAGCCGCTGCGGTACGCGATCCACCACGAGAAATACATAATGGGAATGGTCGCACCCACGGCCCACCACAGCGGCAGCACCAGATCGGCGAGTATTCCGAGCAAGGTCATCGACCCCCAGAAAATCTTGCGCTCCATACTCTCGATTGTAAGTCTTCGCCCGCCTGGATAATGCCCCTTGAGCAGGGGTGAACCAAACTTCGGTTTTATGTCGAAAGTTTCTGCGTTTCGAAAAGTTTGGTATTCGCCAGAGCGCCTACCCCACTCCCCGATCAAGCCTTTGGCTTCAACTCTTCCATCACACTCTGGATCAGCTCTTTCGCGTCCGTCAGATTCTTCATGATCAATTGCACATCCATCACCGGCTTGCCCGGCCAGCGCTGGCTCTGGCAATAGACGCCGTGCTGCCCCACCAGCGCCATCGCGTCAGTAACCAGATCCATAGTGACGGCCAGTCGTCCGCGAGGCACGCCCATGCGCATTTCGAAGTGCTCCAGCTCTTCCTGCTTTTCGTTGAACACTGCCATGAGACAAATTGTAACGGGGATATGCGTATAATTCTTGGCGGACAACAACCAGCAGTTAGCATTTAGCACTTAGCCGTTAGCTCAAGAATTAAGCCTCAGGCGAATGGGGCTTGAGCCGGCGCTGTGGAACTGGAGCCATGCGGCTTCGAAGTGCTTTGCTAAATACTAATGGCCAAGTTGCCAAATGCTAATTTCCAGGAGGAAATAAATCATGAAGAAGTTTGCTTTAATTGCAGTGGCCGTCGTCGCGGCGGCAACCGTCGCCTCGGCCCAGATGGACAACTCCAAACGTCCCAGTCCCGCGGCCAGCGCGGAGTGCAAGTTCTCCGACGGCAAGACCATCAAGGTCGACTACTCCAGCCCGCGCGCAAAAGGACGCAAGATTTTCGGCACCGAGGACGACAAGGCGCTCGTCCCCTACGGCAAAATCTGGCGCACCGGCGCCAATGAAGCGACCAAGTTCGTCACCGATACAAACGTCACGATTGGCGGCAAATCCCTACCCGCCGGAAGCTACACCATCTTCACTATTCCCAACGCTGACAAGTGGACGTTAATCGTCAACAAAAAGACCGCCGAGTGGGGCATTCCCTACAAGTACGAAGCCGACGAGTTGGGCCGCTTCGATATGCACGTATCGAAAACATCCGCGCCCGTCGAAAATTTCAGCATCGCTTTCGAACAGGGTGGCGGCAAATGCACCATGCGCCTGGAGTGGGAGAATACCCGCGCCAGCATCGACATTACAAAGTAACGGCCGCTATACTAAAACGCGATGCGGCCAATGCTGCGCTTTCTCTGGAACTCGACACGGGGCCATCGTATCGCCCCGTGGCGCAGTCCCTATCTTCTATGGCGCATAGAGACCTACACCGGCGTCAAGATGAAGCAGATTGGATTCCTCGAATTCTGGGAATTCTTGTGGACGGAGCGCCGCGACCTATGGCGCTTCCTGAAGTGGACAGCCGAGATGGATCGCTATGTCCATCCGAAGAACAGCATTTAGCAATTAGCACTTAGCCGTTAGCTCAAGAGCAACAGCGCTCTTGCTAACTGCTAATTGCTAATTGCTGCCCCTCATCCCATCACCACATTCACTTCGCTGCCCTTGCCTGCTCCCAGCAGTTGAAATGCTGATCCACGATTGGCGGCGATTTCGAGAAAGCCCATGCTGCCCAGGATGCCGAAGACTTCGCCGGGAGCTCCCTCCGCATAATTCGCGCAAATGCGCGTTGCCGGAGCCTTCGCTCCGATCGCAATCTTGAATCCCGGCGGGTCCATTCCGAAAAGTTGCGGCGCATCTTGCGGCGTAATGTTAGTGATCAGATTGCCAAAGCGATCGACTTTCAGCACCACACCGCGAAGTGTGCGTTCATCCACCGGCTTCGGGCGGGGAGCGCCAAAGCGCACGTAGTCGGTGATCTCTTCTCCAAAACGATCGGCAGCGACGCCCTTCGCAAGATTCGCCGCCACCGGCGAGAAAATATCGCGCGCGTGAAAAGTGTTGCTGCGCGGCTGCAAAAAATAATGTTCAGCAGTGATGTGGCGGACTGAGAGCCGCTCCTCCCGGGCATAAATCAGAGAAAGCACGCCATTATCGGGAGCGACAAACAAATGGCGATCGCCAGTCAACACAATCGGCCGCCGCGCTGTTCCTACGCCCGGATCAACGATCACCATATGCACCGTGCCGGAAGGGTAGTAGGAGTAAGCCTGCGAAATGGTCAGCGCGCCATCCAGAATATCGAACGGCTGCACCGCGTGGCTGATGTCGATGATCTGCGCGTCAGGAGCAATCTCGAGCATGACGCCTTTCATGGCGCCGATGAAATGATCGTTGAGTCCGAAATCAGTAGTAAGCGTGATGATTGCGGTATGTGCCAATTCGCTACCTCATTTGAGCTTAGGAAAAGTTTTAGGAGCCCCAAACGAAGTATCAAACGTCACACGATGGCGCGTCAAGCGAGCGCATGAACCATGAAGAGCACTAACGACCACTATCGCCCTGAGAATGCTGGCCTCGATCCTATCAAGGCTTCCTTAGTGGACCTTAGTGCCCTTGGTGGTTAATGCTCTTAAGCTGCTAGTCGACCGCAACGTCACCCGAGCCGGTATGCACAGAGATCATCGGCCCGCCGCCGAGCACCTTCCCCACCACGCTCTTCTTCATTTCCTGAATGCGGCCCTGCACCGTCGTTGTCACGGGATGGCCCAGCGTGACCGTTCCTGAACTCGAAGAAACATCGACGTCGAAAGCGGTGTCGTGTGGGACACTCAAAGTCACATTTCCTGACCCGGTGCGAACGCTCCACATATTTTTCGGAATGCCTTTGCCGTGAATGTCGCCACTGCCCGCTTCGGCGTGAAATCCGCCATTGATGCCGCTGACGTTGATGTTGCCGGAGCCGGTGCGAATCTCCATGTCGCCCGCGCCCGTTTCCTCGATCTCGATGTCGCCGCTGCCCGCTTTGACCTTCGCCGGTCCGGCAAGCTCGCGGCCGCGCACGTTTCCCGAGCCCGTCTGGAAGCGCATGTCACCGGTGAGGCGCGCCAGTCTCAGATCGCCCGAGCCGCTCTCCAGTTCGATGTTGCCCCTCAGCCCTTCAATCGTCTGATTGCCGCTGCCGGTGTGTGCGCGAATCGCGGTTTCTTCAGGCACGGTGATCTCGTAGTCGATAGAAATGTTGTTGATGTTCACGTAGTCGATGCGGATGCTATTGTCGTTCTGCCGAATCGGCGGATTGCTTTGCAACTCCTGCGCCTCCGCCTTGTGGTCGCCGCCGAACCACGAATTGCCCGACTGAATCTTGGCATGAATCGTAACCGCACCCGCAGCGCCATTTCGTACCATGATGTCGCCCGAGCGAGTTAGCACTTCAAGGTCGACCGGCCCACTCACCTGAAACGACCGATCAAAGGTTCCGATGACCGACGCGAACCCTGCCAGCGAAGTAGCCACAACAAAAATCAGCGTGCGAACCGATCGACTCCGAAAAAGAGAACAGTTATTCATAGCGGCCTGACCCCGTATCGAGTTTGTCATCAAACTGAGGTCAGAGGTAAGATTGCAGAGGTGAAAAGAGCGATTCTTACTTCTGCAATCTTACCTCTGACCTCTGACCTGCCCTACTGCAGCACTACCTGATCGCCTTCCTTCAGTCCGGACAACAACTCGGTCTTGGCGCCATTCGAGATTCCAATATTGACGGCCAGCTTCTTCTTGCCATCCTTCGCCTTCGGATCAGGCACTTCGACCGATGCCTTCTTATCCTTGTCGTAGATGATCGAGCCTTCCGGAATCTGCAGCACGCCCTTATGCTCTTCGAGAATGATCTCGGCATTCGCCGTCATCATCGCCTTGAGCACGCCCTCAGGATTATTGATCGACACACGCACCTCAAAAGTCGTGACGTTATCTTTCTCCACGCCCATCGGAGAAATCTTCGTCACCTTGCCCGTGAAAGTCTTGTCCTTAAACGACTCAACTTTTATGCGCGCCGGTTGCCCGAGATAAACCTTGCCAATATCGCTCTCGTCCACTTTGCCTTTGACGTAAACTTCGCTGGTGTCGCCGAGCGTCATCACCAGCGTAGCCGTCGAGCCCAGCACGAGAATCGAACTCACCGCATCGCCAATTTCCACGTCGCGCGACAACACAATTCCATCCAGCGGAGATTCAATCGTCGTGTAACCAAGCTGCTCTTCCAGTTGCTTGAGGTTCGCTCGGTCCTGCGCCATCTGCCCTTCGGCCTGACCAATTTTGGCCTGCAAAACCAGCAATTGCGCCTTAGACACGTTCTGCTTGTTCAACGCCATTTTGTAATTTTTCTCGGCGTCGTCGAGCGCGGACGCCGAAACCACGCCGTCCTTAGCCATCCCATCAGCGCGCTCATATGCGCGTTTCAACAGCGGAACATCCGGACCCTCCGCATCGACCTTAGCTCGCTCCAGATCGGCGCGCGTGCCATTCAAGCTCGCAGTCGAAGCCTCCAACTGCGCCCGCGCCTGATCGACCCGCGCCTGAATCTCGTCGCGATCAAGCTCCGCCAGTACCTGGCCTTTCTTCACCTTGTCGCCGTAATCGACGTAGAGTTTCTTCACAATGCCGCTGGCCTTCGACTTGACCTCGACCTTGGTGATGGGCTCGATCTTGCCGGTAGCCACCACGCTCTTCGCCAAGTCGCCTTTTTCAACCTTCGCCAGCTTCGAGGGGTCGATCTTTACGCCACCGCTGTATGCGGCCAGCGCCCCGGCCACCACCAGGATTACAACGATCGCTGCGATCGAACTCCAGATGATGATTCGTTTGCGCCGTTTCCTCTTGCCATTGCCGTTGCCTTCCACGACCGCCTCCTGCTTGATTTCAAATCTCAGAACTGCCATTCACCTGTTGTTACGGAAGAAACCTCAGAATAGTTCCTAAGAAGTTCCTGGCCAAATTCGCCCGCAACTGCCGCACCCATCCCACTCTGCCCGCTGTATATAGTTAGACCGCTGAGAGAGAAAAAAGAAAGCACGAATCGCGCTGGCGATTAAGGGTGTATCAATCAATTGTACCGCGATCCAAATCGAAAACTCACGGCCAATGATCGTCCCGATTCTCTCCTTGCCACCTCTCACCTGCGACCTGCGACCTTCACTGCCTTCCCCTGATCCCTCCCTGTCTATCCCTTTGGAATGTTAGAATTAGACTTCAATGATTGCGTACGTGCTGCTGCGGGTGTTCGTTATCCTGCTCCTGGTAGCGGCCAATGCTTTCTTCGCCGCCGCCGAGTTCGCGCTCGTCAGCGTCCGCGAAACCCGCATCCTCCAGCTCATCGAATCTCACCGCGCCGGCGCCCGCACCGTCCTCAAACTCCATCAGCAACTCCAGCGCGTCGTCAACGGAGTCCAACTAGGAATCACCGTCACCAGCCTCACTCTAGGCTGGCTAGGCGAGCCCGTGCTGGCGCGCCTCTTCGAAACCTGGATCGGCGCGATCCCGCACGCCATCCTCTACGCGCACGCCATTGCCGTAACCGTCGCCTTTGTCTCCATCACCAGCCTGCACGTAATCCTCGGCGAGCTCGTCCCCAAGTCGCTTGCCCTGCAGCGCGCCGAGCGCGTCGCCCTCGCCGTCGCCGCGCCCATGGACGTCTTCCTGACCATCACGCGCCCGCTCACCATCGGCATGAGCCGCGTTGCTGGATTCGTCCTCCGCGCCTTCGGCACCCGCGAGATCCGGCATGGCTCCGTCCACTCTCCTGACGAACTCAAGCTCATCGTCACCGCCGCTCACCACTCCGGACAGCTCTCTTCCGCGCAGGAAGAGATGCTGCTCAACGCCCTCGAACTCGACAGCATCACCGCCCGCCAGGTGATGGTCCCGCGCACCAGAATTTTTTCTCTGCCCTCCGACCTCAATCTCGACGAGGCCCTCTCGCGCGTGGTCGACGATCAGCACTCGCGGGTCCCCGTCTACGATCCCCAGCGCGGCCCCGAACACATCGTCGGAGTCCTCTACGCCAAAGATCTCATGCGCTGGACCCGCCAACGCCTCGGCCCCGCCGTAGCTCCACCCGCAGGAGTCCAACGCATTTCTCAGATGAAAGTCAGCCAGGTCATGCACGACGTTCTCGTTGTTCCCGAAACCAAGTCATTGCTGGAGCTGCTCAGCGAATTCCAGCAGCGCAAGCGCCACCTAGCCGTCGTAGTCGACGAGTTCGGCTCAACCGCCGGAGTGATTAGCGTCGAAGATGTCCTCGAACAACTAGTTGGCGAACTCCAAGACGAGTACGATATCGCCCCGCCCCAGGCCGCCGCGACCGACGCGAACGCGCCTCTAATTCTCGACGGAGCCATCAACATTCGCGATCTCGAAGCCCAATACGACATGCAGCTTCCCCAAGATGAAGGCTACGAAACTCTGGCCGGATTTGTCCTCTCGCGCCTGCAAAAAATGCCCACCGGCGGCGAGGCCTTCGACTATGAAGGCCGCCGTTTTGTGGTAGAAAAAATGGACGGCCATCGCATCGCGACCGTCAGGATCGAGCCGCTGCCGAAGGCGCAAGTGGCCTCAGCGCTGCCGGCACCGGTAGAGCAAGCAGGCGATTGATGGATTTTGGGTGGCGCAGCGCTTTAGCGCTGCGGAAATTGCAGCCTCGTGAACGCGGCTTTAGCCGCTGAGGTAATATGCCGCGCTACATCCTATCCCGCCTGCTCTACACCCTCCCGGTCATATGGCTGGTAGTCTCCACCGTCTTCCTGCTAATCCACTTCGTCCCCGGAGACCCCATCCAACAAATGTTAGGCGAAGGCGCTGCTGCTGGAGACATCCAAGCCGCAAGACACGCCTACGGCCTCGACGTCCCGCTGGGCCAGCAATACCTGAACTACTGGCGAGGCGTGTTACATGGAGACTTAGGAAAATCCCTGCGCTTCAATCAGGGAGTTACTAACTTGATCGCCCAGCGCTATCCCTTCACCTTACAACTAACTCTGGCATCCTTATTAGTCGCAATCGTGTTAGCGATTCCCGCCGGAGTCCGCTCCGCCCAAAGACGCAATCAATGGGATGACCGCGCCCTAAGTGTAGTAAGTCTCTTCAGCCTGTCGTTCCCTAACTTCGCGTTAGGTCCTGTGCTGATCTTATTTTTCTCGATTCAGTTAGGATGGCTTCCCGTCAGCGGTTCCGGCAGCTTGGCCCACTTAGTCTTACCCGCCATCACTATGGGCAGCGCCTTAGCCGCCATCCTAACCCGCATGGTGCGCACTTCGATGTTAGAGGAGTTAGGCCAGGACTACATCCGCACCGCCCGAGCCAAAGGCCTGCCCGAGCGCACAGTAGTCTATCGCCACGCCCTACGCAACGCCATGATCCCCATCCTGACCGTCCTAGGCTTGCAATTCGGCGCTCTCCTGGCGGGCACAATCGTAACCGAAACCATCTTCTCCTGGCCCGGCATCGGACGCCTAACCATCCAAGCCATAGCCAACCGCGATTACTATCTGGTACAAGGATGCATTCTGGCAATTGGGTTGACTTATGTCGCGGTGAATTTCCTGACTGACTTACTGTATTCGGCGGTGAACCCGCGGATCAGACAATGAGCTAGGACGGAAGATTCTCAATGCACCATCCAGCCCTCATAAACAGAGCACTTGCGAATGTTTTCAGAAACTCGATTTGCTGTGTCGTGTTGCTGGATATTGGTTTTTTTTGTGGGATCGGCGTTGCAAATTGTGCAACGAACTTCCCGTTTGGCTGCAGGTAGTCCAGCGCCCACATTCAGCGACGTTTAGACACATTTTTGTAAGACTTGGCAGAGGAGATAAACAGCAGCCTCGCTGAGTAGATATGCGTTGGCCCTTGGCTCTAGCTCTGGAATCAAATCGACTTTCTTGGTAAGGTCAACCGGCGTGCTTTTATCGACGCTTGCCTTTCGCAGGTCAGCACCGTGCGCCAACTTACTTCGGAGCATGTACATCGGAATCGCTAGTTCTTCAACTGTGTACTTCGGTTGCGGAAAATTGGGAGAATTCCAATCAGGAAACGCCAGAGTTGACGCTCCTAAGCAAGCGCACAGTGTTTTCTTGAAGTCATGTCTATCACAGCTGTCGAATCTCGCTTCCATTCCCATGATGCACAGGAGCCCAGCGATTAGCGGATGGGAGTGTTCAAGACCCAGTTGGAGCAGGACAATTGAGTTTCTGTGTTCCGCATTCGTTCCCTGCATTACCCGGCGTATCTTGGGAATCAAATCCGAGACCTCTCCAAGCAGGCGACCGTCGAAGTGCCGCATACTTGCCCACTGGCCGCCGTCGGTCGGTGGTCGGTGGTGTGTCGGTCCCGGACTCAGGCTTGCGACGCCACTCTTTCCCGAGCCCTGAAAAACGAAACCCAAGGTCCGCACAGGCTTGAGTATTTGAAGTGCCATCAAGCCGTCCTGAAACACCTCTAGACTTTCATCCCAGCCCTCATCTTGAATGGCGGGATGCTCGTTCTTGTAAATCAAGTAGGCACTTACGGCTTCAGCCTCTTTGTATGCTTCCTCACTCATGAAATACCGGTGTCTTGCGGACAGAAGAACATCATTTGGCTTCGCCAAACAGAACCCCGAGCCTAATTCCAAGGGAGCATGGGCCGCGTCGAGCTCAACGTTGCGTATGCCGCAGTAGGTCCAAACCATTGTCTTTGGTTCTAAATCGCTCAAACAAATCTCCTCGCACGTTTTCGCATGGCGGTTGCCGGGTGCCCCATCCTTCCCATTCTTTGCGAAGGTGGGCTGCCGCGACAGCGTCACACCAACTCAACCACCACCCGCTGCCCCACTAGCGCCGCCGCCCGCTGCAAACTCCCCAACGTAATATCGCGCTTCGGATCGAGAATGCGATCGACTTGCGAACGGCTCGTCTTCAGCAAGACTGCCATGCGCGCCTTGGAAATCTTTTTCTTCTTCATAGCCTTGGCCAATTGCCAGGCCACGACCTCTTTAACCGCTTGCGCCTGCGCTTCCTCAAAGATGTTTTCCTTCTTCAAGAAATCGTCAATGCTCGATCCCAAATTCTTCTTGGTCATTCATCCTCAACCGTAATTGAAAATGAGTGTACCACAAAAGGTACATTGCCGACCGCTGAGGCCCCATCTCTGACGATTGACTTTTTCATCACAAACGCGCGGTGTGCGCCATCACAGACACCCGATCCTGCAATGCGCGACAATGACGCGGATTAGGGACGGTGAAGAGGTGTGCAAATCCTCGCTAGACGCCCGATTATTAACCAGGTGATTACTTGATTTGAGCAAGCAAGCGGCCCTCGAAAAATCGCGAAAACTATGAATCTTGGTAGAATCTAGCGATAAATCGACGCAACTCGCTGATTTCGGAATACTTTACTTCTAAGTCATTTGAAATCAAAGACCAAGTCAAAAATTTCTCCCTAACCTTCTGATTCTGCTAGCTGCGGGGGGAGGGGGAGGGCAGTAACTAGCGTTAATAATCATTTAGTAAATAGTCTAAATGAAAGTGAAGCAAACCGCGGTATCACGTAACAATTGCTCCTCCCATCCATTTTCTATATAAGTGATCCAAGTCGCCGCCGATGTCCACTCTCGCCATCTCGCTCCCGCGCATAGCGCGCCACAATCCGCTGGCTGCCATTGGAGTCGTGCTCGTCTCCATCTTCGTCTTCTCCGCGATCTTCGCGCCCTGGATCTCTCCGCAAGATCCCGCGCACATCGACCTCCCGAACCGCCTGCAATCTCCGACAGCGCAGCACTGGTGCGGCACCGATGAACTTGGCCGCGACATCCTCTCCCGCCTAATTTGGGGAGCGCGCATCTCGCTCTTTGTCGGCAGCAGCGTGGTTGTCGGCTCGCTCGGGCTCGGCCTCATCATCGGCAGCGTCGCCGGCTACTACGGCGGAGGCATCGACCGCTTCGTGAACGTCGTCGTCATGAACGCATTCCTTTCATTCCCCGGCATTCTCATCGCGATCGCTTTCGTCGCCTTTCGCGGTCCGGGAATTTTCAACCTTATTCTCGCGCTCTCTCTCGGAGGATGGGTCGGCTACGCGCGTCTGGTGCGCGCGCAAGTGCTGGCCGTGCGCGAACGCGAATTTGTCGAAGCGGCGCGCGCTCTCGGCGCGGGAGATTTCCACATCATCACTCGCCACATTTTGCCCAACATTATTCAGCCCGTGATTGTGCAAGCGGCCATCGGAATGGCAGGCGCGGTTCTCGCTGAAGCGACGATGAGTTTCTTGGGATTAGGCGTTCCTCCGCCCACTGCGAGTTGGGGATCGATGCTCAACGACGCGCGCTCGCATCTTTTCGACGCGCCGCATCTCGTGCTCTTTCCGGCGTTTACCGTGATGCTTGCAGTGCTTGCTTTCAACTTTATTGGCGACGCGCTGCGCGATCTGCTCGATCCCAGATCCCGCATTGAAGCGGGCTTGTAACCACATAACATCTATAACTTACCCAGTAAATTCACGTGTTTTTAACATTTGCCCAAATTATTTCAGCGCTGTTGATTTGCGCGCAAGAGGTGACGTTTATGTCGTTCCCACGTCTATAAGCTAAGACCGAAAATCGTGGGAACTTTTTCAAGGGCAACTCGTATCAATACACACGAGAGTTGAGGATGGATTTTATGAACGCACAAGTGGAACTCGAATTTCAAGTCGAACGCCTGCAGGACGTAGCCGTCGTAAACTGCTCTGGACGCATGGTGCGCGGCGCCGCGCTCGACGAATTGCGTCGACGCATCGAGCAACTGGATCGCGTTCGCGTGCTCGTGCTCGATGTTTCCAATGTGGATCACCTCGATGCTGGCGGCTTGGGAATGCTGCTGCTGGTGCGTCGTTGGGCTGTGCGCAATGGCGCGACGATGAAGCTGGTGAATCCGCCAGTCTTCTTCCGCCGCCTGCTCGAAGCGACGCATCTCAACTCGGTCTTTGAGATCTCGTCCCTGAAAGAGGCAATCTGTATCCTGCGCGCAAAGGATTGTCAGACCGCGCGCTTCGCCATCGCCTGAGTAAGTGAGCAAGGGCGCGATAAGCTATAATTCGCGCCCATGCTTCCTGAAATCAGTTGTCAGTTCTCAGTCGTCAGTTTTCAGTTGTCGGGGCTTTCCGCTCAACTCAAGATTTTCCTGTCTGCGCTGCCCATTCTCCCCGATCGAATAAAACGAAGCATTAATCTCGCGCGATGACGCAACTCGCCCGCAAATTGCGCGTCACCGACTATTTCTCTCTCGGTTGGGGAACGATGGTTGGAGTCGGTTGGCTCGTCGTCATGGACGATTGGCTGCTGCGCGGCGGACCGCTCGGAGGAGTTCTCGGCTTCGCCATCGGCAGCATTCTTCTGCTTCCCATCGGTTACGTATATGGCAAACTTGTGACCGCGATGCCCGACGCTGCGGGCGAAGTCGCATACACCGCGAAAGTCTTCCCACGCCCGGTCAGCTTCTACACAGGATGGATGATGATGCTCGCCTACTTCATCGTCTGTCCTTGGGAAGCCGTAGCTGTGGGCCGCATCGCCGGATATATTTTCCCTGCGCTCGATTCCATCGAGTTATATCGCGTGGCTGGAAAGCCAGTTTACCTGCCGCATCTAGTGATTGGGCTAGCGCTCACAGCGCTCGTTACAGTGGTGAATTACCGCGGTATCCGCCTGAGCGCCTCGTTCCAGAACTGGAGCACATTCGGCACGCTCGCGCTCTTCGTCGTATTCGTCGCCATTGGCGTCACGCGCGGATCGCCCGCCAATTTCCCTCCTTTATTCACCCACACGCCCTTCATCTCCATTTTGCTGGTGCTGCAGATCGTTCCTTATTACATGACAGGATATGAATCGGTAACCAAGGCCGCGGAAGAAGCGAGTCCTGAATTTCGCTCGCGCGGATTCTCCCGCGCTATCTTCGCCGCAATCATCGTCGGCGCCGTGTTCTACATCATCGTGATCGCGGCGGTTGGCTTCGTAGCGCCGTGGCGCACGTTGACGAGTGCGCCGTTCATGACCGCCGTAGCTTTCGAGGATGCTGTCGGCTCGCGCTGGATTGTGAGCATCGTTCTTAGCGCCGCGCTGCTATCGCTGTTCAAGGTCTTCAACGGGAATTTCGTCGCCGCTAGCCGCTTGTTGTTCGCGATGGGACGTCGCGGGTTAGTCGACACCCGACTCGCTAGCGTGCACCCTCTCAATCAAACGCCAGCAACCGCCGTCACTGCGGTTGGCCTCGCTACCGCACTGTGTATGTTTCTCGGCAGCGCCATTCTGGTCCCGATCTCGGAGGTCGGATCGGTAGCTTCCGCAAGCGGATGGTTGGCGGTGTGCTCCGCTTATTTGTGGATGAAACCACGCATGGCCGACCGCTTGATCGCTCTGTTAGGCGCATTGGTCGGCTTGGCGATGATGCTGATGAAGTTCGTCCCCTTGGTTCCAGGACACTTTTCGGTCTGGGAATGGCTCGCCCTTGGCCTCTGGATTCTTCTTGGCACACTAATCGGCCATCCGAGGATTAGAAACTGACGATATGCAGCAGGCTGCCGCGCCTTAAAGTAGCGCGAGGTAAGTCTCTGGAAGACAGCTAATCCTGCGGTTTGTCGGCAGTCGCTTCGGCGCGTTTGGCAACGGCCCCATTCGCTGGCGCGACGCTGGGAGCGGTGAGCGTGCCGGTTAGTTCCCACGATCGATCGTCGCCGCGCGTCAGCAGGAAATCGCAGTTCTGGCTTGCGGAAGCTGTCCCGCTCACCTGATAAATGCCGTCACGCGATTCCAGTTTTCCGCTCGAAAGTTCCCACTCGCCTTTTTTCAAGCGCAGGTCTCCGCTGAAACGATGGACGGGAAAAGGTGCTGGCGATTCGGGAAGATCGATATGCGGAAAGGTTCCATTGCGCATTACGAATTGCAACGTGCCGACGGAGCTAGTTAACAGGGCACGGAAACTGTCGGAGGATCCATCTACGTCGAACGTCCCGTCGGCCATTCCTGTAATCCAGTCGTCATTCATTACTGTTGCCACCTGCGGCAATGAAATGTCGCGCAGAGTGCCGGTGCCGTGGTACCTGATCCCCAGCATGGACGCATCGCGAGATGCGGCCGCCTGATTCAATACGGCATGATCCGAAATCCCGCGATTCGAAACATCGATGGTCCAGTTGCCCTGGTGAGTGCCTTGCAGCATTTGCGCTCGCAGCATCGTTAGCGCGATCTTGCCGCGATCCACATCCACATGGGTTGCAATCTGTGTGGCAATGACCTTCTTCAATGCGAATCGGCCGATATGCAAGTTGCCCTGTGCCTGCACTGCGAGCAGCGGCGAACTACCAGGCGCGTCGATCGAGTCGGAACTGGAATTCAAGATGCGATACCACGGATGTTTGGCCGGGTGCGGAGTGAACCATTCGGCGAGGTCGGCGGCCGAAAGCTGATCCGCCGTGAGATCAAACTGGAAGATGCAGTTGGGAACAACTCCCGGGCCTGTGCCGAAAGAATTGTCAGCCGCAGTGTTGGCCATAACGCAATGTCGGGGCGCTGTAACGCCACCACTCCAATGGGTGTTTCCGGTTCGCGCGGAAATCTTCTGCATCGATAGCGCGTCTGCGGTAAGGGAAATACTCGCTGCGCTGATCTGAATCGGCGTATTCAAGCCCCGCGTCTCCGCCCGCACGTTTCGCAATTGCACAGTTCCGAGCGTTGATGCAGGCGCGAACCCTTGCCAGGCGCCGGAAATGCTCACATTCAACTTTGCGGAACCCTCGGCGGCCGGGTGGGCTACGGGCAGGCCCAGAACGCGCTCCAGGCGAAACAGGTCTTGGAGTTCGTCATCGCCGCGCAAGGAGAACAGGTACCCGGAGGTTGAGATCCATCCGTCGGCGCTCAGCGGTGCGGATCCATTCACGGCAAGGGTTGACGGGCCAAGCTGAAGTCGATGGTCACTCACCTCCGAGTTCTTTTGCGGCGCCAGATATCTTCTTGTCCGCAAGAGATTCGTCACCGTCTTCGCGGACATCACCGTGGGTGGGCCCGCATCGTTCGCGACCAGGGCCAGTGGAATCGTGCCGAGCGCAATCACATCGTGCCTCGCATTTGACGACAGAATTACATTGGTCGCCGATCCACTCCCGGTCCACGCATCTGGGGGGAAAAGCGACGAGGCATCATTCGCCGTTTGGTGGGTGTGACGTTTGGCACTGAACTCAGCATTCAGCAATCCGCTGGCTGTGAGGTCGGATGGAATCTGTTTTTTCGCCTGGCGCAGCAATCGCGCCACCGAAGTCAGCGGCACTTTCGCAACGTCCAAAGTTAGATCGTAGGTGGGCGATTCCGATGCCAAAGAAAGCACTCCACGGAGGCGCACCCTGCCGCCACCGATCGGAGAGTCACACAGGAGATCAGCAAGTTCGCTGGTCATCGCGTTGTATTCTCCCGAGCAACCGCTGGCCAGGCGCACACTTTCGGTACCGACAATATCGTAGCGGCGAAGATCTTCAATGCTCGCTTGGCTCTTGATCTGCAGCGCTTCGGGAGTGCCGGAAATGTTTGCCGTGAAATTTAATCCACCGCGCCATCCGCGATCTTTTCCGCTAAGCAACTGTGTGATTTGTCCGAGTTGCCCATAATGCCATTGCACCGCGAGTTGCAGCGGGGTCAAACGCAAGGTCGGAGCGCGCTGCCACGTGGCATTGACCTGGACGATGCCGGTGTCTGTGAGATGGAAATCCGTGCGCACCGGCGCGGCTTTAAGGCGAGCGCCCCAGGAATTTTCCGACTCCTGCCAAAGCGCCACGTCGGCGTCCATCAGCGCGTAGGATTTCTTGGTTTGCCCGATCTTGAAATTGATGCGCGCGCCGGTCGCTTCGAGATAAGGGAAAGCCGGACGCCGCTCAGAAGCCCGCTTGGCGGTCGGAGCGGCGGGAATCTGCGCGTTGCGTTCGATGAGGCTTGCCAGGTTCCATCGGCCCTGCTCGTTGCGCACCAGATTGATGCTGGGCTCGGTAGCGCTGAGTGTCGCGATCTCAAGTCGGCCGCGCAGCAGGGAAGTGAGCCGTATAGCCGCCGAAACTTCCTCAGCGCGAATCATCGGCTCGGCGCTGAATGCGGGTGCGTCGTAAATCACAAGCCCTTCGAGATCGAAGCCAGGCCGCGGCAACACACGCAAACGTACGTTCTCCAATGTGATCCGTCGTCCGAGCGCTCTGCCGATGGAGTTGGCGATCCGGGTGCGCAAGTGATAAACGGCGGGCCGGAAGAGGAACAGAACCAGCAGGAGAATTGCGAGGACGGCAACGCCGCGTTTGGATCGCAGAAATCTGGATCGCGGCAAGTTCACGGCACCTTTCACTGCACTTTGCACTGCACTTTTCACTGCACTTTTCACCGAACTGCCCGGAAAGTTCGCGACCAGCGCGTCTCGTCGAAGAAGTGAATGATGGTGTAGGGCAGAGATGCCAGCCCATGAGTGCTATCGGGTGGAGTGTTAAATGACCAATAGATGTACATGGGCCGGCCAATCAGATTTTTCCGAGGAAGAAAGCCCCAGAAGCGGCTGTCGTAGCTCACGTCTCGGTTGTCGCCCATGGCGAAGTAGCTGTCCGGCGGCACGACGATGTCGTCTCCAACGATGTGCGAAGGCAATTCCTGCGCCCATTTTTCGTTGCGCACGCCGTACATCTCCGATGGCGCAACCGATGGAAAATTATCGGTATAGGGATTGTGCTGCCGCTTGTGGCGGACGAACGGCTCAACCAGTCTCTCGCCATTGCGGTAGACGACATCGTCGCGCAAGTGAATGCGGTCGCCGGGAATGCCGATGATCCGTTTCACGAGAAACAGGCCCGGTTGTTCGGGCGACAAGAACACAGCAATATCGTCGCGATGTAGATCGCGATAGGGCAGCAGTGGTCCCATCCAGCGCGTCGGCGGCGCGAACTGCTCGCGGTTCACGACGACGTGGTCGCCGATCAGCAAAGTATCCTCCATCGAACTGGAGGGAATCTCAAAATTCTGCAGTACAAACGTCATGATGAAAAGAACAATGACAAACAACTCGGCCAGCGAGACGAAGAATTCCACCGGCGTTTCGCGCGGTTGCTGCTTGACGGCTGGCTCTTTTGTCGGCAAGTTCTTCGTTATCGTTGTAGTCGGCATACGTATCGGAAAATCTCCTCTCAGCGTACCAGTTTGAGGGTCCGCGACCAGCGGGTTTGATCCAAGAAGTGAATGATGATGTGCGCCATGAAGCCCAACCGGTCACTAACACTACGCATCTCGTATTGATCAGCTGGCGTGATAAACGACCAGTAGATGAACATGGGGCGGCCGATCACGTTCTTTCGCGGAATGAATCCCCAGTAGCGGCTGTCGTAACTCACATCGCGATTGTCACCCATGCCAAAGTAACTGTCGGGCGGCACCACCAGATCTTCGCCCTGAATATATTGCGGGAGCGAAAACTGCCAGTAATCGGCGAGTTGGTCGACAGGCGAGGGCGCAACCGCCGGGAAATTCATGCGATACGGGCATCGGCCGCACTTGGGATCGCCCGGATCACCCTTGTATTGAACGTACGGCTCATCGAGCTTTTTTCCGTTGCGATAAACGACTCCATTGCGCAAGTGAATACGGTCGCCAGGAATTCCGATGATGCGCTTCACGACGAACAGCCCATGCTCCGCCGGAGACAGAAACACGACGATGTCGCCGTGGCGAATGTCACGATAGGGCATCAACGGCCCCATCCAGCGCGTTGGCGTCGCGAACTGCTCCCGATTTACGAATACGTGATCGCCGATCAGGAGCGTGTCCTCCATCGAACTGGAGGGAATCTCAAACGCCTGCAGAACAAAGGTGATGATGAATAGCCCGGTGACCAGCACTCCGGCCAGCGAAGCCAGGAATTCCACGGTAGTCTCCCGCGGTTTTCCCTCCACGGGCGCTTCGTTATCGTTGTTAGCGTTCTTGTTGGCTACGACTTCTTCTTGCTTCGGCACATTGGCCATCCAATTTTTTGTGTTAAGTCGTTAGTCGATAGATGACTCTTACCGCACCAGCCTGAAAGTTCTTCCCCAGCGTGTGATCTGGAACAAATGGGTCACCGCGTAGGCCAGATGATAAAGCCTATCACCGACGGTCGGCGATCCGGGCAGATCATTATTTAAATTGCCCGCCGACCAGTAAATCAGAAGCGGCCGTCCGATAATATTTTCGCGCGGCACGAATCCCCAATAGCGGCTGTCCTGGCTGTCATCGCGATTATCGCCCAGCACAAAATAATGCCCCTCGGGAATAATCAACTGCCGGTCTTCGACCAGTTTCGGCATCTCTTTCCACCATTTCGCCTCCACCCCGTAGTCGGGAGAATCGGTGCGCGGAAAATCGTCGCGATAGAAATTGCGCAGGGTGGTGTTGTACTGCACATAGGGTTCGATCAACGGAATACCATTGACGTAGACGCGCTTGTTGATGAGACGCAGGCGGTCTCCGGGCAAAGCGACCACGCGCTTCACAAAGTCCTGCGCCGGATTCACCGGATAATGGAAGACGATGACGTCGCCGCGTTTTACGTTGCGATAGGGGAGAAGACGGTTCCAGCCGGTGGCGCCGCCGTAGCAGAATTTATCCACCAGCAGATAGTCGCCGACCAGCAGCGTCCGCTCCATGGATTCCGAAGGAATGGTGAACGCTTGGACTAGAAACGTCACCACAAAAACGGCGATGACAATTGTTCCCGCGACCGACTGAATGGTCGCGGGCCAATCCCCCGCCGAAATCTTCTCGCCCCACGACATAAAGCGCGTACTAGTTATTCTACCGTCACGTGGAGTTGAAAGAAGCGCTTCTAGGTTACGCTACCGCTCTTGCGGTCATCCATGATCTTTGTTCGAGGTACAGTGGACAGGTGCTCCAGCGCTTGTCGCGCCGCTTCCTGCTCAGCGCGTTTCTTGGTCGCGCCTTGCGCGCGGCTGACGAATTGCCCGAATTCTCGATCAGCCGAATCTGCTTCCGGCAGCCTCACCTCGACCGTAAACGTCTTCTTGTGTTCGGGGCCTTCTTCTTTGACGAGCGCATAAACCGGCTGCGGACCGCCTCTGGCTTGGAGTGCCTCCTGCAATGCGGACTTGAAATCCATCACCGGAATCGCGCTGGTCTCCAATTTCATGTGAGCCAGTTCGGGCTCAACGATCTCGCGCAAGATGAAGTCTCGCGCCACGGTCCAGCCGCCGTCGAGGTAGAGTGCGGCTAAAATCGCTTCCAGCGAGTCCACCAGCAGGCTCGCCTTATTGCGGCCGCCGCTTTTTTCTTCACCGCGGCCGAGGCGCATGTAATGGCCAATCTGGAGATGCTCGGCCACACGCAGCAAATGCCGCTGCCCAACTAGGTGCGCGCGCAACTTTGATAGATGGCCTTCCTGAAACTGAGGGAAGCGGTGGAACAGCGCCTCGCTCGTCACCAGGCCGAGCACGGCGTCGCCGAGAAACTCAAGTATTTCGTTATCGCCCCGGAACGAACCGACGACGGCCGGAGCGCTGCTCCCAGCCAGCGCCTCTACTTCGCGCGCTTGCGAACTGTGAGTGAGCGCCTGCTCCAGCAGCTCGGGGCGCTGGAAGCGGTAGCCCAGACTTTCTTCAAGCGCCATGGTTTCGCGTGACTTCATCACAAAAGGGAAGTTGAGGCTACGGATCATTAAGGCACGGGAGGCTTACGGCAATGCTTCGCTACCTCGATGATTTAGCGCCTCATTGATTCCAACTAGGATTCCAACTAGTTTTTTGGTGGAGTCTGCGCCGGCGTTGCTGGCGGGGCAGCGCCCGTCAGTTGTTGCAAGCGTTCTCGCTCGCGCCGCGCCGGCGTGCCCACCGTCGTGTTGTCCTGCGTCAGCTCTACGGCGCGATTCGCCACCTTGAGCGCTTCCGGATATTTTTGCTGTTTATCGAGCGCCAGCGCCAGGCGCAGAACGACGACGGGATCCGGTTCGCTGGGATAGACGTCGATCGACTTCTGCAAATCCTCCTGCGCGGCTGCGAAATTGTCTTTCTTGAACTCAATGGTTCCAAGAATCGAATAGGCGTTCGAGCGCAAGAGCCCTTTGTATTTGTCGATCTGGGGTTGAGGCGTGTTCGCCGGGATGCTTATATCGGTGTCTACCGTCTCAGTGGCTTTCTTCGCCATCGTCATGGCTTCGGCATAACGCTGATCTTTGTCAATATCGGAATCGCGCGTCCTCTCGGCAACGACCTCGGCGACTGTAACCAGCGCCTCGGGATTGTCGGAATCAAGGCTGAGGACCTTCCGGCCCATGGCGTCGGTCTTGTCGGCATTATTGGCATTCTGGTAAAGGCGCATCCCCTGTTCATAGAGCAGCACGCGAACTTCGCTGTCCGGAAACTTGGTGGCAAAATCGTCGGCTGCCTTTTCCAATCCAGCTGGATCGGTATTCGCCGCCGCCGCGTTATAGGCATCCTGTTCCGGCTTGCTCTTAAGTTGCGGAGGACGCTTGACTGCGGGCGTTGCGCCTGGCGCTGCAGTCGTCGGGCCTGCGGGGGGCGCATTCTGCGGCGCCGCTTGTCCGCTGGCTTCGGCGCCGGCCCAAACCGCGAAACTCAATATTCCCCGAATCAGTAAAACTGGAATCACTCCTCTGCGCTTCATGCTGTCTCCCATAATGCAAAATTTATTAACAAGTCAGTTTAACGATGCGGCTAAACCTAGTGCGGCTGCTTCGCCACCGGAGGCTCATACGGCTTATCCAGCCCCCGCTGTGCCGCCAGCTTCGCCTCGGGAAGGGCTGCTCCCTCGGCATCTGCTGCGCTCAGTGCCGCACGATATTGGTCGAGCGCCGCGTCCCGATTCTCTTTCAAATCATAAATGCGCCCTAGATAGATATGAGACCATGCAATCAGCTTTGGCTCATGCGCGGACTGCAGCGCTCGCTCAAAATAGGATCGCGCGCCGTCGATGTCGCGATTCGCGGTAGCAACTTCCGCCAGAATAAAGAGCGCCCGTCCGGAATCGCCGGCCTGTTCGTCGAGCGCCTTTTGCGCCAATTTCTGCGCCCCTTCTGGATCGCCAGCCGCCAGGCGCCGTTCCGCCTTCAGCAGCAGATTGTCATTCTGCGGACGCGCTTGGCGCAAGACTTCGGGCGACGCCTGGCTTACAAACTGGATCTGTGCCGCACGCTTCATTTCTTTTCCGACTTCAATGTTGCCGAGCAGGTCAGTATAAGCGCTGCGCATGCCCGAGGGATCCTGTTCGAACCGGCCCAATGCATCGTAGAAATAACGCGTCAAAATATAACCTTCGTCGACCGCTTCGTCGACAGCGTGTGCGCGCTCCGCCTCCGGAATCTTCGCCATGCGCTGTTCAATCGCCCGGATCAGGCATTCATTCACCAGCAGCGAGATATTGCTCTTGAACGTCTCATCCAGTGGTGCGCTGTCGACCGCCGCGAGCAACGGTTCCAGACGCCCGAATGCCCCACCATTTTTCAGCGCCAGCGGATCGAGCAGATAATGCAGATACGTGTGCCGAATCTGCTGCAACTTGATCGCAGTCCCCGGAGTCGGTGAAATCACGACATAGTAATTTTCCGCATAGTTGCGCGCGTTGGTCTGTCCCGGCGCGCCCAGCGCATCCAGATAGACGGTGAACTGACGTCCAAGGTAGCCCGCCGATGCCAGTTTCAGATATATCTCCGTGTCGAAGGTCATCTTCGCCAGCGGCTGGTGATAGATATCGAGCAGTTCCGCATAGCGAGCGCGGTGTTTTTCCCAGATGGCGTGCAGCCCAATCTTTTCATAAAAAGCCTGCATCAGCGGCAATATCCCCACCACCACTTCCGCATCGGGAGGCAATTCCGCCTCTCTTGCTTTGAGCGCAAAGGCCGGCGGCTCTCCCAGATAGAGCGCCAGAGAAACATAGTGGGATAAATCGTGGGAAGGGTCTGGGGACTGATGCTGGCGGTAGAACAAGCACATCGGACCGATCACATCCTGAGCCTTGTCTGTATTCTCGACCGCCTTGGCGACCTCCGAGCGGATCTGCGTGCGCAGCGGATCGGAAACGCTCAATTCCTGGTCGTAGCCGCACGTATTGATAGCGGTCAGTACCGTGAACAGCGTTTCGTTGGTTTCAAGCGATACCTGCGGAGAGTTTTGCGCCCAGCCCGACGCCGCTAAGAGGCTAAGAGCAAACGCGAGTCGAAAGCAACGCAGGATTGTCCTTCGGAAATTCGTTCGGCACTCCCTGCGAAATTCGGGCATAGACAGATCAACTTAGTGTACGAACTGGTTAATTCGCGGTCAAACAGGGAAGGGGAGTGTCGGGTAAGGCGGATCTGAAACGCAAAATCTGAGGTACAAGGTATCCTGTTTTTTGAGGTTGGATGCGACTACAAAATCAGGCGGACCTATGAACCCCGGAGAATTTCGCGAACTTGGCCACCGCGTGGTGGATATGCTGGCCGAATACCTCGAACATATCGAAGAAAAACCCGTGTTTCCGAACGTGGAGCCGAGCACGCTCACGCAGTTTTTTGCGGAGCCACTGCCGCAGGATTCCAGCCCTCCCGAAAAAGTGCTGGCAGAACTGGAAGAAAAGCTTCTACCGTATTGCACGCATGTTGGACACCCCGGATACATGGGCCTCATCACGCCGTCGCCTAACCCCGTCGGCATCATTGCGGATTTCATCTGTTCCGCCCTCAACCAAAATATCGGAGCCTATACGATTGGCCCAGCCGCGGTCGCCATGGAGCGGCGAACCGTCCGCTGGCTTACCGACCTCGCCGGTTACGACGACAAGGCCGGGGGCAACCTCACCAGCGGCGGCATGATGGCCAACTTTGTTGGCCTCAAGCTGGCCCGCGACGCAGTCTCGGGCGATCGCATACAACAAGATGGAGTGCAAGATCGTTGGGCAGTCTATGCCTCCGAAGAGCGGCATGTGTCGGTGGATAAGGCTGTCGACGCGGTAGGACTTGGACGAACAGCGCTACGCGCGCTGCCGACCGACGCCGAATTCCGGGTGCGGCTCGATGCGCTTGAGGTGGCCATTTCGGAGGATCATAAGCGTGGTATCCGTCCCCTGTGCATCGTAGGAATCTCCGGCACTACCAACACTGGCGCGGTCGATCCGATCCGCGCGCTGCGAAAGATTGCCGATCGCGAAGGAATGTGGCTCCACGCCGACGCGGCCTACGGAGGCGGCATGCTGCTCTCCCACGCATGGCCGATGCGCGACCAGGGCCTGGAACTGGCCGACTCAATCACCATCGATCCGCACAAATGGTTCTATGCGCCGCTCGATGCAGGAGCGATTCTGGTTAAGGATGATCGCCGGCTGACAGCGTCTTTCGGGATGAAGCCGTCTTATCTCACAGATGAGCTCGACCGCGCCAACGAACGATATCAGTATTACGTTCACAGCTTCGAGCAGTCGAGGCGCTTTCGCGGACTGAAAGTGTGGATGAGCTTTAAGCGTTACGGAGCGAGCCAGATCGGCGAGTGGATCGACAACAATGTTCGCCAGGCGAAGCACCTATATTCCATGGTCGCCAAGCATTCCGAGTTCGAAGCGGCAAGCGATCCGCCGATGTCGGCAATCTGCATTCGATATCGTGGCGCCGAATCGGATGAGCCGCGATCCAAGGAGTTACATGCCGAGGTTGCGCGGCGAGTTGAATCGAGCGGCAAATTCTGGATTTCGACTACTGAACTGAAAGGGAAGGCGTGGTTTCGAATTAACCCGGTAAACTTTCGCACGCGTACCGAACACATGGACCAGCTGTTGGCCTTATTAGAGAACGAATGCCATTCGGTGCTCGAAAGCACGTAGTAGCACTCAGGTGCGGAAGTATGAGGCAGGGTTAACCCTTAACGCTGATCTTCGAAAACGACAGCACCGCCGTACCCGCGGTCGGCCGTCCCATCGAAAGCGCGGGATGGAAGGTCGTAAAGATCAGCAGGTTCTTCAATTGCGGCAGCACCGCCTTGGCCTCATCCGGTTGCGACAGAATGCGGTAATCTTCGACGCGGCCATTGGCATCGACGTATGCTTCGACCACCACCGCATCGTCACCCATGTTGCCAAGCGAAGTGCCGAAGGCCGACTGATCGAGCTGTGGTCCGGTATAGAGCATCAGCGGAACGTCTCCACTGCTCGCCCGCAGTTCGGCAGGCAAGGCGAAGAAGCCGAGCAGCAGCCCAAAAAACAATATCGCGCTTACCAGCCCTGCCGTCGCCGGAACCATGAAAGCGTTAAGAGCATTTTCCAGGCGCACCAGTATGCCTTCAAATCGAGGACGCCGCGACTGTGCGGCCTCGCGCGAAATCGCCAGCCGCAACTTCAGCGCCAGGTCCGCCGGAGCTTTTTTCGTTCCCAGCTCGGATAACAGTTGCTGCGTGCGCTGCATCGCGGCATATTCCCGCTCGCAAGCGGAGCACTGCTCCACGTGGCGCGCGACCGTGCGCATCTCCGCGCCGCTCACCCGGCCATCGAGATATGGCGAAAACAGCTTCCTGATCTCAGTGCACTTCACGGTGTCACCTCAATCTCTCTCCCACCGCGCGATCTTTCCCGAGAACTGTCTCGCGAAGTCTGGGTCGCGCCCTTCTTTTGTTTTTCGTCTCGGTCATCGTCCGGTGAAAGCAGTCCTAATTCCGGACCAACCTCTCGAACATATCCCGCTAATCTCTGGCGCAGTGCATCGCGTCCCCTCGTGATCCGCGACTTCACCGTGCCCAGCGAAATCGCCAGCACTTCCGCGATCTCTTCATACGACATATCTTCCAGATCGCGCAGGATCAAGGCCGTGTGATATGGCTCCGGCACCTGTTGCAGAGCCTGCTCCACGGCGGCCTGCACCTCCGTGTGCGCGAACTTTTCAAATGGCGACTCGCCTTTATCGACCAGGTGATCGTCCCCCGAAAACTCGCACTCACCACTGGCCGCAGGATCGATCGGCGTTTCCTGCGCCTTGTGACGGAACCACCAGCGCCGGCGATTGGCCGCTTCGTGCAGCGCGATGCGGTAGATCCAAGTCTTCAGGCTCGACTCGCCGTGAAAATGCTTCATCCCGCGAAAAACTTTCAAAAAAACATCTTGCGTGGTATCGGCCGCGTCCGAAGGGTCATTCACGATGCGGTAGACGACGCTGTAGATGGGCTGGTGAAACTCGCCAATCAACCACGCGTAGGCCTCTTCCGATCCTGCCTTCAAGGCAGCGATGACGGCCGATTCCTCGGTACGGGCTCCGATAGCGCTGGCAAGATCGCCCAATGTAGTAGCTCCCGCCACGGTGGCGTTGCCCTCCATTATAAAGTCACTCGTGCCCGAGCGGCGGGAATCTTTAATTCATGCTGAATGGGCGGACGGCCTTGCCGCTACCTACTTAGACTCCGGGCCGGTCCGCGGAGTTCCCACGGCTAAGTCGTGTATTTCCATATGAATCGGGAGGTGGAAATTTTCTCGGCCCGCAAGTACAATTCCGCCTCGAAGAGGGCAGCCACATGATTTCAGCCATGACGCTCTCAAGCGCAACAACCCTAGCGACAACCATCTTGGGTATGACCGAATCGACATTCACTGCTTTGCACGTATTGTTGAGCGTGATAGGGATCGCCTCGGGCCTGCTCGTCGTCTACGGCCTGCTTTCCGGCAAAAGATTTGACGGCGCGACCGCGATCTTCTTGCTCACCACGGTCCTAACCAGCGTAACCGGATTCCTCTTCCCATTCGTGCGCCTTCCGCCCTCGCACGTGGTCGGCATCATTTCGCTGATCGCCCTCGCGATAGCCATCGTCGCCCGCTACCCGCTTCACATGGCCGGCCCGTGTCGGCGGATCTACGTTGTCTGAGCCGTGCTGGCGCTCTACCTGAATGTGTTCGTGTTTGTGGCGCAGATTTTTATGAAGGTCCCGGCGGCGCACGCGCTCGCTCCCACTCAGAAGGAGCCGCCATTCCTCGTCGCTCAACTTATTGTCATGGCGATTTTCCTGGCGATCGGTGTTCTCTCGGCCAAGAAGTTTCATGCTGAGTCGGTGCGCAGCTAAAGCCCGCGCCGCGAAAATGGCAAAGGTTGAAGGGCTGCTGTCCGCCCTCGCCTGTTCGATTCTGTCCCCATACTCCAAAATATTTCCTGCCATTCCGCCACTTTCCAAGTAATCACCGATATGAGTGATTCAGGTCACTGACCCAAACCACGCCCGGCAGCGATAACAGTATCGTAGTGCCCAGATAACGGTTGGTGATGTCGGAACTACAAGGATGCAGGGGAAAACGAGAGAAAACGGCAGCCGCGCATCAGCAATGCCTAATTGGTCTTAATACATCTTCAAGCGCGCTTTGTCCAGCTTTCCTCGCAGCTCTTTCCAGCGTCCCGCGATTCGGCACGAAACCCAAATCGGAACGCAGCAGAGTTCTTCCGGCCACCGGGAACTGGGTAATGCCGTGCTCAGGAAGGCACAAATGTCCAAGCGTCCAACCATTGCAGAACACCTGAAGGCGAGCGGAGTCTCCCGCAGAAATTTCGTCCAGCTGTGCGGCATGCTGATCGCGACCGCGCCCGTTGGCTTGTCGCTCACAAGCAAGAAGTCGGTCCTCCAGGTCGCCGCCGCCATCGGCAAGATCAAGCGCCCATCCGTGATCTGGCTTCATTTCCAGGACTGCACCGGATGCACCGAGACCTTGCTGCGCACGTCCGCTCCCGACGTTGCGCACCTCATCCTTGACGTCATCTCCCTCGATTATCACGAGACTTTGATGGCCGCCTCGGGCGTGCAGGCCGAAGCGGCTCTGCGCTCCGCCATCGCCGAAAACGAGGGCAAATTTGTGCTCGTCGTCGAAGGCTCGATTCCGATGAAGGAAGACGGCAATTACATGCAACTGGGCAGCAAGCCGGCCGTTCAGGTGCTGCGCGAAGTCGCAGCCAAGTCGGCAGCGGTGATCGCCATCGGTTCCTGCGCATCATGGGGCGGAGTGCCATCCGCCGATCCGAATCCCACCGGCGCCGTCGGAGTCGATTCCATCATCACCGACAAGCCGGTCGTCAATCTTCCCGGCTGCCCTCCCAATCCTTACAACCTGCTCGGCGTAGTTCTCGAATACGTCACCATGGGCAAGTTACCAGCCTTGGACGATCAGGGTCGCCCGAAGTTCGCCTACGAGCGCGTCATCCACGAGAACTGCCCCCGTCGCGCCCACTTCGATGCTGGCCGTTTTGCCACCGCATTTGGCGACGAAGGTCACCGCAAAGGATGGTGCCTGTATAAGCTCGGCTGCAAGGGACCGGTTACTCATGCTGCGTGCGCGACGCGCCACTTCAACGAGATCGCCGATTGCTGGCCGATCGGAGCCGGCATCCCGTGCGTGGGCTGCACCGAGAAAGACGTGGTCTGGAAACTGGGAACATTCGAAACCGTGCCCATTCACCTTGCCACTCCGCCAGACAATTACCCACCAATTTACAGTCCGATCGGCGGCGTCAGCATCGGCGCAGCAGCATTAGTTGGCGCGGTGGCCGGAGGGCTCGGCGGCGCTACCTACGTCTACTCGCAACGCTTCACAAGCAGCCAGGAGGCTGGCGCGGAACGAATCGAAGCTGGTCAGGCCGAGAAACAGCTCGACAAGAAATCTGACCGGAAAGAGGTCTAATGTGGCGATCACTCGGCGAGAACTGATCACGAATATCGGCAAGGCCGGAGTGCCGGTGGCCGTCGCCATGACCGTCGGCACCCAAACGCTTCAGGCGGAGGAACTCACGGTTCCTACCGAGCCGCTCAGTCTGTTCTATGATGCCAGCCTGTGCATCGGCTGCAAGGCCTGCGAATCCGCTTGTAACGCGGCGAACAACACACCGCCCGATATCAGCCGCGACGGACTGCATCAGGCGCCCGCCGATCTCAACGTTTTCACCCGCAACATCATCAAGCTCTACAAACCGGCGGATGGCTCGCCTTCATCTTTCGTGAAACGCCAGTGCATGCAATGTTTCGATCCGGGGTGCGTCGCCGGTTGTCCCTTTGAAGCTCTCTATAAAGATAAGGACGACGGCATCGTTCACTGGGATGGCAGCAAGTGCATCGGCTGCCGCTATTGCACGATCGCCTGCCCCTACTCCGTACCGCGCTTTCAGTGGCTGGGATTCAATCCCGTCATTACCAAGTGCGAGTTGTGCAGCCATCGTCTGGCCAAGGGATTGAAGCCTGGTTGCACCAGCGTATGTCCTACCAGCGCGGTGATTTTTGGGACGCGGTCGGAATTGCTGCTCGAAGCCAAGCGCCGCATCAAGAACAATCCTGGCCGCTACTATCAGGATCGCGTCTACGGAGAGACCGAGAACGGCGGCACGCAGGCTCTTTATCTATCTCGTGTTCCCTTCGAGAAACTTGGCTTGCCCGAGATCGGACCGGACTCCGGCCCGTCCTCAACCCTGCGCTGGCAGAAACGCATTTATTCCTACTTCGCGCTGCCCGCCGTTTTGTATGCCGGCCTGGTGACGGTGATTCGCAAGAACCTGAAGGGCTACGAGCAGGAAGCGCACGAGCAAGAAAAAGAGACCGGACTGAGGGCGCAATTATGAGGGCGCAATTATGAGCACTGCAACCCTATCTAACGTGCCGTTCGGTGGAAGTAAGCCGCCGGCCGCCGACAATAAGCCGCGCTGGGAGCGAGCGGTGCCAGTCTATGGCGTCTCCGTGATCACGCCGATCTTTCTCGCTCTGGCCGGCTTAGCCGTATTGTCGCTTTTCCTAACCGTCTACCGTGAAGTCGTTGGCCTCGGTCCAGCCAGCGGCATGAACGACAAATTCGGCTGGGGAATCTGGAAGACGTTCAACGTGGTAGTGCTGACGGCGTGGGGCTCGGGAGCCTTCGCGGTGGGAGTTTTTGCCTGGGTATTCGGCCGCAAGCGCTTATTTCCGCTGATGCGAATGGCCCTGCTCACCAGCATGTTGGCCTATGCTTGCGGCCTTTGCCTGTTGGGCGTCGATGTCGGCCGGCCCTGGAATTTCTACTGGGTCGTTTTGCCCTGGCATTGGAACATACATTCGCCGATGGCGGAGATTGCCATCTGCATGTCGGTGTATGCCTCCATCCCCCTCTTCCTGGAAAACATTCCTCCGATCCTGGAGCGGCTCTGGCATGTCAACGTTAGCTGGCAGCCTGCCATAGAGCGCGTCGAGCACGCTCTCCACAAATTTTTTCCCATCATCGCTGCCGCCGCTTACTTGCTGCCCGCGATGCACCAGTCGTCGCTGGGCGCCCTGATGCTGCTGGCAGGGCAGCGAGTTCATCCCTTGTGGCAGACGCCGTTTCTTCCTCTGCTGTATGTGGGCGCAGCCACTTTCATGTCGTTCGGGTGCGTCGCCGGAACCACGATGCTGTGTTGCCTTATCTGGAAGCGTGCAATGGACATGGAAGTTCTTGACGAAGCCGCCCGCATCTCCGCCTGGACAATTTTCGGCTGGCTCGCCATCCGCAACCTCGACCTCTTATTCCGCGGATCGCTATTTACCGCCTTCCACTTCACCCGCTACGCCGGCATTTTCTGGACGGAGACATTACTGATTGCTTATGGCGGCTGGCTGCTTCTGCAATCTCTCAAGACTCACAAAAGACAAACCATGTTTGTCGGCTACGCCCTTAGTTCACTCGGCGGCATGCTCTATCGCTTCAGCCCTACGACTTTGGCGTATATGCCTGGCCCACACACGATGTATTTTCCGTCCGCCATCGAAATCCTGATCGCGCTCGGCTTCGCTTCCATCGGCATCGCGATCTTTCTCGTGATGGTCAAATTACTCGCTATTCTGCCCGCTTCTAACCAGGAGTGGCGCAATATGGCCGCATATTACAAGGCTCGCAAACCGGCCATCAGCCGGAATAAATATCTCGGATTCTTCGGCCACAACGAGCTGTCGTTGTCCGACAAGAAATCCCACTAAAAGCAGGTATCATGGCAAACCGAATCACGATCGATCCCATCACCAGAATCGAAGGCCACCTTCGCATCGACGTCGAAGTCGACAACAACGCAGTCAGTAACGCATGGGCTTCCTGCACCATGTGGCGCGGCATCGAGAACATTCTCAAAGGTCGCGATCCGCGCGATGCGTGGCTCTTCACGCAACGTTTCTGCGGCGTCTGCACCACCGTGCACGCGATGGCGAGCGTTCGTTCGGTCGAAGACGCGTTGAAGGTCCAGGTGCCGATCAACGCCCAGTACATCCGCAATCTCATTCTGATTGCGCACGCATTGCATGATCACATCGTCCACTTCTATCAACTATCCGCGCTCGACTGGGTCGACATTTTGCAGATTCCGAAGGCCGATCCCGTCGCGACCGCCAAGTTGGCCGAAAGCCTCTCGCCCTGGACGCGCAATTCGAAGACTGAATTCAAGGCCGCGCAGGACCGCGTGAAAGCCGTCGCCGCCAGCGGCCAGCTTGGCATCTTCATGAATGGCTACTGGGGCCATCCGGCGATGCATCTCTCGCCCGAAGTTAACCTTCTAGCCTTCACGCACTACGTGCAAGCGCTCGAATATCAGCGCAAAGCTCTTCAGGTGGTCGGCATCCTCGGGGGCAAGACTCCGCACATTCAGAACCTGACCGTCGGTGGCGTAGCCAATGCCATCGATTTAGACAGCACCAGCGCCCTCGACATGGACAAGCTGGAGATGATTCGCGAGCTGTTGGGCCAGGTTGTTCGGTTCGTCAACGAAGTTTATTTTGTCGATGTTTGTGCCGTAGCCGGCATGTATCCCGAGTGGTTCAAGATCGGCAAGGGCGTCAATAATTATCTCGCCGTCCCTGACCTACCGCTCGACAGCGCCTCTACATCCTACGATCTGCCCGGCGGCTACATCATGAATGGAAATATCGCCGGCGTGCATTCGTTCGAGACCGCAGCCGACAAGGATTTTCGCGATGGCGTCAGCGAAGATGTAGCCCACGCCTACTATCACGGCGACAAACCGCTTCATCCTTATAAGGGAGTCACCGATCCCGACTTCACCGGCTGGAACGGCGACCAGAAATACTCGTGGGTCAAGGCGCCGCGCTTCAACGGCGCACCCATGCAGGTTGGTCCGCTGGCGCAAGTGCTGGTAGGGTTCGCGCAAGGTCATCCTCTAACTAAGAAATATGCCGGCCTAGCGCTCGAGAAGATCTCGGCCGTAGCCGGCGTGCAGGCGACTCCCGCGATGCTCGAATCGACCCTTGGCCGCCACGGCGCGCGCGCCATTCGCTGCGCGATGTTAGGCGAGCTGGCGCAGAAGCATCTGCAATTGCTCATTGATAACATTGGTCAGGGAGATTACTCAGTCCATAACCCGCCCGAATTTCCCAGCGGAGAACAAGAAGGCGTTGGAACTCACGAAGCGCCGCGCGGCACCCTGTCACACTGGATCGTTGTCAAGGACGGAAAGATAAAGAACTACCAGGCTGTCGTTCCCTCGACTTGGAATGCCAGCCCGCGCGACGCCTCCGGCGCGCACGGCCCGTATGAAGCGTCGTTGCTGCACACGCCGCTGGCCCGCCCCGAGGAACCGTTGGAGGTCTTGCGAACCATTCACTCCTTCGATCCCTGCATGGCATGCGCGTGTCACACTTTCGATCCATCGGGCCAGCAAATTGCGAAAGTGAAAGTGCTGTAAAAGGCTGCGATGAAAAAAGTATTAATTGGCGGAATCGGAAACGTCTTGCTGGGGGATGACGGCGTCGGGCCGTATGTCGCGCGGCTTCTGGCCGCTCACTACGCATTCGAAGAGGGCGTAGAAGTCGCCGACCTGGGGACCCCGGCCCTCGACCTGATCGATCAGCTCACCGCCAACGATGCCGTCATCCTGATCGATTCCGTCAATACGGATGCAGACGCCGGAACGGTGTTGCGCTACCGCAAAGAAGACGTCATGCGCATACGCCCCGCGGTTCGCATGGATCCGCACTCGCCCGCCCTCGTCGATGCCATGCTGAGCGCCGAGTTATTCGGAGTCGCGCCCGCTGACCTACTCCTCGTAGGAATTAAAGGCGAGTCCTTCGAGCCAGGCTGCACCCTGAGCCAGCCAGTGCAAGCGTCGTTAGAAGAGGCGATCGCAGAAGTCTTGAATGAACTCGATCGCCTGGGCATCAGCTATTGGCACCGCGAGCATCCTGAGGACCTCGGCACTTGGTGGGCTACCGAAGCGGTGGAGCCTGCATTAGCTAAGTAGCCTACTCAGTTCTTCAGCCAGATAACCGGAAAACCGCGGCCGAGTTTGCGGAAATCATTGTCGCTGGTAACTAGCGTAGCCTTGTGTTCAATCGCCAGCGCCGCCGCAAAACTATCGGCGTAATAAAGCTTATGTTGGGCCTTAACATCCGCGGCTTTGCATGCCCTCTGCGGTGTTGCGTCCACCATCTCAATTGCCAATGGTTTCACCGCTTGCATAATCGTAAGAGTTGGCTCGAAGCCGTATTCGCGCAGAATCCTGCCATACACTTCCCCGAAATTCACCGCTGACATCAGTACTTTCACGCGCTCTTGCTGGGCTTCTTTTAGCAGTTCCCTGACCCTATAAGCACCTGGAGTCTTCTGAAGAAAAGCGAGCAGCGCGCTGGCATCAAGCACGTAGGTTCTCATTTATCGTGCTTGCCCTCTTCCCGATGTTCCTTTTCCCAACTGGCCAGCAGGTCCGGACCGTCCGCCAGCATGCCCATTACCTTGTCGATGTAATCTTCGGTGAGTGGTTGCAACACAATGCGGCCGAATTGATCTTCCAACAATTGGATCTTGGTGCCCGCTTTAATCTTATGTTTGCGGCGAAGTTCTACCGGAATTACCAGTTGGCCCTTGGAGGTCAAAGTAGTACAATTATCTTTCATGTCTTACATTATACAATAAGTAAGGCGTTGTATATGCTCGTCCTATATCTGTGATTTAGCAGCTCCGACTAACGCCTGTCCCAAGCTCAACCCGCCATCTCCCGCGGGCACTTCTTTCTGCGTAAACACCTCAAATCCAGCCTGCACTAACCGCGCTTCGAGCTGCTGCGATAGGTAGATGTTGTGAAATGTCCCGCCGCTCAGGCAGACGCGGTTGAGATCATTTTTCCTTCGCAGAAGCGCTGCCAATTCGACGAAACACTCCACCAGCGCATTGTGAAAGCGCCTGCTGATCGTCGCCGACGAAACGTTGCTGTCGAGATCATGAATCAGCGCATCAAACAGCGGGCGCGTGCTGATGAGCCAGCGGTCGTTCTCCGGCAAAAGCTTCATCGGATAGAAACTCGCTTCTTCTGACAATCCGATCTCGGAGAGCGTCATCGCCATCTCCAATTCAATCGCAGCCTGCGCTTCATAGTTGACCTGCTGCCGGATTCCCACCAGCGCCGCGACCGCGTCGAATAGCCGCCCGCAACTCGAAGTAAGCGGCGAGTTCACACCCTTTTCGATCATGCCCAGAAGAAAGTTCACCTTCGTCCGATCTATCTCCCGCGCGAACGAAGTGTCCGACTTCATGAAATCCATCTCTAAGAACTCGCGCCCAAAATGATGCGCCAGATAACTCACCGCCATCCGCCAAGGCTCACGGATCGCAGTCGCCCCGCCGGGCAGGGGCATATATTCAAAATGAGCGGCGCGCTCGAAACCTTCATAGCCGGCAATCAGCACCTCGCCGCCCCAAATCTTTCCGTCGGTGCCGTAGCCGGTGCCATCGAGAGCGAATCCAATCACCCGGCCCTCAAGGTGATTCTCGGCCATGCAACTGGCAGTATGCGCGTGATGATGCTGCACGCCGACCAACTTCACACCGCTTTGCTTCAATGCCCATTGTGTCGAGAAATAATCGGGATGAAGATCGTAGGCAATGACCTCCGGCCGGATCTCAAGAATCCGTTCCAGATGCTCGATCGCCTCATGAAAAAACTTAAAACTCTCGGGGTTTTCCAAATCTCCAACGTGTTGGCTGAGGAAAGCATTCTTTCCTTTAATCAGACAGATCGTGTTCTTTAGTTCGCCGCCCACGGCCAGCACCGAAGGCTGCTCGTCCTTGAGAAAGACTGGCACGGGAACAAATCCGCGCGAACGCCGCAACTGCCGCGCCACTCCCCCCGCAACTCGCACTACCGAATCGTCGCAGCGAAGTAAAATGTCGCGGTTGTGCACTAGAAACTGATCGGCAAGCCCGCTCAACCGATTGACCGCCTCGCGATTGTCGATTGCGATTGGCTCCTCGCTCAGGTTGCCGCTGGTCATCACCAGAGCCTTGAACTCTCCGGCTGCAAGCAGCAGATAATGAAGCGGCGTGTAGGGCAGAAAAACTCCCAGGTAGCGATTGAAAGGCGCAACCTTTTCAGGAATTGTGGAGCGCCGAGGGTCGTCGCCTGTCCGCATTTTCTTCGGCAGCAAAACAATCGGCCGCTGAATTGACTGCAACGCCGCGCGAGCCGCGTAATCCAACTCGCAGATTTCGCCCGCCGCCACAACGTCCGGAACCATCACTGCAAACGGCTTCTCTACTCGACGTTTCCGCTGCCGCAGTAAAGCGACTGCCTCGGCATTTGTAGCATCCACGGCTAGATGAAATCCTCCCAACCCCTTGACCGCAACGACCAAGCCCGTACGCAGACTGGAAGCGACTTCGGCAATCGGATCGTCGCACTCCATTCGCTGCCCCGATTTATCCCAAAGCTCCACGCGCGGTCCGCAATCCCAACAAGCGTTGGGTTGCGCGTGGAAGCGCCGGTCGAGCGGATTCTCATACTCCGCAAGACAAGCCGCGCACATAGGAAACACGGCCATGGACGTGCTTGGCCGGTCGTAAGGAATGTCGCGAATGATGGTGAAGCGCGGCCCGCAATTCGTGCAGTTAATAAATGGATAACGATAGCGCCGATCATTGGCGTCGAACATTTCGCGCAGGCAGTCGGCACAGATCGCGACGTCCGGAGAAATCAGCGTGCGAACTTCTTCGCCCTCGCGGCTATGAATAATGCGGAAGTCGCTGTCACCGTTGCAGGCGACTTCACTAACGGTGAAGCTGGTAATCCGCGCCAGAGGCGGCGCATCGGTGGGCAAGTGTTCAACGAAATCCTGGACGGTCTCGGCCGCGCCCTGAATCTCAATGGTAACTCCGGCAGAAGTATTGCGAATCGTGCCACTAAGATGCCTGCTCGTCGCCAAGCGATAAATGTAGGGACGGAATCCGACGCCCTGCACAATGCCCGAGACTTCGATCCGGCGTCGAACCTCCATAGGCCATTAGCTTACAGCCTCCACCGGCGATTTATGCGCGCTGCGCCGCTGCTCTAGCCAGGTCATCCATTCGTGCAGACCGTTGCCCGTGAGGCAAGACACCTTCACAATCTCCATCCCCGGATGAACTTTCCGCGCATTCTCCGCCGCCGCGTTCATATCAAATGGCACGTAAGGAAGCAAGTCGATCTTACTTAACACCATCAAGTCGGACTTGAAAAATATCGAGGGGTATTTCAGAGGCTTGTCTTCGCCTTCGGTCACGCTCAACACCACGACCTTTGCCGCTTCTCCGAGATCGTAACTGGACGGGCAAACCAGGTTGCCCACGTTTTCAATGAAGAGAAGATCGAGATCTTCGAGCGGCCAATCCGCCAGGTGCCGCTCGATCATGCGCGCATCGAGGTGGCAGGTGCCGCCGGTCGTGATCTGCTTTACCGGAAAAAGAAATCGTTTGAGCCGGTTCGCATCGTTTTCCGTTTGGATATCGCCCGTCAATACAGCCACGCGATCATGCCGCGGCAAGGTCTCGAGCGTGCGCTCCAGCAGGCTTGTCTTGCCCGACCCCGGAGAACTGATGATATTCAGGCACAAAACATTGTGCTCCTGAAAGCGCGCGCGCAACTCTGCCGCAATGCGGTCGTTCTCGCTAAGTACTTTTCGCTCCAACGGTACTCGATCCATACTGCTCCACCTCCAGGTAGGCCAGTTCTAACTCATCGCCACTGATGCATGTCGTCCCGAGGCTTGAGCATTTCGGGCAGCTGCAATCGTAGTCGTGCACAACAAACTCATGTCCGCAAGCCAAACAGCGATGGCGACGCGGGCAGACCTCAATCGCCAACTCGATCGATGCCAGATCGGTATCAAGAATCATCGCCTCAAAACAAAAACGCAACGCCTCCGGATCGATCGCCGCCATCTCGCCAATCCGTACGCCGACCTTGCACGGATAAGATTCCGGATAGCGGCGCATCTCAGTTCGAACCGCCTCCAGCACCGAACTCGCAATCCCCATCTCGTGCATAAATCTCTAGCAAATGCGCGGCAACTGATCGCCAGCGAGCATATCCACGACTCGTGTCGTACCCAGCGGTGTTCGCATTGTCAGCAGACCCGCGTCCTCTTTCTTGACCGTGCCGATAATCCGCGCTTCCGCCCCCAGCGGATGGCATCTCATTGCCGTCAATACCGCGCTGGCAGCTTCGGGCGCGACGATTGCGATTAGCTTGCCTTCATTCGCCACATAAAGAGGATCCAGCCCCAGTAGCTCGCAAGCGCCCCGAACCTCTTCATGGATCGGAAGCGAACTCTCCTCGATTTCAATCCCAACCTGCGAGCGCTCCGCAATTTCATTCAGCGTGCTGGAGACACCGCCGCGCGTCGGATCGCGCATACAGCGAATGCCGCAACTCACGCCCAACATCCGCGCCACCAGCGTGTGCAAAGCCGCGCTGTCACTCTGGATCTGCGTTTCGAATTCCAGCCCCTCGCGCTGCGCCAGAATCGCGATGCCGTGATCGCCAATCGATCCACTCAAAATCACTTTATCGCCAGGACGCGCGCGGTCGGCCGAAAGATCGATGCCCGGCGGCACGAGCCCAATTCCTGTAGTGTTGATGAACAGCCCGTCGCCCTTACCTTTTTCGACGACCTTCGTATCGCCAGTTACCACATTTACGCCCGCGTCTGACGCCGCTCGCCTCAGTGAATTCACGACACGCCGCAATTCCTCCATCGAGAAGCCTTCTTCGATAATGAAAGCGGCGCTTAGAAATAGCGGCGTGGCGCCGCCCATAGCCAGATCGTTCACCGTCCCATGCACTGCGAGCGAGCCAATATCGCCGCCCGGAAAAAACAGCGGCTTGACCACGAAAGAATCGGTAGTAATCGCGAGTCGCTGCCCGTTCACGTTGACGATCGCCTGATCATCCAAACGCGCCAGCACTGGATTCTCAAACGCCGGCAGAAAAATGTCGCGAATCAACTCAGCGCTCAGCTTGCCGCCGCTGCCGTGCCCCAACAGAATCGTATCCCTAGCCGGAAGCGGTGTAGGGCAACTAAGCTCGAATTTTATTTCGCCTGAAGTGATTGCTGACACAGTTTCTCCTGTTTTACAACCGCATGCCGCCGATAGTGGTAATACGCCGCGCATGCTCCCTCGGTTGAAACCATCGGCGCTCCCAACGGATTCTCCGGCGTGCAGCGCATGCCAAACGCGGCGCAATCCGTAGGCTTCTTCAACCCCTGCAAAACCCGCGCGCTGATGCACTCTGCGGGCTCGTCCACGCTCATCTCGCCCAAATCAAAAACGCGATTCGCATCAAACGCCGCGTACTCTTCGCGCAGCCGCAATCCACTCTGCGGAATCATCCCGATTCCACGCCACTTCTGATCGCCAATTTCAAATACCTCGCCCACTAGTTGCTGCGCCGGGAGATTTCCCTGATAGCTGACCGAGCGCACATATTGATTCTCCAGCCGCGCCTCTCCAGCTTCCAGTTGACGCACCAGCATGAGAACGGCTGCCAAAATATCTACCGGCTCGAATCCTCCCACCACGATCGGTACGCGAAAATCGCGCACCAGCGACTCGTACTCCGCGCATCCCATCACCGTGCATACATGCCCCGGCGCAATAAAACCCTGCACGCGGTTGGTCTGCGAAACCATCAAGGCGCGGATCGCCGGCGGCACCAGCACATGGGACACCAGCAAAGAAAAATTGGTTAGCCCTTCACTCCGCGCTTGCCAGGCAGCCATAGCATTCGCCGGCGCCGTGGTCTCGAATCCAATCGCGAGAAATACGACTTTACGCTCAGGATTCGCGCGTGCAATCTTCACCGCTTCCATTGGCGAGTATGCAATGCGAACATCCGCGCCCTGCGCCTTCGCCCGAAACAGATCAGAATGCGACCCCGGTACCCGCAGCATATCTCCGTAAGAAACTAAAATGACGTCCGGCCGCAGCGCCAGCGCAATCGCCTTGTCGACAGTCTCAAGTGGCGTTACGCACACCGGACATCCCGGCCCGTGCACGATTTCAATCTCGCGCGGCAGCAACTCGTCCAAACCATAACGCATGATGGTGTGCGTCTGGCCACCGCAAATCTCCATCAGCACCCACGGCTGAGTCGTTGACTGCGCAATCTCCGTAGCCAAACCGCGCGCAATGCGATGATCACGATATTCGTCGAGATATTTCATGCTTTAAACGCAGCGCGAACGCCACGGAATCAGTCGACTTACTTACGCTTGTTCGGGAACGCTCTTCGTCGCTCGCGATTCGCTGTTGGTACATCGCTCAATTTACCGAAGCGAAAAGCGAACAGCGAACAACGCGCGTTCCAGCTATCACGCCTCTGCCGGAGGCAATTCGGCCTCCAACTCCCCCATCTCTTCCAAGACTTTGTAAGTCCGTTCCGCCTCGGCCGCATCGATACGGCTGATCGCGAAGCCGACGTGCACCATCACATAGTCGCCCAATCCCGCCTCAGGCACGAAGTTCAGTGAAACCTGGCGCACGATACCGCCAAACTGCACACGAGCGGCGCGCAACGGCCCCTGCTCCTGAATCTCCAAAATCTTCCCCGGAATCGCCAGACACACGGTAGCGCCCTCCACTGTTAGTACAACACTGGGAATTACCGCCATCTGTGATGTCCGACACATCGGGGTGTGACGGGCGCCAGCCGTAAACTCACCGAGAATCTAAACTTGCCCGCGCATCTCCATCAATACATGGGCTACGATATCCCCATGAACCTGCGTCGCGTGGCCGAGCCCGACTTCATTACCGACGCGGAAGAGCGTTTTGAAGGCTTCGAAAATCTGATGCCCTTCAAGGTGCATAACATCCTTCTGGTTTCGAGCCTCTACGATTCGTTCATCCTGCGCGAAGACGGCCGGCTCAACGAATTGCTCATTGATCAATCGCTCGATCTCAGTCCCGAGCACGTTCCCGGAATCACTCACGTCAACTCCTGCGCGGAAGCGGCCGAACTCGCTCGCTCACGCCAATTCAACCTGATCGTCACCAACCTCACCGTCGGCGACATGAATGCTGCGCAGTTGGCGAGTGAAATCAAGAGAGCCGGGCTCGATGTTCCGGTCGTCGTGCTCGGCTACGACCATCGCGAGATCAAGAATTTCGTCGCGCGCAATCCAGTCACCGATATCGAACGAATCTTCCTCTGGCAAGGCAATGCTCGCATTCTGATTGCGATCGTCAAATATATCGAGGACAAGCGCAACGTCCTCCACGACACGCACGCCATGGGCGTTCCCGTGCTGCTCGTGGTCGAAGACAACATTCGCTACTACTCCGCGTTCTTGCCCGTTATCTATACCGAGCTGATCAAACAGTCGCGGCGCGTGATTCAGGAGGGCATCAACGTCGCGCACAAACTTGTGCGCATGCAGGCGCGGCCGAGAATTCTGCTGAGTTCCGATTTTGAAGACGCCGCCAGCCTGGTGCAGGAATATCGCAACTATCTCTTCGGCCTGGTCTCGGACGTCGAGTTTCCCTGGGAGGGTAAACTCAGTCCAGAGGCTGGCTTCGAACTGGCGCACATGGTGAAGAGTCTCGTGCCCGACGCGCCCGTGGTTTTGCAAACCAGCCGCACCGAGTTCCGCCCGCGCGCTCATGCCGAGGGCTATTCTTTTTTGCGCAAGCGTTCGCCTACGCTACTCAAAGATTTGCGCGAGATATTGACCGAGCAATTTGGCTTTGGCGACTTTGTATTTCGTCTGCCTGATTCCAGCGAGGTCGGCCGCGCCAAAGACATGAACGAGTTGGAAGAACAGCTGCAGACCGTTCCCGCCGAGAGCATCGTCTTCCATTCGCAGAGCAATCATTTCTCGCACTGGCTAATGGCGCGCACCGAGTTCGCGCTCGCCGCGAAACTGCGCCCGCGAAAAGTCTCCGATTTTGCCAGCCCCGAACATCTTCGCCGTGATCTGATCGAATCGATCAATGAGTATCGCCGCGAACAAAGCGAAGTCCTGATTGGCGACTTTAAAGCCGACACTTTCCAGCCGTCGGAATCAAGTTTTCTGCGCATCGGCTCCGGGTCGCTAGGCGGAAAAGCCCGCGGCCTGGCCTTTGTGCGCCATCTACTGCGCAAGAGTCGTCTCACCCGCCGCTTTCCCGGTGTTCGCATCTCCGTGCCTCCAGCCGTAGTTTTGGCCACCGATGTCTTCGATCAATTCATCTCCGAGAACAACCTTCTCGATTTTGCCCTGCATTGCGAAGATGACGCCGAGATTCATCGCAAATTTCTCGCCGCTCCGCTCTCAAACGCTCTCAACGAAAATTTGAAGGCGTTCTTAGCCGAGGTGAAATACCCGCTAGCCGTGCGCTCTTCCAGCCTGCTCGAGGATTCGCAATACCAACCCTTCACTGGCGTCTATAAAACTTTCATGCTCGGCAACCAGCAACCAGATTTGCAAGCCGATCCCGATGCCCGTCTCACCGCGCTGAGCGAGGCCATTCGTCGCGTTTATGCGTCGACATTCAGCCGCCACGCCAAGGCCTACGTGCGCGCAACGCCTTACCGGCTCGAAGAAGAAAAGATGGCGGTGATTCTCCAGCAAGTGGTCGGCACCGTCCACGGGTGCCGCTTCTATCCTGATTTTTCCGGCGTAGTGCGCTCACGCAATTTTTATCCCGTGCCGCCGATGGCCTTCGAAGACGGCATCGCCGCGGTGGCTCTCGGTCTGGGCCGCGCCGTAGTCGACGGAGGGAAGTGTCTGACCTTCTGCCCGCGCTATCCCCTCAACCTCGTTCAGTTTTCTTCCGTCGAAGACATACTGGCCAACTCGCAGTCGGAATTTTGGGCCTTGGAGTTGGATGGCGCTGCCGACGGCCGTCCCGGCCACTGGCACGAACGGCGTTTCGGACTGCACATAGCCGAGAAAGATGGCACGCTGCAAGCGCTCGCCTCGACTTATTCTCGTGACAATAACGCCGTCTACGATGGAGTAAGCCGACCCGGATCGCGCATCGTCACTTTTGCGCCCATGCTCAAGCACGGCACCTTCCCGCTGGCCGAAATTCTCGAGGTGCTGATTCAGGCCGGCGAAGATGCACTTGGTAATCCGGTGGAAATTGAATTCGCGGTGCGCCTGGCGCGGTTAGCCAATTCTTCAGGCGAAGACATCGCTGAGTTCGGCTTCCTTCAGATTCGCCCGCTGACCTTAACGCGCCACGACGAAGATCTCTCCTTGGATGATGTGCATCCGGAAGGCTTGATCTGCCGCAGCAGCAAAGTTCTAGGTAACGGCAGCGTCGGCGATCTTCACGATGTAGTGGTAGTCGACTCGCAACGCTTCGAACGCGCCCGCAGTCAAGAGGTAGCACAAGCCGTCGCGCACTTCAATCGTCGCCTCTCTGACGAGAATCGCCCCTACTTGCTCATCGGTGTCGGCCGCTGGGGTTCGAACGAACTCTGGCTGGGCATTCCCGTAGAGTGGGATGAAATCTCCGGTGCGCGCGTAATCGTGGAAGCCGGCTTCCGCGACTTCCGTGTCACCCCGTCCCAAGGCAGCCATTTCTTCCAGAATCTGACCGCCTTCCAGACCGGCTACTTCACCGTGAATCCCGACGCCGGCGAGGGCAGCGTAGATTGGCAATGGCTAGCCCAGCAGCAAGCTGTAGAAGAGCAAGGCTGCGTCCGTCACTTGCACTTCAGTGACCAAATACGCGTAATAATGAACAGCCGCACCAGTCAGGGAGCGATCTTCAAACCCGGAGTCGAGGAACGTACGCTCCCCACGAACTCGTCATCTTGAACCGAAATCCATAAGTAACTCCAAATAGGTACATACAGTTATGCAACCACAAATGTTCCACGTGGAACATTTGTATGTACAAAAGTAGACGGGCCACCTAGCGCACCACCAGCCTCGTGAAGGGAAAGACGTAGGCCTGCAGCGTCACCATGATCCCTACCAGGGCGGCCAGCGCGATGCTGTGGAAGAAGACGTAGCGGAGGATGTCGCCTTCGTGTCCGTACCACTCGGTCGCGGTGCTGGCGACTACGATGCTTTGGGCGTCGATCATCTTGCCCATGACGCCGCCGCAACTGTTGGCGGCAGCCATCAAGGTCGACGAGACGCCGACCTGTTCGGCGGAGATTTTTTGCAGGCTGCCGAAGAGGACGTTCGAGGCGGTGTCGGAGCCGGTCAGGGCCACGCCAAGCCAGCCGAGGAGGGTGCCGAAGAAGGGATAGAGGACGCCGCTTCGCGCGAAGGCGAGGCCCATGGTGGCGTCGAGGCCGGAGTAGCGGGTCATGTATCCGATTGAAAGCATTGCTGCGATGGTGAGGAGGGAGAAGCGGACTCGCACGATCGTCTTCCAATAGACGTGGGCCATCTTCCAGGGGGTGAAGCCCATGATCAGACCGGCGATCACGGCCGCTAGCAAGATACCTGAGCCGGTTGCAGTCAGCCAATTCAGGGCGTATACGGCGGCTTCGGCGGCGGGTTTGGGTACGACTGGAGGTACGCGCTGCACCATGAGATGCAGTCCAACGACTGTGAACTTTGGCGAGGATATTTTGTCTAAGGCTGTCTTCACCGTGGGCAGTCCCCACAAGAAGACGAGGATGCTTAGAACCAGCCACGGAACCCAGGCTCTGGCCACCAGGGCGCGGCTGTGGCCGTGGGTACCGCGGGCTTCGCGTTGACCTTCATTTTCAAAGCCCCAAATACGCTTGGGTTGCCACTTCAGCAAGAACAGGATCAGCGCCAGCATGGAAACAACAGCCGCGACTACATCGACCAACCATGGGCCATGGAAGTTCGAGACCAAAAATTGTGGGACGGCAAAGAATACTCCCGCGACCAGCACCGCCGGCCAGACCTCGATCATCCCACTGAACCCGGCGAATGCCCAGATCAGCCAGAAGGGAACGAGAACGGAGAAAAAAGGGAGGATGCGGCCCGCTTGTGCGCTCAATTGCAGAAGATCTATTCCTGTAACTCCGTGCAGAGCGATCAGAGGAGTTCCGATGGCGCCATAAGCAACTGGAGCTGTGTTGGCGATCAACGATAGTCCGGAGGCTTCGAGCGGTTTGAACCCCAACCCGATCAGCACGGCGGCGGTTACAGCTACGGGGGTGCCAAAGCCGGCCGCGCCTTCAAAGAAGGCGCCGAAGCTAAAGGCAATTAGGAGCAGTTGCAGACGCCGATCCTGCGTGATTCCGGTCAGGCTCTCCTGAAGCACCTTGAACAGGCCGGCCTCGCAGGTGAGTTGATACATAAAGATGACGTTCAGAATAATCCAGCCGATGGGTAGCAAGCCATAGCCCGCGCCCAAGACGGCCGTTTTGGCGGCGAGTCTTGCGGGCATGCCGAATATCCAGATCGCGCAGAGGATCGAGGTGGCCAAGCCGAGCAATGCGGAATAGTGCGCCTTCATGTGCAGGAGGGCGAGAGAGCCGAGCAGCACGACCACCGGCAGTGCGGCCAGCAGTGCGGAGAGCCACCAGTGTCCAGTGGGGTCGTAGTTCTGTGGCCAGGGATGGGCGAGGGGCGGGAGCCTTAGGATCAGCACGGCGGCAATGATGGCCGCTACTAGTGCGACCAGCCATGGCAGAGGATTTGGCGGTACGGTAGACGGTTTGAGTGGCGGCACGGCGGTAGAGGTCAAAGGTTCCTCCTGGAGCCTGCGACATTTCGTGGGCATTGTAATCCCGTAAGCCTCCATAAGCCAGATGTGTTTACTGTCAATTTTCAGGATGCCTGAGTAGCGGGTCAGTCTGGAAAGCACAGTTCTCCAGCTTCTAAAAGCCGCTAATTGATTTCGGCGGTTACGGCATGGATGAACCGGCGGCGGGAAAGTCGGCTGGCAGAGAGGGAGACCTCAGCGCCTAAACAGATTGCTGAAAAATTCATGCAGTGCGCCACAGTTAGCCGCAGCGGCTGAAGCCGTCATTGAAAGCAGGTCTTTTATCGCAGCGGTAAACCGCTGCGCCACCCAAAAGCAAGAGCCGACCTCAGGCGCTGAAGCGCATGGGCGTCAGCGATTTAGCGGCACGAGTGGAACTCATGCCCTCCCCGAAGCGGCCGTGAGTCGAGTTTTTCCGCGAGCTCTGAAGCCATGGCCTTTTCAAGGCAAGTTCAAACTGACCCACTTCGAATCCCTAGGAAAAGCGCTTGCCGCTAATCACAGAGGAGCGTGGCATTGGTCACTGCGGCCGCATTCGCGCGCGGCTAATCTGGCTGCTTTGTGCCGGCGTTGGAGTAGCTTTCCGGCTTCCTGAAAAGAAAATAGCTTGACATTGAACTCGTTACAGCAGTATTTAGAACCGTCAATTTTTATCTTTGTCTCGATGATGACCGCGTCCTGTCTATATCGGGCGAACCAGTTGAAATTAAAGGAGAGAGCCCCAATGAAAAGAACGTTTTGGCGATTACTCTTACTGACTTCTGCGTTTGCGCTGGCCCTGTCGGCCATGGCACAGCAGCAGGAAACTCCGACAACCCGTAACAACCCACTCGCGCTGCTGCTACAGTCCAAGGGAATTCTGACTCCCGCGGAGGTAGCGATGGTCAACCAGGCTGCTTCTCCCGAGGAGGCGGATGCGCGCCTTGCTCGCTTGCTCGTGGACAAGGGCCTCATCAGTCAACAGGAGTACTCCGCTACGGTCGCGCCTGTGCCCGTGAGCATGTACTCCCCGGGACCGCGGCTGGTCAATGCGGTGGAGATTACGCCTCAAACGACGGGATCGCAGATGCAGCCACCGTCCGCTCCAATGGGAACTCCACCACAGGCAGCCGGACCGGCTCAGATTTCTGCGGTAGCGCCGGTGCGCGTACTGCCCATCGATCTCCCCAAGCAAGGTGGGCTGATTCCAGATATCCGGCTGGGGAGCGGCGCCAACCTGAAGTTATATGGCTTCTTCAAGGCGAGTGTCGTTGAGGATACCGCCTCGAGCGGCGGTCCCGATTTTGGCGACCAGGATTGGCCGCTCCCGATGTTTATCGGTGGCGATACCGGGCCAACCTCCGACCCTAGTTTCCATCTCAAAGCTCGCAGCACTCGAGCGGGAGCACAATTTGAATGGGTGCCGAGAAATTCTGACTTTACGATCACCGCAAGGGTAGAGGGGGATTTCGAAGGCGATTACACTGATGTCAGCAACCGCAACATCAGCAGCGTCCGTTCCAGCGAGTTTGACCTCCGGTACGCTTACATGCGGCTCGATCACAAGCTGGGCGGCTTGCCATGGTTCGCTGAGTTTGGCCAGGATTGGAATCTGTTCTCCACCTCGCTGCCCAGCCTGTTCGAGACCACCGGCTTAGGCGTGGCCATGGGCACGCTGTATGAGCGCGACCCGCAATTCAAGACGGGCGTTCAGTTTCGTGCTGGGGATTTGAAGATTCAGCCGGAATTCGCCATTGTCTTGCCGGTTGCAGGCTCAGCAGCGCTAACTCCGGATCAGAGGGCGCGTTTTGGAGACCGCGCAGGTTCCGACTCTAACCGGCCGGGTGTGGAATCGAGACTTGTATTCCAATTCCCACTCTCGCATGAATGGAGAGGCGTGGCGCCGGCGCAGTTGATCGCCAGCGTGCACCATGCCCGGATGAATGAAATCATTCCTGGCCAGGCGTTGAGCGCGGCCACTTCCACACTTCCGCCGATCGGCCTGGACAACACCATGTTGATCGAAAACGCTTCCAACTGTCCCGCTACAGGGACGTGCACCCTGTTGCATATTTTCCCCAAGGGCATACAGGACGGGAATCCACAGAATGTCTGGACTACCGAAGTGCAATTGCCCACCCCATGGGTTACGTGGGTCGCAAAGTTTTACAAAGGCGATGACCTGCGATACCCCTTCGGTGGCCAGCTTAACGATGTTTGGTCGAACCTGGGAGTGGGTGTTGACCCGATCGGCGGGGGCGGATCTTCCTTCAGCGGGCGAGCAATCACGTTCGGCTGCGTGGGCGGAGCGCTCGACACTACAACCGGGGCGTGGAACTGCGGCGCTGGCGGTACCAACCAACCGGTGTATATTGCAAACCTGCAACCGGCCGGAGGTCTCGGTGGATTCACAGAGTTAAGTTTCCCACTGTCGCGAATCTTCCATGCCAATCCCGAGGGCCATAATGCGGGATGGGTATTCCATATGCAATATGGCACGGATCGCGCCAAGGCGAACGACGCCCGCAAGGGCAACGGCTTGGCTCGCACCGATCTCGATACGGTTTCGCTGACCTACAAGATGAACACTTGGGTGTCGTTCGTCGACGAGGCCAGCTATATCGCAACCCATACGGCTTCGAGGCCCGGCAAACTCTTCATGGCAGAGGACCGGACCCAGGCACACGATTGGCGCGAGGAGTTTGGACCAATCTTCACGTTCTGACGTTTTTCCAAGTCGGAATTACCTCCTGCGGACCCGATAGCCAGCGGTCTGCAGGAGTTTTTTATAGATGAGATCGGTGTTGAGATTGTGGCGGCTACGCCCACCCTTCCGCAAAGTACGCGGAGAGGGTGGGGCACCCGCATCTACTCTATTGCGCTCAGGATGACCTAGCAGCAACCCATCTTCACTTCGCCGGTGGCGGTGAGCGGAGGGCCGAAGGCCTCTTGCGGAGCCGGAACGCCGTTCAGCGTCTTCACCCAACGTCGCACGGCGTCGGCTACCACGAGCACTACGCCCGTGATAAAGATGCACATGAGGACTGAATCCAGGTAGCCGGTAAATACCTGTCCGGGCTTAGTGGTCAATGGCCAGAAAATGTTTTTGATCGACAGCACTCCAGCCGTAATCGTAGTGACACCCACAAAGCACATCGGAACCGCCGTAATCCAGGCATATTTCTGCTTGCCCATATTGATGAGGAAGGTGGTAACGACCGCGAGGGCAATTGTGGCGAGCAACTGGTTGCCGGTTCCGAAGAGTGGCCATATGGTGGAAATATTTCCTGTGTAGATGAGGTATCCCCACCCGAGAACCACGACGGAGCTGGTGAGGAGATTGCCCGGCAGCCAAGCATTGTTGCCGAAGGGCTTGTAGACCCTGCCCATGAGTTCCTGGAGAACGTAGCGGGCCACGCGCGTGCCGGTGTCGACCGTGGTCAGGATGAAGAGCGCCTCGAACATGATGGCATAGTGATACCAGTAGCCCATCAGGCGATCCATGCCGGGCAGGCCGCGGAAGATTCCCGCCATGCCGATGGCCAGAGAAACGGCTCCGCCGGTGCGGCCGGCGAGTTGCTCGCCGACTTCGTGGGAGTAGAGATTTAAATTGACCGTGGATAGTCCGAGGTGGCTGAAGACGGCAGGCGTGGTGTTGATGGCGAAGTAGTCTCCGGGATACATGGAGCAGGCAGCGATCAGGGCGAGGACTCCGACCAGGGACTCGGCGACCATGGCTCCGTAGCCGATGAAGCGGGCGTCGGTTTCTTTGTCGAGCATCTTTGGAGTAGTGCCAGAAGAGACCAGCGAATGGAAGCCGGAGATGGCTCCGCAGGCGATGGTGACGAAAAGGAATGGGAAGAGCTTGCCTTTGATGATGGGGCCGCCGCCGTGGATGAAGGGCGTGAAGTTGGGAAATTGGATGTTGGGATGAACGATGAAAACTCCGATGACCAGGGCTGCGATGGTGCCGAGCTTAACGTAGGTGGAGAGATAATCGCGCGGCTCGAGCACCAGCCATACGGGAAGAACCGAAGCGACGAGGCCGTAGATACCGATGATGTAGATGATCTGATGGGGCGTGAAGGTGAGGGCGGATGCGGCTCCGCTCTGGGCGAACCAGTGACCGGCGACGACCGCGCCGAGTAAAAGGACGACGCCGAAGATGCTGGGACCGGTGACGGTGATTTTTCCAGCGTGGCTTTTGAACATCCACAAGCCCATGATGACGGCGATGGGGATGGTCATGCCGATGGTAAAGACTCCCCAGGGGCTGTTGGCCAATGCGTTGACGACAACGAGGGCGAGGCCGGCGAGGGTGACGAGAAGAATAAAGAGAATAGAGATCATGGCCACGAGGCCGGCGAAGGGGCTGATCTCGGTGCGGGCGATTTCGGCTAGCGAACGGCCGCGGTGACGCACCGATGCCACGAGCACGGTGAAATCCTGGACACATCCGGCCAGAACAGCGCCGATCAAGATCCAGAGGAAGCCGGGAGCGAAACCGAATTGAGCGGCGAGGGTGGGGCCGACTAGTGGGCCGGCTCCGGCGATGGCGGCGAAGTGGTGTCCGAAGAGAACCCACTTTGGTGAGGCGACGTAGTTATGGCCGTCGGCGTAGAGGTGGGCGGGCGTGGTGCGGCGGTCGTCGAGCACCATGGCCTTGGCGGCGATGAAGGCGCTGTAGTAACGATAGCCGATGACGTACACGCAGAGCGCAACCAATAGGACCGGAAATGTGTTCATGACTTGCTCCGTAGGCGAAGAACCGTGTTTGCGATTTTGACCGAACGCATGGTACACCCATCGCGGAAGGCAATTCAATCGAGTTTGCGCTGAGGGGGTGCATGTGGCGTTGCGTGATGGTTTATTACCAGGCGGCTCCCGGCACATAATACGCTGTACAATGTCGGGCGTATTCTTGCGATGCCCGGCGGGGCTTTTCAGAGTGCGCCGCCGAACAGAAAGGATTGAGTATGACCGTGCCAGTTCCACGACAGAAGCAGGAGGCAACTCAGGAACAACCACTTGTCCGGTTTGGCCTCAGGCTCGCGAACTGGAGCGAGCGCTGGTTTCCGGATCCGTTGATTTTTGCGCTGCTGGGAATTGTGGTGGTTTTTGTCGTGGGGCTCTTGCTGCGACAGCCAGCGGCTAAGCTTGCCATTCAGGGCGGGAAAAATTTCTGGACGCTTGTGCCCTTCACCATGCAGATGGTGATGATTATTATCGGCGGTTATGTTGTTGCCTCGACGCCGATTGTGTATGGCGCCATTCGCCGGCTGGCTGGAATTCCGACGACTCCGCGGGGAGCGGTTGCAATGGTTGCGCTTTTTTCCATGCTGACCTCGCTGATCTCGTGGGGATTGAGCCTGATTTTCAGCGGGCTATTGGTACGCGAACTGGCCAACCGCGTCAAAGGAATGGACTATCGCGCGGCGGGCGGCGCGGCGTATCTCGGGCTGGGAGCGGTGTGGGCGATGGGATTGTCTTCCTCGGCCGCGATGCTGATGGCGACTAAGTCCTCGATGCCGCCATCGTTGTTTAACATCAGCGGGCTGATTCCGCTGACGCAAACGCTCTTTCTTTGGCAAAGCATTGCCACTACCGTGATTTTGATTGTGCTCTCGGTGCTGATTGCTTATCTGTCGACGCCGTCGCCGGAGAATGCGCGAACGGCGGAATCTTATGGAATTGAATACGAGCCAATTCGATCTAGCCTTCCGATCAGGAGAACTCCCGGCGAGTGGCTGGAATACAGTCCGCTGCTGACGATTCTGGTGGCGGCGCTGTTGTGCTGGTATCTGGTGGACGTGTTCCGCACTTCGCCGCAGGGCGCGCTCGCGGCGCTTGATCTGAATACTTACAACCTGATGTTCATCACGGTGGGTCTCTTGTTGCACTGGCGGCCGAAGCGTTTTATGCGGGCGGTGGCGGATTGCGTTCCGGCGACGGGCGGCGTGCTGATCCAGTTTCCTTTCTATGCGGTGATTTTCGGAATGATTATCGGGACGGGAATTGCCGATGCGCTAGCCAAACTTTTTGCGTCCGTCAGTACCCACAATACCTATCCTTTACTGGTGGCAATGTATTCGGCGGTGCTGGGAGTGTTTATTCCGTCGGGCGGCAGCAAGTGGGTGATTGAAGCGCCGTATGTGCTCCAGGCGGCGAACCTGCATCAGGTCCATCTGGGTTGGGTGGTGCAGATCTACAATGCGTCGGAAGCGCTGCCGAACCTCGTCAATCCCTTCTGGATGCTGCCTCTGCTTGGTTTATTGAAATTGAAGGCGCGGGACATTGTGGGGTACGGAGTGCTGCAGTTGATGGTGCACGTGCCGGTGGTGTTTTTTCTTTGCTGGTTGTTTGCGCGATACATTCCTTATATTCCGCCGATGAAGTAGGGAGATTACGCAACATCTTCGTCTAGCCGGAGGAGAGCTTTACCACCAAGGCCACGAAGGAAAGGCTTCAACCCGCTCCACCGCTGGTCACTTTTTTTAGTTCGGTGATGGATTGGGCGGAGTCGGGGTTGTCGTGGTCGCGGGCGGCTTTGGTTTCGTTGTTTTCTTTTTCACAGGCTTTTTCGGCGGCTCGGTGTCATCGACTACGATCTTCTTCGGAGGAGGAGGCGGCGCCGCTGATAACGTCTTCACCTGGGCGCGCAGATGCGTCAGTTCATCTTCTTTGCTCGCGGCCAGTTTCTGCATGCGTTCGCCGAATGTACGGCGCGCGCTTTCGAGGCCATTCATGTCGTTGCTGAGGCTCTGAAATTCTTCTTTGTTTCCGAATGCTCCGGCTGATTCGACTAACGATCCGAAGACGTCATAGAGCGCGTCGAGATTGCGGTAGAGTTTGAAACTTGCTGCCAAGTCCTCCGGCGAGTTGTTGAGTTGCGCGATCATGTCGGGCAGTGCGTCCTGGAGATTGCGCTGAATTGAGCTGACATTAGCGAGCGCCTGCTGCTTGTTGGTGGAGTCGGTCTTCCATTTCTCGATGCGCATTTTGCTGAGGTCGGTCAAGATGCTCTGTGCCGTCTGTTGCAAAGGAGTCAAAATACCGTTGAGCTGGTTGACCGATGTATAAGCAACCGGAGGCTGTGCAGTGGGTGCGGCGCTGGGTGCCGCTTGGGCGTTCGACGGCGCTGGCGCCAGCATTGCCGCCAACACGGCGCTGAGGCAGGGAAGTGACCGAAGAAAAATGTTCTGCAAGATCATGAGGCTCCAAATTGTGTGCTTTGCAATTGCCAAGGATATCCTAGTTGAGCTTGACGGTCGGCGTCGAGGATGACCAGCCAGTTTGACGGCGCGGCCGAGCTAAGCGAGAATTGAACGGTAGCAATTCAAGATAGCGACTGCCCGCAATCGCACGTGGGCCTGTGGCGCAGCTGGGAGCGCGCTTCCATGGCATGGAAGAGGTCGTCGGTTCGATCCCGACCAGGTCCACCAAAATCCCCTGCTTGCGAGAGGGATTCGAGAATGAGAAAGCCTCGCATTTCGTGGTTCGCGCTGTGCTGGGGATTAGCGATCGTGCTCGCCCCGAGCATTGTCCCGTCGCGCGCGGTGGCCGCCGATACTCCGCCGATTGTTGCCGATTGGGAAGGCACGCTCGATCCGGGCGCCAAACCGAAACAGCGAGTTGTGGTGCACATTTCGGCTGCGGAAGACGGAACTCTCAGCGGCACCATTGACTACCCTGACCAGGACTCCTCCGGCATTGTCATCACAGCTATCACCTTCAAGGCAGCGGTGCTGCACCTCGAAAGCAGCTCCAACCTTTGCGCTTACGATGGCACCATGAACAAGGACGCGTCGGAAATTGTGGGCACGTGGAAGCAAGGTGGAGCGAACCTGAGTCTGACGCTCAAGCGGACGCCGTAAAGTCGCTTGCCGGAGAGAACGCGACCTCAGCGCCTTAAAGGCGCAGTCAAGACAAAGCTGTTATCGCAGCGCTGAAGCGCTGCGCCACCCAAAAGTAAAGCGCTGCGCCACCCAAAAGCAAAGGCAAAATGGCTACGCCACGCAAAAGCGAAGACGCAAGCGCTGCGCCACAAAAAAAGAAAGACGGAAGCGCTGTGCTACCCAAAGGCAAAGGCTGAACGCTGCGACACTCAAGAGAAAAAATACAATAGAGTTTTTCCCCTGTTGAGAGGGGCAGCTGAATCAGACCGTGGCTAGTACGCGTTGAGCGTGACGTCATCGAGCCAGACGTTGTATGGCTCCTAAAGCTCGTTGGAATAAGGGTGGTTGCCTGCGAGGCTGAAGCGGGCCGACGAACCGTCCAGAGACGGTGACGATTGATCCTGCGTCAGGGTCGAGCTGGCGACTCCGAGTCCAGCCGCGCAAGTCAGGCCGGTGGCTAGTTGGGCGGAACATGAAACCCAATCGGGAAGATTTTGGATGTTGGAGACGCCGGGCGCTTGCGAGGTTACGTTAACCTGCGTGGTCGAGGTTGCGATGTAGCCGGCTACATCTTCGGCGACGACCTCGACTGTGTGCTGGCCGTTGGGCATCCAGATGTATTGATTGATGGTGGTGGAGGGCACGTAAAGAACGGCCTCTCCATCGACATAGAGGCGCATAGTGTAGATGGGATCGGGCGGCGAAGCCTGGGCGATGATGAGGACGGGGGAACTGACGCCTGCGACGAGATCGGTATGGGCTGCGGGCGCTGGGTTCGAGATCTCGAGGGGGAATCCGCAGACCGATTGCGGCGGCGGTTCGGTAGCGGGCGTGACTACGGATGTGTTCTGAGGAGGAGTAGGCGTGACTGGACAGTTCGCCACGTTCGCGGGTAAGCCTTGGCAGCCGGCGAGGAGAACGAGCAAACACGCGAGTGCTGCTACGGAAAAAAATAAAGATGTAGACGACACGGCACAATATGATTGCGAGACGAAGTGCTAGTGAAGTGCTCTTAGCGTGGCGCGCTATATCGTTTATCGCTGAGGGGTGGATATTCGACAATAGGGAGATCACCGTAAACGCGGGGCGGCAATCCCGCAAGTCGAACGGCTTTTCGGAATAGGGGCCGGCCGTGAACAGTTGAGCGCTGGCATTTGTTTCAGGCAGCTCGGTTGCGCGCCGTCAACTCGCAGTCAGATCGGCGAAGGCGAACTGATCGCGAATCACAGTCACGCCTACGGAAATCGGTAGGGCAACATTCAGCATAGGGCCGGCATATACAAAGGAATGAAACTCGCCGCGCTCGCCGCAGGGATCTATGCCATCGGGCAACGCCGAAAGAAGTGGCTGGTCGAATTCACGGCCGGCGAAGGACTGATCGAGTTTCGTAGTGTCGACACAAGTAAGCTTGGCTTGCAGACCGGCGGCAATCATTTCTTCGGCTAAACCTCGGGTTGGCAGGCCCCACAAAGGGAATATCGGATCGAGTCCGGTGGCTGCCATTTGTTTTTCGCGGTAGGCGCGCACGTCCTCGAGGAACAGATCGCCGAATGCGACTCCTTCGATTCCTTCGGAGACTGCCTTGGCGCAGGTTTGCGCCATCAGCGATTCGTATTGTTCATTGGAGCAGGGCCAGGGCAATGGAACGGCCCAGAGCGGGAGTTGGGCGGCGGCGGCTTGTTGCTCGACCAATTCGCGCCTTACGGCATGCATGGCGACGCGGCCCGCCGCTTCGTTGAAAGTAGTCAGCAGGCCCACGACCTCGTACTCGCCACGCTGGCGAAGAACGTGGAGACTCCATGCGCTGTCTTTGCCGCTGCTCCAGGAGAGAAGAATGCGCTTCATGGCCAAGGGGCTGTAGCCGGTTTTCGGATCACAATACTTCTTAACGAGTGCGAATCTGAGATCTTACGCGAACAAGAACTCTTTCGTGCGTAGTTCTTTGATCGTATCCCGCAGTTTCGCTGCCTTCTCGAACTCAAAGCGTTTGGCCGCTTCCCGCATATCGCTTTCTAGTTTCCCGATGTAGGCGTCCAACTCCTCTTGCGATTTGAGATCGGGGATGCCGTCGACTTCGGACGAGGTTAGATCGGCGTAGTCGGCTCCGACGATCGCGACCAGCGTCATATCGAGCGGACGGATAATCGACTCGGGAGTGATTCCGTTTTCTTCGTTATAGGCCTGCTGGATGGCGCGGCGGCGGTTGGTTTCGTCGAGCGCTTTTTTCATGGAGTCGGTCATGCGATCGGCATAGAGAATCGCGCGGCCGTTGAGATTGCGCGCGCAGCGGCCAATCGTCTGGATCAGCGAACCGGCCGAGCGGAGGAAGCCTTCTTTATCGGCATCGAGAATCGCGACTAGCGATACTTCGGGCAGGTCTAGGCCCTCGCGCAAGAGATTGATGCCGATCAATACATCGAATTCGCCTTTACGCAGATCGCGCAGAATTTTGACCCGCTCCAGCGTCTCGATCTCGGAGTGCATGTAGCGGCACTTCACGCCTACTTCGCTGTAGTATTCGGCGAGATCTTCCGACATGCGTTTGGTAAGCGTGGTCACGAGCACGCGCTCGTTGCGGGCCACGCGATCGCGGATCATGTGCAGCAGATCGTCAATCTGGCCCTTCACCGGGCGAATCTCGACGGGTGGGTCGATCAGGCCAGTGGGGCGAATGATCTGCTCGACTACGACTCCAGCAGACTTCGTGAGTTCATAGGGACCAGGGGTCGCCGAAACATAGACGAGTTGGTTGGTGCGATGCTCGAATTCCTCGAATGTAAGCGGACGATTGTCGAGCGCCGACGGCATGCGGAAACCGTACTCGACCAGCGTCTGCTTACGCGAGCGGTCGCCGTGATACATGCCGTGGAGCTGCGGCACGGTCTGATGCGATTCGTCGATGAACATCAGATAATCGCGCGGGAAATAATCCAGCAGCGTGGGCGGAGGCTCGCCGGGTAACCGCCCGGTGAAATGGCGGGAGTAGTTTTCGATGCCATGGCAATAGCCCATGGCCTTGATCATTTCGAGGTCATACATGACGCGCTGATGGATGCGCTGCGATTCGACCAGACGTCCCTGCTTCTCCAGTTCGACTTCCCACCAGGCCAGCTCAGCTTTGATGGAAGCGACGGCCGAGGCGCGAGTTTCTTCCTTCATCACGTAGTGCGTCTTCGGATAGATTGGCAGGCGCATGTAGCGCTGCTTGACGGTGCCGAACAGAGGATCGATTTGAGAAAGCGATTCCACCTCGTCGCCAAACATCTCCACGCGATAAGCGTTGTCGTCATAGGTGGGATAGATCTCGATGACATCGCCGCGCACACGAAACGTTCCACGGCGGAAATCGCCTTCGGTGCGCTCATACAGAATGTCGACCAGCTTGCGCGTGATGTCGGAGCGCTTGATCTTTTGCCCCTTTTCGAGGAAGAGCATCATGCCGTAGTAGGCTTCGGGCGATCCCAGGCCATAGATGCAACTGACGGAGGCGACAATCAGACAGTCGCGGCGCTCGAAGAGAGATCGAGTCGCGGAGAGACGCAGCTTGTCGAGTTCATCGTTGATCGTCGATTCTTTTTCGATATAAAGGTCGGCCGCGGGGACGTAGGCCTCCGGTTGATAGAAGTCGTAGTAGGAGACGAAGAACTCGACGGCATTGTGGGGGAAAAAAGTCTTGAACTCGTGATAGAGCTGGGCGGCCAGGGTCTTATTGTGAGCCATGACGAGGGCGGGGCGGTTGGCCGCTTCGATCACCTTGGCGGCGGTATAGGTTTTGCCTGATCCGGTGACGCCGAGCAAGACCTGATGCTGCTCGCGATCGAAGACGCCTCGGGTGAGCGCTTCAATGGCTCGCGCCTGATCCCCCTGAGGCTTGTAGTTGCTTACCAGCTTAAAGTCCACACTCCATTATAAGGGAGGAACCAGGTAGGTTCATGGCTGCACTTCTGTGTAAATATGGGCTTTGGAAGGGGGAGTATATGAATTTTGTACTAAGTAGTTCACCTTAGAAGCTGCGGGAGAATACTGTAGTCGGCGGCGTGCAACCTCCTGAAATTACTATAGTGACCTGAATTTTCCGAAGAAAAGCGCTGGAATTGACAATTTCATCAACTGATAACGTTTCGGGGCTAGTTTTGGCCGTGCGAATGCAAAATATCTGACAAAGACCTAATCCAGATGCGTCCAGAAACCGGAATCGTAAGGCCACTTGCGGCGGATGGAATGCATTGGGAAGGTGCTGTGTTTTATGGAAGAAAAGTTTGAACAAGTGGGACCCCGGGAGAGGCAGATTATCGAGCTGTTGCTTCAGGGATGTGACAACTCAGAAATCGCTCGCGATCTTCACATTGCGGAGCGTACCGTCAAGGCACACTTTAACCGTCTGTTTCTGAGGTTTGGGATCAAGGGCGGCATCAAGCGGGTCAAACTCGCAACATTACTTTATCGGAGGCAATTATGGTTGGAGAGGCAGCAATCCGCGTCGGGCCCAGTGAACGCGAACAACTCATCATTCAACGCGTAGCCGAGGGTTGCAAGAATTCTGAAATCGCTCACTCGCTTGGCACTACCGAGCACGTGGTGAAAAATTATTTGCGCTTGATCTATGACAAGCTGGGATTGTGGAACCGGGTGGAACTGGCGCTCTGGTATGAAGCGCGTCGGCACGAGCAGGTTTATCAGGCCTAGCGTTCCGCTTTATCACCACTTATTGGCGAGCCCTGCTCAACCGGCGGATTCTTGAGACGCCGCTCCGAATCGGAGTGAGAGTCTTTGAATACGCTGGGCAGGGTTTGTTTTTTGTCGCGCTTTTTCTTGTTGCACATCCTTTTTCACATTGGTTCATTGCCCAGCCACCGCGCGCCTTATGATTTGATTCCCACACGGGCGAGCATCCGTTGCCATACCCCGTGTAGATACTTCGGATCTCGAACCCGGCGCAGGATGAAGTATTCATTGACAGGACGGTCATCCTGTAGAGCGGGAGCGTTGGGGTCTTGAGCGATAAGGGCGTCGAGCGATAATTCCTGATTCAACACTCCCGCAAACTGCTGCTCCGCATCGTGCGCGGGTCCCCACTCCAGCAAATCGGCTACGGCTGCGGGAGGCATGTGGCTCGCGAGACTGGCGGCCGTGTTCACCGGCAGCGGAGACTTACTGGCGAGAAAATGGTAGCCCCATCCCTCGATAGAGCGGAAGACGCGAACGTAAGGGAACGACTCATGCAGCGCCTTGGCAACGGACGCGATAATTGCGGGATCCTGACTGCCGGTGGGAAACCATTGCTGGAGGATGCCGTCGGGCGCGAGGTGCAGCTTGGCGATGGCGTAGAACTGTTTGGAGTAGAGAAGGCTGGAGGCGGCAGCCTCGACGGGCGGCGGCGGATCGATGGCGATGACATCGTACTGCTGGCTCGATCGCTCCATGTAGAAGCGGCCATCGTCGATGACTACATTGGAACGCGGCGAATCGATGATTTGACGGGCGTCGCTGTAGAAGAACGGAAAGACGGAAACCACGCTCGGCACCAGTTCGACGGCCGTGGAAGAAACGCCCCATGACATTGCGGAACGATGGGTGGTACCCATTCCGAAACAGATGACCAGAACATTTTTCGGCGGCCTCGACAGGAAGGCGAGCGGGAGATGCGCGATCATCTTGGTGATGGGCGTGAGGCCGGTCATGCCGATGCCATTGACCAGAAGCTGCTTTTGCGTTCTGCTCGCGCCCATGGCGGTAACGGTGGCGGTGCTGTCGCGGCGAACTTCACGAGGGGTGAACTGGCTTTCAAAACTCCTGGTGGCGAAGACGACTAGGAGCGTCAGCGCTCCGACGGCGAGGGGCGCGGCGAAGTTTCTTTTGGGCATTGCCGGCCGTGAAACGCGCGACTGCATGGACGAGGAAGCAGCTGGGATCGCTTGCGGTCTGCGAAAACTGACGACGATCCAGGGAAGAGCGAAGGCTAACAGCGTGAGGCGTTCGCCAAGGATCGGCAACAGAAGAAATCCGGCGACCAGGGGACCGAAAACACAGCCAATGATGTTGACGGCATAACCGCGGCCGGCGCGATCGGGGTCGCCTTGTGAAACGCGATCGAGAATCATGGGAGTCACAAATCCCACAGCCAACGAAAAGGGAATAATAGCGATTACGCGCATGGCGTAGACGATGTGTACGCGGGGATCGCTCAGCACGAGTGGCAGGACTACAGAAAACGCGAGCAATGCCAGAAACAAATTCCCGGGCGCTTCAGTGGAGGTGTTTCGACGATGCATGCTGCGGCGATAGAGCAGGGAACCGAGGTAGGTTGCTCCGAGATACAGGCCGAGGATGGCAGCAAAGGCGTATACGACTGTGCCGAGGCCGACGGTGAAAAGGCGAATCCATACGACCTCTACACCCATACTGGTTAAGCCGGTGAAGAAGAGCAGGAAGTAGGGCCACGTGGTGGGCGCACGAGGGAGCGTTGCGGCGGAACTCGCTGAAATCGCCTGCTGCGATGGGCTTTCCGCTGGTTGTTTTTGTCGAACCCTGCTGAGGATCATTGCTGAACAGGCCAATGCGAGATTCAACAGGGCTCCAATATGTAGTGTGCCTTTGAATCCCAGCGACTCTATCAACAGTAGAGGGATGAACGCGCCCGTCACTGCTCCGAGGACATTGGCGAGATAGAGGTAGCTGAAGGAGCGGGCGGATTCGCCAGAAAAGTTTTCGCGAATGGCGGCCATTGCGAAGGGGAAAGTTGCGCCCATGCAGGCACACCATGGCACCAAAGTGAGCACGATCCAGAATCCGGCTGCCGTATAGTAAGCGCCTATGGGGAGCGGATTGCCAGCATCAATTTTGTGGAGAAAAATTCGTCCGGCGATTAATTCGTAGGGAACCAGAATGGCTGACAGGCCGATGAAGAGTTCGGTAGCGGCATAAAGCCGGAGAGCGGGAAAGGGCAGAGGCGAATGGCGGCGAATATAGCGGCCGGCTCCCCATGAGCCTGCGCCCAGCCCGATCATGAAAGCCGATAGAACAATCGACACCAGGGCGGTGGTCACGGCAAACTGCGCCATGGCCAGGCGAAGCCAGATCAGTTCATAGAGAATGCTGCAGAAACCAGAGACGAAAAAGAAAACGAAATACCAGAGCATTGCACCGTCCGGGTTGGAGTGAAAGCTATTTGGGTGAAGGAGTATTTAATCACGGATTGTTTTTTCGTTCACAGCTGAGCAGTTGCAGCGACGGGGAGTTTGGGAGGGCTGAACCACCAATCTCCGCGCGCAAGAAAAAAGGCTCCGGTCGCGGAGCCCTTTTGAAAATGCGACCGAACTATTTCGACAAAAGTTTTTGCGCCAGTTCCGCGCGCGGAATGGTGACTTGTTCACCTGAAGCCAGATGCTTGAGCGCGAATGCGTTGGCCGCGACTTCGTTTTCGCCGACAATGAGAATGTATCGTGAACCGATCTTGTCGGCGGCCTCGAATGATTTTTTAAGGCGGAATGATTCGTCGCCCAGTTCGACAACCAGGTCGTGACGGCGGAGTTCACGCGCCAGTCGGGCGGCTTCGCGATTCATGCCAGGGCCGAGGGGAGCGATATAAACATCTGGCTGGCGCACCACCGACTCCGCCGACGCTGGTAGCGAAAGGACCAGGCGATCCTCGCCGATGGCAAAGCCGATGCCTGGAGCGGGCGGGCCGCCGAGAGCTTCGGATAAACCGTCGTAGCGTCCGCCGCCTAGAATCGCATTCTGCGCGCCCAGGCCGCCGTGGGTAAATTCGAATGCCGTGCGGGTGTAGTAATCGAGTCCGCGCACCAGGCGCGGGTTTTCTGTGTAGGGAATCTCGACGGCGTTGAGAATTTGTTTTACTTCTTTGTAGTGGGCGCGGCAAGCGTCATCGAGAAAGTGGGCGATCGTCGGAAGAGTTGCGATGATTGGCTGGTCTTCCGGAACTTTGCAATCGAAAACTCGGAATGGATTGGTTACGGCGCGGCGCTGGCAATCGGCGCACATTTTATCGACCACCGGCGCGAGCGCGTTGCGCAAGGCTTCATTGAATTTTGTGCGATCGGCGGGGCAACCAACGGAGTTCAGTTCCAGCGTCCAGCCGGTGATGCCAACACGGTCGAGCAGGGTGGCGAGTAGTTCGAGGATCTCCGCGTCTCTGGCTGGAGACTGGCTGCCGGCGGAGGCGGGTCCGATGACTTCGGCATCGATCTGGTAGAACTGGCGGTAGCGGCCTTTTTGTGGGCGCTCGCGGCGAAACATAGGTCCGATGGAGAAGAATTTGTTGAGGCCGCGCTCCCAGAGTTTGTGCTCGATGTAAGCGCGGACGATGCCGGCGGTGTTTTCGGGGCGCAGGGTCAGGGATTGCCCCTTATCGCTTTCGGCGCGGCCGCGATCTTCCCAGGTGAACATTTCTTTTGAGACGATGTCGGTCTCTTCGCCTACTCCGCGAGCGAACAGTTCCGTCGATTCGAAGATTGGAGTGCGGATTTCGTGGAAGTTGTAGGCGCGAAACACGTCGCGGACGGTGGCTTCGACGAAATTCCAAAGCGCAGTGTCGGGCGGGAGAAGGTCGCGAGTTCCTCGGGGAGATTTGATCATTGGTCGTAAGTCGTTCGCGAATCCGCTCAGCCCTTCAGCGAGGCGAGGCCAGCCTGTCTCTAAGCATAAGTCATGATTAGTGTAACGTTGAATTGTGTTTTGCGGAAAAACCTGAGGGATCGGTAGTGGCTCAGTTTGAAAGACGCATTCCCTCAGCGGCTAAAGCCGGATTCAAAACAGGGCATTTATCGCAGCGGTAAACCGCTGCGCAACCCAAAATCAGGGCCGACACCGAGTTTTTCCGCAGCCTGCTGAAGACGTGCCCTTTTAACGCCGAGTCAAACGGAGCCACTACGGAGGAATCTAGTTCGAAGCCAGCACATCGTCGTTGGCGTTCACCATCGCGCGCTTGGGCGTGTCTTTCAGTCCCTTGAGTGGAACTTTGCGATCGATCGAACTGTTTCCGATCAGATGAGTGCGGCCCACGAACGCGGTGCGGCCGTCGGCCAGTTCTAGATAGATGGGCACGATCATCCGAAATTTGTCATCCACTCCGGACTGCGTGACTTTGAAACCGAAGAGCACATCGCCGTTCGCGTCTTTATCGAAGGTGTAACTGATCTTGTAAGTGGGTAGCGCCGTGCCGTAGACGTATTCGTCGAAGAACCAATCGAGGCGATGATTGTTGTCGAGGTCCACCTCCTTGGTCATGTGTTTTTCCATCATGGCTTTGAAGTCTTCGGTGGTAGCGGCTTTGCCGGAGTAAGTCTTGACGAAGTCCTGCATGGCTGCCTTGAAATTCTGGTCGCCGGTGTTGCGGTCCCACATCATCATGCGGATCATGTGGAGAACATATGCACCCTTGGGGTAGATAAGACGTCGAGTTACTCCGAATCCCGTGCGCGAGTTATCGGCCCTATATCCCATAGTTAGTGGACCGACGTCGATGGCGCGAAAACCTTGAGCATCTTTTTCGAGCAGCAACTCGCGTTCGTCGTTCCAGAACTCGATAAATTTCTTCGGATTCTTCTCGATCATGCTGATGTAGAGCGAGGCGGACATCTCGGCGAAGCCCTCACTCATCCACTGGTCGCGGCCCGAGGCGAAACCGACCGTGTGTCCCCACCATTGATGGGCGACTTCGTGCGGCGCCACTACCTTCCAGTATCCGCGGTCACCCCAATCGAGTCCAAGCTCATGTCGGACGGTGGTGTCAAAGTAGTAGCAAATTGGAATCCATACAAGCTCCGGCCACGACTGGCCAAAGTTGCACGCGGTCTGCTGCGTCAACTGCATGTGTTTGAAGAGAGAAGGGCCGAAATAATCGGTGTAGAGTTCCACCGCCAGTTGGCCCTCAGCCAGCGCTTTCTTGTTCAGCGAAACCGTGCTCATCGATCCGAGAGTTCCCCTGCGCCGCATCACGTCGACCCAGTCGGGAGGGTTTTCATTGGCGTAGGATTGTATGAAGTATTCGGGCTTGGTAAGCTTCGCCTCCTCTTCTTTGAAGAGGCCGAAGCTGAAGCCGGCCACGGTCTGCGGATTCTCGCTCTTCCAGACGGTTACATTTTGTCCGCCTTCATTGCTCTCGGAGACAAGGACTCCGGTGGCCGCCATCTTCATTCCTTTCGGAATGCGCAGCGTCATGTCATAGAGCGCGTACTCGCCGAACTCTGCTCCGGGACTGTTGGGGTACCAATTTTCTCGCGCGATCGGAAAATAGTTGCCGCCGCCCTCGTTGCTCACCGCATCTTTTCCGCCATAGGTCGTCGTGATGGCGAGCTTTTCTCCTGCGCTGAGAGCTTTGGGCAAAATGACTGCGAAGTTGCCGTCGTCGTTCTTGTCCTCTTGAATGAAGGCGAGAGGCTGTCCATTCGTGGTCACGCTCTGTACCCGTAAAGGCCGGAAGAGGTTGAAAGGCACAACCCGCACGCCGTTCCGCTGCGCGACCAAATCGGTGGTTGCTGTTCCCTTCAAACTTCCGTTCTTTTCAAAGGTAACGTCGAGCTGTTGGTGCTCGATCCGGGTCAGGTGTCCAATCGAATTTCTCGAATGTGCGCGTGCCATATTGAACGATGCCCAGTGTCCCCATTTGTTTTCGTCATAAGTCCGAAAATTGACTTGGCCGGAGCCGTGGTTTGGATCGATCTCGTAAATTTCCTTGCTGTCGTAGTGCTTGCCGTGAATGAAGGCATAGAACAGCCCTCCGGGCTCGGGACTCAAAACATCTTCCAGGATGCGAGCCTCAAGGTTATTCTTCAGTTTGTGGCGCGTCGTATTCTGACTGTCTTTTAATAGCCCTGCATCGCAGCCGCCGGACGCGGAAATCCCACCTTTTTTGATGTCGTCATAAGTCGAATCAGTGAAGCGAAAGACTGCCTGATTGAAGCTCTCGCTGAATTCATCTTCCTTGGTTAGCAGCTTTAGATTATTGCGCTCGGATTGCTCGGATGGATCGAGCACAAAGTGACCTTCGCCGACAAACACAGCGCCCGTAACCTTGCCCATCACCGGCGTTACAAAGCACATGGTCCCGGAGTGCAGGTGGAAAGTGCCGGCCTCGCGCTTTAACTCGAAGTTAGTAACACTGACCGCTTCGCCCGAGAGCGTCAAGTTACGAAGTTGCTGGTAAGTCGGATCGGAGTTAGGACCGGCCGGAGTATCGGCCGCGTATAAGCCTGTAGATGGAGCAAGCAGGGAAGTAACTGACAGGGTGATGACGACCCAGATACGAAAAAGCATGGCCGACGCGGCCTCCATGGGGGAGCAGACGAGTATGCACGATTTCGCGATTGGCAGAAAGAAGAAAGATCAGCGGGCAGTGGCTTAATCCCGCGCGCCCGTGATTGTAGCGCCGCCGTCACGGCGGCTGTCCTGCGGGCATCCGGCCCGTCAGGGGCGAGGGCGAGGACGCCCTCGGGACAGCCGGCAAGGATGCCGGCGCTACATTTCGCAACCTGTCGGGCGCAACGCCCTGTTACTATGCTCGCGTGCCGATCAGCGATTAGCTGCAGTCATAATCGCGGCATTCCAGGCCAGCAAGCCATGCGTCGCATACAATTTTTCGAACTCCATGAACAAGCGTGGTTCCCCTCGTCTCTGCGGGATGGGGTTACGGATGCGCTGCAGTTTGGCATCCGTTGCTTGCGAGCTTATGCGCCGATTGTTCCTATGCTTGAGCGCACGCTTAAAGCGACAGAGAGCCGATCGATTGTTGATATGTGCTCGGGCGGAGGCGGTCCGTGGATTGATCTGGCCCGTCAGCTTGAAGCTCGAAGAGCCCCATCTTCGAATGGACGGCAAAAAGCGCCTGACCTTCAAATATTACTGACCGATAAATATCCCAATCTCCGCGCCTTCGAAAATGTTAAAGCGGCTTCCTGCAATCGCATAAATTTCTATCCCGCTTCAGTGGATGCGATGAAGGTTCCTGAAGAATTGCAGGGATTGCGAACCATGTTTACTTCCTTCCACCATTTCCCGCCGGACGAGGCTCGCGCAATCATTCAAAATGCGGTCGATGCCGGCAAAGGCATTGGCATTTTTGAACTGCCAAGGCGAGCTCTATCGACCATACTGCTTACGTTTGGCTTCGTATTGATGTTGTTTGTGGGCACGCCGTGGATCCGTCCATTTCGGTGGTCGCGGCTGCTATGGACGTACTTGATTCCGATCGTCCCTTTCGCGTTGTTATTTGATGGGGTCGTGTCGTGCCTGCGCAGCTATCCCCCTCAAGAACTGCGTGAGATGGTGGGACGGCTGAGCGGCAGGGAATACCGATGGGAGATTGGCGAGGCTTTAGGCGGAGGGACGCCGATTACTTATCTGGTGGGTTCGCCGCTGGCGCCATCTTCAAATTCCAGTGGGCGTTAGCCGGCGAGGAATAAGGAATGGAGACGGGGGCCGGGCGCATTCTCATATGACGCGAGAGTGCGCCGGCCGCCTGATTTGCCTGGGCGCAATGCGAAAGCGCTATTTGCCGAAATAAGTGGCGTTCTTTTCCAGAAACTCTCTCTTGTCCTCGGGCAGATCTTCCGCCGCGAACAGCGAATCGGAGGTGCAAGCGGGCACGCAGGCTCCGCAATCGATGCAGCCTTCGGGATCGATATAAAGCTGGGTTGCAGCCTCGAACTCGGGCTCGTCTTTCTTGGGATGAATGCAATCGGTGGGGCAGACTTCGACGCAGAGCTCGTCCTTAACGCAGTTGTCGGTAATCACGTATGCCATGGGTGCTTCTCCTGAAAACGTTAGTGGTGTAATTCAGTTTCTACCTTACGGCGGGATGTCCGCCGGGGCAGTGATATTTGTCACAGGCGGAGGTGTCTCAGTCACAAAGAATGGTGATCGTGGTCACACAGCGTTTTCGGTCGGGTGGGGTATAAAGTTAGCAATTGCAATCCTGGAAACAAAAATTGCCCGGCCTTACCCCACGACCCCACATAGCCGCCCCCAAGCGGCGGGCCGGGCAATCTAAACCAGTAGCACAATTCTCTAAGTTTTGTTGAATTCATCGCCCACTGCGAATTTCGAATTGCTTGCCGTGAAGGCTGCGGTTTGGGAACTTCTGCGTCGCCCGCTTCGTAAGCTTGTTTATGAGCGATGCGGTAGTTGTGGAAACGCCGTCGGAGAAGAATGTCTTGGCATCGTCTGGGGCCGGCAAGGCCGTAACGTGGATCGGGCTGGGTCTGTCTTTGTTCTCCATGCTGATCATTCGACAGGTGTTCCGAGCGGTCACGCCTGAGCCCGGAACTGCGCTGACGCTGGCCCGGGAGGCTTGCATGTTTGCGAGTGCCGGCCTGCTCGTCTGGCTCGTGCGCAAAAGGGAAGCGCTGCCGCTCACTTCCATCGGCATCGGCACGTCTCCGCTGTGGAAGTCGCTGGCCTGGGGCGTAGTGATCGCCATTGCGTGCATAGTGCCCGCGGCGGTGATGGTGAAGCTGACTGGCTACGGCCATGGTGCCGCTTCGCAGGCCTTCGCCAAGTTGCCGGTTTGGGTTTTGTTTGTCGTGGTGCTGCGCGCCGGAATCGTAGAAGAATTATTTTTTCGCGGCTACGCCATCGAACGCCTGCGAGCGGTGGGCGCTGGGCGAATCGCGTCCTGGGCGATCCCACTCGCGATCTTTAGCGCGGCCCACTGGACGGGAGGCGCGGCGAATATTCTGATCGCGCTCGTGCTCGGAGGAATTCTGACCGCTTTTTATTTATGGCGTCGCGATCTGGTGGCGAATATGTTCGGGCACTTCTTGGTGGACTTCGTGTCTAACGTGCTGTAGCGGCCTGTGGTCATGCCTGTTTTCTACCCCGCGAGATCGCCTCGCGGGCTTCTTTGTCGGCGGTGCGGCGGCGCTCGGTCTCGCGTTTATCCCACAGTTGTTTGCCCTTGGCCAGGGCGAGTTCGACTTTGATCCTGCCGTTCTTGAAATACATTCTTGTTGGAATCAGAGTCAGGCCCTTCTGCTGCGTTTTGCCGATAAGTTTTCGAATTTCTTCTTTGTGAATCAGAAGCTTGCGCGTGCGCAGGGCGGCGTGATTGGCGTAGTTGCCAAAGTCATACGGGCTGATGTGGCAGTTAAGCAGCCACAGTTCGCCATCTTTGATTAGGCCGTAGGCGTCTTTGAGATTGGTCTTGCCGGTGCGGACCGATTTTACCTCGGTTCCGGTGAGCACGACACCAGCCTCGAATTTTTCGAGCAAGAAATAGTTGTGACTCGCGTTCCTATTTACGGCGGCATCCTTTTCCCCTGAAGCGGTCGGCTGGCGGCGCGGGTTTTTCTCGCGATTGGGCGCGGTTTGGTGGGTAGTCTGCTTAGCCATGGTGCTGAAAAGATGACACTGAAAAGAAAGTAACACGGCAGGTCGCAGGAAAGACAAGGGAAAGGCAAACTAGGAAAGGCAGGAAAAACAACGTCTCAACATCGCGACGAGTCAGGAGTTGCTTTTCATGTTTTTCCTGACACCTGTCACCGGCGACCTTCAGTACCTGTACTAATGAGTGTAAACATCGACCTACCAATCACTTCGGGTGCTCATTGTTACGATGCTATAATCCGAATTTCCGGTACTTTTTGCACGTGACCACCCCGGAGATGCCTGACCGGTTCGTTTTTCGGGTGGTTCGATGCGTCTCGCTGGGATAAGTCTGGCCGGCGCCGCGGCCGGACGAAGGAAATTTTTATGAGGATTGCTTGATGAGACGCCTGATCCCTCCGGCTTTGTCGGTTCTCGTGTTGCTCTGTTTGGCGCTTCCGCTCTCTGGGAAAAGTCATGATTCGGCCAAGGCGCTTTACGACAAAGGCACCGATGCCGAGGCGCGCCAGAACTACGAGCAAGCGTTCGACTATTTCAAGCAGGCCTATAACCTCAAGCCGAAAGATCTGAGATACCGCACAGCTTTCGAGCGGACGCGCTTCCTTGCTGGGGCATCGCACGTTCACAGGGGCCAGACTTTGCGCGATGCCGGCAAACTTGATGAGGCAATGCTCGAATTCCAGAAGGCAATCGAAACTGATCCGTCGTCGTTCATCGCGCTGCAGGAATTGAAGCGCACGCAGCAGATGATCAAAGATGCGCAGGCTCCAGTGCCGCAGGCGGCGCCGCCGACTGCGTTGCGGCGGCGATTGGATTCGGCGCAGGGCCCGGTCGAACTGGCTCCCATCTCGAATGTGCCCATCACGCTTAAGGTGACGGAGAAGTCGAACGTAATCTACGAAACGGTTGGCAAGCTCGCCGGCATCAACGTTCTTTTCGATCCCGATTACACGCCGCGCCAGGTGCACGTTGAACTCAATAACGTTACGCTGCAAGAGGCGCTCGAGATCATTTCGTTCGAGACCAAAACCTTTTGGCGTCCGGTGACGCCCAATACGATCTTCATCGCGCAAGATAATCCTGCCAAACGGAAAGAGCTGGAACAAAACGTCATCAAAACTTTTTATCTTTCGAATCTTTCCCTGCCGACCGAATTGCAGGACGTAGTCAACGCGATGCGCACCATTCTCGAAGTCAGCCGCATTCAGCAGTTGCCTTCGCAGGGAGCGATCGTAGTGCGCGGTACGCCCGACCAGGTAGCCCTGGCGCAGAAACTGGTGGACGACCTCGACAAGGCGAAGCCTGAGGTCATGATTGAAATCGCGGTCATGCAGGTGAGCACTGACAAATCGCACACCCTCGGCATCAATCCACCGACCAGCGTTTCGGTGCAATTGCAGCCGAATATCGGTACCACCGGGTCAACCACTTCAACTACCACTACGACCTCAAGTACTACATCCACAACGACGAACGGCATCAGCCTGAATACGCTCGCCAATCTCAATGCGACCGATTTCCAGGTGACGATTTCGCAAGCTACGGCGACGGCGTTGATGGCGGACAACGACACCAAGGTGATTCAGAATCCGCAGATTCGCGCCTCTGACGGACAGGAGGCAACGCTGAAGATCGGCGAACGCATCCCCATCGCCACCGGTTCTTACCAGACCGGCGCCGCCACAGCCATCGTCAGCTCGCTGGTGAACACCCAGTTTCAGTACATCGATGTCGGCGTCAATATGACCATCAAGCCGACCGTGCACTTCGATCGCGACGTCACGCTGAAAAGCAAGATTGAGGTGTCGGCCACCAACGGCAATTCGAGTATCGGCGGCATTACGGAGCCCATCATCACCCAGCGCTCCGTGGATCACACGGTGCGCCTGCGAGACGGCGAAGCCAATCTGCTGGGCGGCATCCTGCAGCATCAGACCACTTTCGCCATCAGCGGTTATCCGGGTCTGGCGCAGCTTCCGCTCATCAAATACCTCTTCAGCACCCAGCAGAAGGAAGTCACCGACGACGAGGTGATCTTTCTGATGATCCCCCACGTTGTGCGTGCCGAAGAAGTCGATCCGGAAAATATCCAGCAGATCGATACGGGCACGACAAACAATATCGAACTGCGCCCCATTAACTCGCCGCAGCAGTTAGCGGCCGCGATGCAGGCGCCAGCACAATCCGTCACGCCGGCTTTTGGCGGACAGCAGGCTGCTCCGGTACCTCCACCGCCGGCGCCGACGCCGACGCCGGCCACCGCAGCCACGGCGGCCCAGCAGGCCATGACCAACATGCAGCAGCAGGCGAATCCCGCGGCGCCGGTGAATCTGCAGCTGACCCCACCGCAGTCCACGCAGAAAGTGGGTTCGAGTTTCAAAATGATCGTCAATCTTTCCGGCGGAAGCGACGTTTTTGCTGTGCCCATGGACGTGCAGTATGACGCCTCAAAGCTGACCCTTATCAATGTGGACACCGACGATCCGCAGAATCCGAACGTCCTGGGGAAAGACGGACAGGCCGTAGCCCTGGCGCATCGCGATGACGGAAAAGGCAACGCCGCTGTCGCCGCTTCGCGTCCGCCTGGAACCAAAGGCGTTACTGGCTCGGGCGCGCTGTGCGTGCTCACCTTCCAGGCGAAAGCCCCAGGCGACGCGTCGGTTGCCATTGTGAGACGGGTTGTCCGCAACAGCCAGCAGCAGCCGATCCCCGCGATGGGATCTCAGGCGGTCGTGCACATTCAGTGAGCGGCTGTCGAAGTGGTGAAACTATGCAGTTGATCTTGTACAACCGAGAGCAAGCGCGGCGGGGCCGGGAAGCCGGCCTCACGCTGGTCGAGCTCATC
>PKXQ01000126.1 GCA_003132405.1 Acidobacteriaceae bacterium | reverse complement strand
GCGAACGTTGCCGTTCATCGTAACGTTCTTGATGCTGGAGCTTTGTAACCGGAAGATTTCTGTCGGGAAGATTTCGCGGGTTGGCTGGGAACGCGAATAGCTGGTAATCACATTACACGCCGGATCGACGATGGGTAGACCGTTCGGATTCGGGTTCAGCGAAATTGGGGAGGGTCCAACGCCGGCGTTGCATTTGATGCCGACCGGCGCGTTGATCGGATTGTCGTAGTTCTGCAGCACTGCGACCCTTAATCCGTTCGCTTCCTGCAGGTTGAAATACTGGGGCGCCCCGCTGAAAGAGGAATCGCCCTTGTAGTGCGTGACCTGCTCTTCGTAGGTCAACCTTGTCCGCCATACGGGCTTCCACTCGACCGATCCCGTCCAGTCATCAGTGCTGTTGCGCTGATACTCCTGGAGCAGCAGGTCGTAGGATCCGGCAACCTGATAACCGCTGGGCGACAGGCTCGGGCCCTGGAAGACGTTCTGCGAGTAGCCGACGCGGAAGGTCACCTTCGATAGCGGAAGCAGTGTAAGTTTGGTGTCCGTCATGCGGCGCACCGTGTTGAACATAAACGGCGACTGCGTCACCTGCGGCCACGCGTAGGAACCCGTCGGCGTCGCGGGGGGACCGATTGGAATCGACTGGCCGGGCGGAAGGTTCGGATTGCCCAGCAGGTTGTAGTCGAAGTACTGGCGGTCACGGCGGAACAAGCCGGAGAAGTCGTAGAGCTTGCCCTTGGAAAAGTCCAGCTTGGCAACGTTGTACGGATCGCCGCCGAGCCCGCTGGTAAAGGCTTTCAAGTGATCGACGAGGGTGTTCTTCGTTTGCGGCAGCGCGCGCAGCTCATAGGACTCGCCCAGTATGCGCGGACCGGACTGCTGGTTGACCAGAGTGTCGTACATGGTACCGCTGCCGTCGACATTGGCCACATGTCCGCCCAGATCCATAGACTCATGAAGCGTGTAGCCGTCCGGAGCGGCCTGGTGAGACACAAATATTGGAAGCTGCGCGACGGCAGTGCCCGCCGTCAAGCCCAAAATGACTGCGGCCATGCCCCCGACAATGCATCGGGCCGCCGCAAGAGAATGCTTTTCACTCAGCAGCCGGGAAATCCATCCTTGGTTCATCATATTGAAAGCCTCACTTGAAAAACATTGCTCGTCGAGATCTTGAATCCCTACGCGCAATCGAAACGCGGCCGCGCCTCCGCAATTCTCCAGGCGCGTTGCAATCCATGACTCCTACCTGAGGAACGCCGCATTCATGTTCGAGCCATGGATATAGGTATGGCAGTTCGTACAAGTTATGGTTTCCGACGACCCCGCGCTCATTCCGTGAACCGTGTTGGCAGCGACGCCGCTGTGGCACTGGTTGCAGAGCGGGTTGATGGCCGGCATGTTCAGCAGGCGGGCGTTCTGGGAACCGTGCGGAGTGTGGCATCCCAAACACCCCTCGGCCTTGACCGCGACGTGTTCATAGACAAACGGCCCGCGCACCTCGGTGTGGCACTTGGTGCAGATCGCGGTCTGGTCGGCCGTGGACTTCACGTTGTTGGCTAGGAAGGTACCGTGCACGTCGTGGCAATCGCTGCACACGATCAAGCCTTCGTTCACCTTGTGGTGGAACGGCATATTGAACGCCGGCTTGGTGTCGGCGTGGCACTGGAAACAGAGCGCAGGCTGCGCAGCCTTCAGCAGATGTTCTTCTTCCTTTTCCTTGCTCTGATGAACGCTGTGGCAGCTGGTACAGCCGACGTTCGCCTTGGCGTGGGGCGAGCGGTCAAAGTTCGGGTGCGCTCCCGCGTGACAGGTCAGGCACTTGGCGTCAACCTCTTTGGCCGAGTGCTTCGCGGGATTGAATATCTTGGTTATGTCGCCGCCCCCGGCAACATGGTCCGCCCCGGGCCCGTGACAACCTTCGCAGCCCTGATGCGCCGGTTCCTTGTTTAAAGTGGTCTTCCAGTGCGGCGTTTTCTCCCACGCGTTATAAATCTCCTCATGGCAGGTCTTGCAGGTCTCCGCGCCCACAAACTTCGAGGCATCGACGGCAGCCGCGCTTTTGTCGGCGACCGCCGGATGGGCCTGGTCGGAAGCGAAGGCGGTGATGGCGAAAAGACACGGAACCAAAAACAAAAGAATTCGAGTGGTCTTGAAGCTTACTGGCATTAGCATGCGCACGCCCCTCCTCGACACCGGCGGTTGGCCATGAATGGCTGATAATGGAATTCCTAAGCTCACAGGTTTGAAGTCGTCCGCCTTCATCTCATTCACCAAATCGATCTCATCAGTTCGGCTCGCACCATCACAAGATGGCGATTGGTCGCGCTCCTCTGCCCGATTTCGAAAACTTCTCATGTATCGTGAGAATCTCTTTCGTAACGCATACATAACTCACGAACGAACCCTTCAATATCGGCATGACTAACATTCATCGGCGGAAAATCATTGAGCATTAGCAGGGCATCCTCACTACCTCCTACTAAAAGAGAGTAGGGACTTTGATCGGATTTGGAAGTACTGGCGATCCTAAAAACAATCACAATGCCTCGTCTGTTCAATTCTGCACACTCTCAAGAACATCAAAGAGTCAAGCATCAACGTGAAAGAACGCTTCGAGCTAATTACTGCGCGATCGCGACGTGAATCGTTTCGTGCCAACTGACGAGAGTACTGAAGATTACTTATGCCGTCTGTGATGACTGAACCATGAAAATGTGACTAATGACACAAGAGGTCGTGGGAAAGACTTTGGCCGGTGACACTCGCAGCGACGGACGCTGCAAGCCACGTCCTCTTGGTGACGCGTCGGGCGCACCGGTTTGACACTCGCCTCTTTGCAACCTACGATTTGCGTGATTATGCCGAACTCTAGAACTCAACGCTGCCTTCAAACTTCTGCGCACTCGATGGGCATCGCGCCAACGAACGTCGCGCCAGAGAACGTCGCAACAAAGAATGTCGCAACGAAGCGCGTCGGAACAAAAAGTGTTGCAATTTTCATCACTCTCCTCGCCTTTGCCTTTCTTGCGACCGCTGCGCCGCCGACAATTCCCACCGCCGATCCGCGGCGCTACCTCGACGACATCAAGGCGCTGACCACTCCTGCCATGGAAGGACGCGGCGCCGGGACGAAAGGCCTTACGCGGGCGGAGCATCTGATCGAGAAGCGTTATAAGAGCCTCGGGCTCGAACCGGCGGGCACTCACTCCTACTTACAACCTTTTACCGTCATCACCGGAGCGCAGTTGAAAGGGAGGAACAGTTTCGCAATTGTGACTGGTGCGGAGAAACATGAGCTCGAGAGGCATGAATTGAAGGTCAAGCAGGATTTTGTTCCCTTCAGTTTCTCGGCTTCGGGAACGGCGCGCGCGGCTCTCGTGTTTGCCGGGTATGGTATTACTGCCGACGAGTTTCATTACGACGACTACGCCGGCATCGACGTCAAGGACAAAATTGTGATCGTGATGCGCTATGAGCCTCCATCGTTTGGCGCGAAGGGCGGCGGTCAGGCCACGACGAATCAGGCTACGACGAATCAGGTCATGACGCAGCATTCGCAGCTGGTGACGAAGGCGATCAACGCGCGCAACCACGGAGCCAAGGCGCTGGTCCTCGTGAACGGCAAGCTGGGAGACGGCGAAGAAGATCTGCTCACGCGCTTCGGCAGCGTGAGTGGACCGGAGAATGCGGGCGTCATTTTTGTGCAAGTCAAGAATGACGTTGCCAACAGCTGGCTGAAAGCGGCGGGCAAATCGCTGGCCGAATTGCAGAAACAGATTGACGATTCGTCGAAGCCCGCATCGTTTGCGCTGCCGGAGAACCAGTCCGCGGCGATCGATGTGACGATTCAGACGACGCGCGCCACAGTAAACAATGTGCTGGCCTATTTGCCGGGCAAAACCGACGAATACGTGATCGTCGGCGCGCACTACGATCATCTCGGGCGCGGCAATTTCGATTCGCTGGCTCCTTCGCAAATCGGCCAGATTCATCCCGGAGCGGACGACAACGCCTCGGGCACGGCCGGAGTGCTCGAGTTGGCGCGGCTGCTGGCGCCCCAGAAAGGCAAGTTGCGCCGCGGAATTCTCTTCATGGATTTCGCCGGCGAAGAACTCGGTCTGCTCGGCTCGGCCGCGTGGGTGAAAGATCCAACACGTCCGCTCGACAAAGCGGTCGCCATGCTCAATATGGATATGATCGGTCGCATCAAAGACCAGAAAGTTTATATCGGCGGCGTGGGCACAGGTTCGACGCTGAAGGCCGATGTCGAAGAGGCCGCGGAAAATTCGGGATTCAAGATCGAATACTCACCGGGAGGATATTCGTCGAGCGATCACACCTCGTTTGTCGCGAAGAAAATTCCAGTGCTGTTTTTCTTCTCCGGCCTGCACTCCGATTATCACAAGCCATCGGACACATGGGAGAAGATCGATCCCGTGTCGGCAACGCGTTTGCTGGGCGTGGTAGGCGAGACAGCCGAATTGTTAGCGGATGCGGAAGCGCGTCCCTCTTTCATGGTGGTCGCCGAAGACAGGCCGGCTGGCGGTTCAGGCGGTGGCGGCTACGGTCCCTATTTCGGATCAATCCCCGATTTTGGCCAGGTGGAAACGGGCGTGAGGTTCTCCGACGTAAAACCAAACTCGCCCGCCGCAAAGGCCGGATTGAGAGCGGGAGACATCCTGGTGCAATTCGGCGACAAGCCGATCAAAAATCTCTATGACTTCACCGACGCCCTGCGCCGGAGCAAAGTCGGCGATGTAGTCGAGGTCAAAGTGCTGCGCGACGGGCAGCCCCTGACGGCGTCGGTGAAGCTAGAGCAGCGGAAGTAGCCATGGCAGAGGGCCATGATATGACCTCTTTCGTCATCCGCACTGGGCTTGGTGTTTCGCGCTCCTAGCGCCCATTTTCAAACCGATACCCAACTCCGCGCAACGTTTTCAGATAACGCGGATGGCGCGGATCGCGTTCAATCTTCTCCCGCAGGCGGCGCACGAACACGTCAATCGAGCGCGGAGTGACAAACGACCCTTCTTTCCACACAGCGTCAAGCAACTGGTCGCGGGTAAAGACGCGTCCGCGGTGCCGGGCCAGGTATTCGAGAAGACGGAATTCGCGCACCGTGGTGAGCACGGTCTTGCCTGCGACGCGAACGGTCATGGAGGCTACGTCAATTTCAAGTTCGCCGAGCTGAATCTTCTCGTGGTTCGGAGCATCCGGCGCGACGCGCAGAACGTTGCGGATGCGGGCGAGCAATTCGCGAGGGCTGAAGGGTTTGGTGATGTATCCGTCGCCGCCCACGTCGAAGGCCTGCAGGCGGTCGGGTTCCTGAGTTCGGGCAGAGAGAAAAATGATGGGCGTCTTGGCCAATTGTTCGTGCTGACGAATCTGGCGGCAGAGATCGAATCCGCTGATGCCGGGCAACATGATGTCGAGAAGAAAGAGTGACGGCAGAGCTCGGGCTGCCATTGGCACGACGGGCGCTCCCGAGAAAAATGTGGAGACCTCATAGCCGGCCGCACGCAGGTTGTGTTCGATCAGTTGCGACACGTCGGGGTCATCCTCGACCACGTAGATGAGGTCGGAGTAACGCGCTTTGTCGGCTGCCGCCAAATTTTCCATGGCCAGAGAGAGAGCCATACACGCCCTCGCAAGCTTCGCTTAGAAAGAACTTTGTCGTGATGATTCCCTTGCGACACTAGAGGGACTGTGTTGCAGCAATGTTGCTCTAGTGTTAAAGGAGGATTAATTTGCGAGGAAATTGGCTTATGGGGCGCGGCTTTGGCGGTCTCGGCTTCTGCCGTCGCGCGGAGATATAGCCCAATGGAGCGCGTTGGCGCGGATAACACCGCCAGCGAGGCGAAATCCCCTGCCCTTTGCTCCGATCTCGGCTCACGCGTTACACTGCGAGTCATGAATACGGCGATCCAACCGAATGTGAAGTTTGTGCAAACGCCCGACTACCGCGAAACCTATGCCAACAGCGTCCAGATACGGGTCAATGTCTGGGATTTCTTCCTCGTTTTCGGGACCATGCAGCAAAACTCGGAGACGCAGGCCGAGATGCGAAATTTTCAGGGGATTTATCTCAGCCCGCAACAAGCCAAGGCGCTCACGGCGCTTTTGCAGCAGAACGTAGCGAATTATGAGTCCGCGTTCGGCGAAATTAAGCTTGATCCGCGCACTCCCGGCGGACCAGTCCACTAATGGACCGGTCACGGACGCAGCGCTCCGACCCGAAAACGCAGTCCCGAGCAGCGGCGTCCGAGTGGTCGCAGCAGTTCTTTCTCTTCGCGTTGTTCTTTGTCGGACTGATGCTGCTGCACGCGCCGCTGCTGCGCCTTCCTTATTTCTGGGATGAGGCCGGCTATTACGTTCCGGTCGCGCGCGATCTGTTTTTGACCGGATCGCCGATTCCGCAGTCCACGCTGTCGAATGCCCATCCTCCGCTGGTGATGGCCTGGCTGGCGCTGGCGTGGCGCCTCTGCGGATATTCGCCGCTGGTCACACGCACCGCCATGCTGGCGGTGAGCGCGTTCTCGTTGGTGGGAGTGTTTCGACTTTCGCGCCTTGCCGCAAATGTAGAGGTCGCGTGGGCGACCGCGCTGTTGGTGGCCGTCTATCCCGTGTACTTCACGCAGAGTTCGATGGCGCTGGTTGACCTGGCGGCGGCCGGGCTCACGTTTTGGGCGCTGGCTGATTATCTGGAGGATCACCCCTGGGGGCTGGTTGTCTGGTTTTCGCTCGCGGCACTGGCGAAAGAAACGGGGATTCTAGCTTCGGTTGCGCTAGCGGGATGGCAACTCGTTGGTTATTTTCTGCGCCGGCGTTGCCGCTCGCTCGCCGATAACCGCAATGATGATCGTGTTGATCGATGGCAAGAAATTCTGCCGCCCTTGGGCCGGCGCACTCGATATTTGCATCTGCTGCTTCCTGTCGTGCCTCTCGCCTGTTGGTATGCCTATCATTATTTAAAGACCGGCTTCCTTCTAGGTAATCCCGAATTTTTTCGATATAACGTTGCCGCTACGCTGAGCCCACTACGCATTCCCCTGGCCTTTGGAATGAGACTGTGGCAACTCTTCGGATATTTTGGTTTGTATCTGCTTACGCTGGCGGGATTGCTGGCGATGCTTCGTCCGCCCCTGGCCGTGGGCCGAGTTGCGGGCCGAGTTACGGACCGAGTTACGGACTATGTCACGCGACCGCGGATCGCGTTCTGGGTGCAGGCGGCATTTCTTTCCGTCACGCTCGCCTATCTCGCTTTCATGTCAGTGGTGGGAGGCGCGGTGCTGGCGCGCTACATGCTGCCGGTAGTTCCGCTGGTGATTCTGGTGATGGTGTCGACACTCTGGCGGCGCGCGCGTCATTGGAAGTTGATTGTGGGAGCGGTCGCGATCGCCTTTGTCGCCGGGCTGTTCACCAATCCGCCTTACGGATTTTCTCTTGAAGATAATCTAGCGTATCGCGATTACATCGTGCTGCATGCGGAAGCGAGTCGCTTTATAGCCATGCGATATCCGGGCGCACGAGTGCTCACAGCGTGGCCAGCGTCCGATGAACTTACGCGGCCGTGGCTTGGCTACGTTAGCGACGGCCGGCATTTCCGCGTTGTACGCATCGAAGATTTTTCCGCCTCGCAAATCGATGTGGCCGCCGCCGCTCGGGGCCAGTTTGACGTGGCACTGGTGTTTTCCACCAAGTATCAACCGCCGCATCCGCTGCTTGACAACTGGCAGGCATGGCGGCGCGTCAAAGAGAAATACTTCGGCTACCATCGCGATTTACTGCCGGAAGACATTGCCCAACGCCTCGGCGGAACGATTACCTATCACAAGGAAAAGTACGGACAGTGGGTTGCGGTGATTGCAATGGAGAATAGTTCGGGTTACCGTTGACAGGTGACAATGGCACGCAAAAGCGAAGGCGCCGCTGCAACCTTTCTCACACCCCCATCAGGTGGCAGGAATGCGTTTTGACCACTACCCACACGCTCTTGCCTGGCTTCAATTGCAGAACATCGCGCGCCGCCAGCGTCAGGTGTGCCTCGAAGTTGGTGCCTCCGCACTCAACGATCGCCGCGATCATGACGTCTCTTTGGATCAATCGCCGAATCGTCCCCGGCAAAATATTGCGCGCACTTAGCCCCCGGGGCTCTTCTGTTGCCAGCAGCAAATCGCCGGCCTGAATGCCCACGCGCAGTAGCGAACCAACCTCCGCGCGCACCAGCGGCGTCTCCAGTTCGACCGTGCCGCTCCTTAAATGGCAGGTCATGGTGCCGCGACCTTCGTGCAGCGCAACGACGCTGGCATCGAAAATGTTTTCAAATCCGGCCAGGTTTGCGACTGTCTCCAGCCGAGGCGCCCGCATCACGTCATGCGGCAGGCCTTGCGCCATGATTTTTCCCCCGTCAAGAATAATCACTTCGTCGCCGAGGGCAAATACTTCCTCTCCATTGTGGGTGACGAAGAGAATCGGTACGCGGTGATTCTGGTTCCACCTTCGAAGATCATCGATCAGCGATGACTTGGTCGGACGGTCGAGTGCAGCTAATGGTTCATCGAGCAGCAAGGTGCGCGGTTCGGTCACGAGCGCGCGCGCTAAAGCGACGCGTTGGCGCTCGCCTCCGGAAATTTGCGCCGGCCTGCGATCGCGCAGGTGTTCGATACGAAACGCCTCGAGCATCTCGCGGCTGCGGATCTTTCGTTCCGCTGCGCTCAACTTGCGCAGGCCGTAAGAGATATTTTCTTCTGCAGTCAGGTGCGGGAATAGCGCCAGTTCTTGATGAACGTATCCGATGTTGCGCTTCCAGGCGGCGACGTTGCGCTTCCTCTGGGAGTCGTAAATGTCCTCACCGCCAACCGCAATGCGGCCATCGTCAGGATCGGTCAGGCCGGCAATGCAATCAAGCAGCGTGGTTTTTCCCGCCCCTGAGGCTCCGAAAAGAATCGTGAAACCGGCGAGGGCGCGAAAATGAACGTTGAGATGGAAACTGCCCTCCGGATGTGGAAAGCGTTTACGGATGCGGACCTCAAGATCGGAAGAGATTGGCTGCGGCGACATTTTTGGTGCGGCTGGGGGCGCGAGCGGGACCTTCACCGCCATGGACTCACCGCCCAGGAGCTCCTGCTTAGACCATACCGATTCAGACCATATACGATCGACAACACAAGGAACGAGATGATCAGCAGAAGCAGAGCCGTCTGGTTCGCGCTGGAATAATTTGCGGTTTCTACCTGATCATAGATGTCAATCGAGAGCGTGCGGGTTACGCCGGGAATATTGCCTCCCACCATGAGCACCACTCCAAACTCTCCCAGCGTGTGTGCGAAGCTGAGCGCAAATCCCGTGATCAGCCCGGCTTTTGAGAGGGGAAGCACGATGCGGCGGAAGGTTTGGAGCGGAGAATGTCCGAGCGATGCCGACGCTTGCAGCAGCGTACGATCGACTGCACCGAAGGACGCCGCGAAGGGCTGCACGGCGAAGGGCAGACTGTATAACAACGACCCGATCACCAGGCCCTCGAAAGTGAAGGCCAGCGTGTGGCCGGTGAGCAATTCCCACCAGCGTCCGAGCGGGCTGCCTGAGCCGAGCGCCACGAGCACATAGAAGCCGAGCACGGTTGGCGGCAGAACGATGGGCAGTGCGACGGCAGCTTCGACCAGAAATTTCCAGCGCCAGCGCGAGTAGGTCACCCAGTAGGCGATAGGAATTCCGATCGCGACGAGCAGCGTTGAGACGATGGCTGCGAGACGGGCCGTCAACCAGAACGCCTCCCAGTTCATTTCATTATTTCTCCCGTGGAGGGTTTTTCCGCAGGCAGAGTAAACCCGTATTTCGCAAGCAGGGCGATGGCCTCATCGCTTTGAACGAATCGCAGAAACTTGCGGGCTGCATCCTTCTGTTTTGATTTCGAAAGCACGACAGCCGCCTGGTTCAGCGGGGGATAGGCATCGAGCGGAACCGTCCAGTAACGTCCTTTATCTTTCATGGCGGGCGAGAGCGCATGGGAGAGTGCCACGAGTCCAGCCTGTGCATTGCCCGATTCGACGAATTGCGCGGCCTGAGAAATGTTTTCTCCGATCACGAGGCGGCTTGCAACTTGATCGTAGATTCCGAAGTGCCGCAACGCCGCCGCGGCGGCGCGGCCATAAGGCGCGATCGCGGGATTGGCGATGGAAATCTTTTTGATCGAGGGATCAAGCAAAGCGTTTATGCCGAGCCTCCACAAATCGAGCGGCGAATCGGAGGGCACCCACAGCACCAGGCGCCCGACCGAATAACGATACAGCGTCTCTTTCGACGCCAGCCCAGCGGCGATTAATTGTTCGGGATATTCCTCATCGGCGGAGAAGAAGACATCGAAGGGCGCGCCGTTGCGTATCTGATTAGTCAGATTGCCTGATGCGCCGAAAGAGAGCTTCACCGTCCGTCCGGTCTTCTTCGTGTAAGTGTCAATGAGTGGCGGGAGAGCGGCGCTCATATCGGCGGCAGCGGCCACGGTGATTTCCTGCGCAAATGCGAACGATCCCGTGACGAGGAGCACTAGCGCGAGTAATTTGTTCAATTTGTTCATCGAGAGTTTTCCACTTAAACCAGCTTCGTTTTTGACAATGGCAACTCGCGCACACGCTTGCCGGTGGCGGCAAAAATCGCGTTGCATAGAGCTGGCGCAAATGGCGGCACGCCCGGCTCACCCACTCCAGCGGGCGGCGCTTCGCTTTCTACGATCGTTACGTCGACATGGCGCGGAGCGCGGTTCATGCGTGCGACCTGAAAATTATCGAAATTGCTTTGATCGATGACTCCGTTGGTTGCGGTAATTTCGCCGAACAAGGCGAGACTCGTTCCAAAAACAGCCGCTCCCTCGAATTGGTTGCGCACATTGTCGGGGCTAACGATGGTGCCCGCATCGACCGCGGTCCACACATTCGGAATGTGTACCTGTCCCCGGTTGTCGACTTCGACTTCAACCACGGTTGCGACGTAAGTAAGGAAACTCCGATGAGCCGCGATGCCCAGTCCGCGCCCTTTGCCCATCGGTTTTTTGCCCCAGCCTGATTTCTCGGCTGCGATCTCGACAACACGGCGCAAACGAGCTGTATCGAGAGGAAAAGTCTTGGCGTCTTCCGCTTCATCGCCGGTGAGATCAAGCCTGACGGTGCGGGCCGGACCAATCAAATCAAGCAGGTATTCGACAGAGTCTTTGTCGGCATTGTGGGCAAGCTCGTCGGCGAAAGACTGAATGGCGAATGCATGATAAATATTGGCGACGCTGCGCAGCCAGCCGATTCGCACGTGATAATCGGCGGGACCATTCTCGGCGCGGTGGTTAGGAATGTCGAAGGGAAGATTATTCCATCCCAGACCCATCTCGTCGTCGGCATACTTGGCGGATGCGTCAAAAGTTGAATTAATCGGAGGATAGACGGTGCGCTGCAACCAGGCGGTGGGCTTGCCATCCGGGCCAATCGCAGCCTTCATGTACATGGCGGCGACGGAGTGAAAAAAATCGAAGTGAATGTCGTCTTCGCGGCTCCAGACAACTTTCACTGGCTTGCCGAGTTGTTTCGAAAGAACGGCAGCTTCGGCAACCTGATCGGGCTTTGACTTGCGTCCAAATCCGCCGCCGAGCAACGTGACGTGGCAAGTCACATCTTCTTTTTTTATGCCGAGCACGCCGGCAATCGTCTCCTGCACCGCCTGCGGATTTTGCGTCGGAGCCCATGCCAGCACTTTTCCGTTGCGATACTCGGCGACCGCTACAGGCGGCTCCATGGAAACGTGTGCCAGGTGCGGTGTATAGAACTCGGCCTCAATAATTTTTCCGCCAGACTTGCCACTCTGCGCAAAAGCCGCATCCACATCGCCTACGTTGCGCACGACCTTGCCCGGCTGCCGCGAAGTGGCTTCGAGCGTCTTCCGAAACGGCGCTGAGTTATAGATCGAATGCGGACTGCTGTCCCACTCGATCTTTAAGCTCTTGCGTCCCTGGAAAGTCGCCCAGGTGTTGTCGGCGATCACGGCGACTCCGCCCAGCGGTTGGAACTGATGCGGTGGTTTGAAAGTTTCGATAGTTAAAGTTTTTTGAACGCCAGCCACTTGCAGTGCGGCCTTGTCGTCGTACGACTTGATCTTTTGTCCAAGCACGGGCGGATGCTCAACCGATGCGAAAACCATTCCCGGCATGGTCGCATCCATACCGAAAATTGCCTGACCGGTAACGATCTCAGGAAGATCGAATAGAGAATTACTTTCTTTGCCGATGTAGCGCCACTCAGAACGTTTCTTGAGCGGCAGAGGAAGATTCTCTTGTCTGGGAACCGGGAGCTTTGCCGCAGCCGTGGCAAGGTCGCCATAGCCAAGCTTGCGCCCGCTACCTCGGTGAATAACGAAATGCGGCTCAGTCGTGCACTCTGCCTGCGGAACGCCCCACTGTGCGGCCGCGGCACTGATCAGCATGACGCGTCCGGTAGCGCCCACGCGGCGCATCAAATCGAAGTTGCTGCGAACGGAATGCGAGCCGTCTGTATCCTGCTCACCGTATTTCGGATCGCCAATCGCCTGATCGATCCTGACCTTCGACCAATCTGCATCGAGTTCGTCGGCGACAATCAGAGGCAATGCGGTGCGGCTGCCGCATCCCATCTCCGAGCGATGAGCAACGATGGTGACAGTGCCGTCGGACGCGATCGACATCCACAGGCTGGCATCGAAGGCTGGTGCGGCTTCGCCTTCCGCGGCGAAGAGCGGCTGCGGAATGAAACGGACGCTGAGCACGAACGCGCCGTTGGCAAGCGCCGTCTGCAGGAATCCTCTTCGACTAACGTGCTGGCTGGGACGATGCTGGCTGATACGACGGCTGACATTCTCGATGAGATTCATGCCGTCTCCTTTGCAGCCTGATGCTTGGCGGCCTCGTGAATCGCCGCGCGAATCCGCTGATAGGTGCCGCAGCGGCAAATGTTGCCCGACATGGCAACATCGATATCCTGATCGCTCGGACTTTTATTTTCCTTGAGCAGTGCGATCGCCTGCATGATCTGGCCGGTCTGACAGTAGCCGCATTGCGGCACTCGGATGTCCATCCATGCCTTCTGCACGGGATGCATGGCAGCAATGCCTTCGATCGTCGTGATCTCGGCCCCCCCGACTTCTTTCATGGGAGTGACGCAGGAGCGTATGGCCGCGCCGTTCTGATGCACGGTGCAGGCCCCGCAGAGCGACATGCCGCAGCCAAACTTTGTTCCCGTGAGCTGCGCGACGTCGCGCAGATACCAGAGCAGCGGCATGTCTGGATCGCCGTCGAAAGTTCTATCTTTGCCGTTTACTTTGAAACGGATCATTGGCCCTCCGGTCAATTTTCCCATCACACGCTAGCGCTGCCGAATGATTTTCATATCGTAGTCGCAGAGCGCGAAATGTGGAAGAGTGGAGCGGCAGGAAAGCGGAGAAAACCGGCGCGCCGTCATATAATCGTCTGTCTCTCCGGGAGGAATTTTGGCTCACGACGATCTGCGGGACTGGATCAAAGCGCTCGACCGAGCCGGTGAACTGAAGCGCATCCGCACAGAAGCGGACCCGATATTAGAAATTACGGAAATCGCCGACCGGGTTTCGAAGAGTCGCGACCGGGAGGGAACGCTCGGCGGAAAAGCGCTGCTCTTTGAGAATGTGAAGGGCTATCCCGGCACGCAACTTCTCATTAATCAGTTTGGTTCAGCGCGCCGCATGCGGCTCGCGCTCGAAGTAGATCGCCTCGACGAAATCTCCGATCGCATACGCGCCTTCATGGACGTGAAATCTCCGCAAGGCTTTCTGGACAAAATGAAAATGCTGCCGCTGCTCGCGGAGATGGGCAAGCTTTTTCCCAAGACCGTCGCAACCGGCCCTTGTAAAGAAGTGATCAAGCGCGATAATTTTTCGCTGCTCGATTTTCCCATCCTGCAATGCTGGCCAAAAGATGCAGGACGGTTCATCACGCTTCCTTGCGTGATCACGCGCGATCCAAAGACAGGCAAGCGCAACGTCGGTATGTATCGCATGCAGATCTATGACGAGCGCACGACTGGCATGCACTGGCAGCGGCAGAAAGTCGCCGCGGAACACTATCGCGAACGCATGAGAAATGCCGCAGTCGCCGCAGATCACGTAGGGACGGCCGCCCCCGGCCGTCCAGCCGCGCAGCGCGCTATAGCGGCCGTCGACATTATGGCCAGATCATCCGGCGGCGCAATGTTGGCCGACGGCGATCGTCCGTCAGGCAAGATGGAAGTGGCCGTGGCGATCGGCACCGATCCGGCGCTCACATTTTCTGCGATCGTTCCGGCGCCCCCCGATGTTGAGGAATTTATCGTCGCCGGATTTCTGCGCCAGAAGCCGATCGAGCTAGTGAAATGCGAGACGGTCGATCTCGAGGTTCCGGCGAATGCCGAAATCGTGCTCGAAGGCTACGTCAACCTCGACGAACTGCGCACCGAAGGCCCGTTCGGCGACCACACAGGCTTTTATTCCCTCGAAGACGAATATCCGGTTTTTCATGTCACCTGCGTGACGCATAGAAAAGATCCAATCTATGCGACGACGGTTGTGGGCAAGCCGCCGCAAGAAGACGCTTGGATGGGCAAAGCCGTCGAACGCATCTTCCTGCCGCTGATGAAACTGACGATTCCTGAACTCGTTGACGTTAATCTGCCGATCGAAGGCGTCTTTCACAACCTGATGATCGTTTCGATTCGCAAGTCATATCCCGGGCAAGCGCGAAAAGTGATGAACGCGATATGGTCGCTCGGGCAAGCGATGTTCACGAAATGCATCATCGTCGTCGACGAAGACGTCGATGTGCAGGATGTCGCCGACGTCACTCTGAAGGCGCTCAACAATATCGACCCGGAGCGCGATATACAGTTCACGCTGGGACCTGTGGATTCGCTCGACCACGCGGCGCGGCTCGCAAATTACGGATCGAAGATGGGCATCGACGCGACACGCAAGTGGTCGACCGAAGGCTTCGGGCGTCCCTGGCCGCACGAAATCGTGATGGACGCAAAGACGCGCGCGCTGGTGGACGGAAAGTGGAAGGCGCTGGCGAAAGAGTTGGGGATCGAGTAGACGGTGCGGGGTTGTATTGGCAGCCTGAGTTAGAATACCCCCATGGAAATCCGCCTTCGCCCCGAACTCGAGGAATTGATCAAACAGGATGTCCAGCGGGGCCCCTATGAGACCGTCGATGAATTCGTGGAACAGGCTGTTTCCATGCTGCATGAACAGGAAGCGTGGTTGGCCGCAAATCGTGAGGATATTCAAACGAAGATTGCCGAAGGCTATGCCTCCGCACAGCGCGCCGAATTGATGAGCCCGGACGAAGCCCGTTCCAGGCTAGCCGAACTCAAGCGAGCACGATCCGGTCATCAGCAGAGCTGATGGAGAAATATGAAATAACGCCGGAAGCTGTCAGCGATCTCTTCGAGATTTGGAACTTCATAAACCGAGACAATCCGGAAGCGGCGGACAGGGTTGAGGGAGCGGTTTTGCGGGCGTGCGAACTGCTTGCCGACTCTCCACTCGCCGGTCGTGTTAGGAAGGATTTGACTCCGTTGCCGGTTCGCTTTTGGGTCGTGCATCCCTATTCGAAGTACCTGATTGTCTACGATCCGGAAAAGAGGCCGCTTCAAATCGTTCGAATCCTCCACGGGGCCCGTGACCTTCGGTCTGTTCTAATGTAGCCGTTTATCTCGATGTATGGGCGGTCTATGATTTGCGCGATCGTGGAGGGCAGTGGCGAAAAAGACGGTGCCGAAAATAAGCTGGCGCGTTTTATTTTTGTGATCTACCAGACTTCGATAGATTCCGCACCACTCGGGACAATTGTCTACCTATGCAAATTTTCAAGCGCGACTCGACTGCTTCGTCTCTTTGTAGCTTCTTCGCTGATTTTTCTCAGCTGCCTGCTTTACGCGCAGCAGCCTTTCCTTAGCGAGGCGCAGTGGACCGAGATCCGCGATGAGACCAGCGGAGTCGCTCCCTATGAGAACCTGCGTTTGCTGACGCGGCTGCACCGTGTGCCGGCGACGCCGGAGTTCGATCAGGCGGCGGATTTCATGCTGGCACGCGCCAAGGAATATGGTCTGCAGGATGCGCACGCGGAGCAGTTTCCGATCGACGGCAAGATTCACTACGGGCTGATGCGCTCGTATATGGCGTGGCATGTTGAGTCGGCGAACTTGTGGGAGCTTGCGCCGGAGCACACTCTGCTGGGCGACTGGGCAACGGATCCGATCCGGCTCGCCGACTACAGCCACTCAGCAGCCGTGGATGCAGTCCTGGTCGACGTTGGCGCAGGCACGAGCGAAGCGGACTATACAGGTAAGGATGTGCGCGGCAAGATTGTTCTCGCAGATGGTTCGCTGGCGACAGTGCAGAGCCTGGCGGTGATGGAGCATGGGGCGTCGGGAATCGTGAGCGACATGCCGAATCAGACGACAGCGTGGTCGGGTCTCGACACCACGATTGTCCGCTGGGGCCACTTAGATGCGCTGCTGTCGAATGGGTTTGCATTCATGGTTTCGCGCGGAACGGCGACGGCGCTGCGCGCGCAACTGGCCGCAGGACATCCGCTGCTCTTAAGCGCGAACGTGAAAGCAGAAGTGACGCCGGGGCATTGGACCGTGGTGACGGCGACAATCCCCGGCACAGACCCGCACGCGGGCGAGGTCGTCTATAGCTGTCATCTCGACCATCAGCGGCCGGGAGCGAACGACAATGGGAGCGGGTGCGTGACTATCATGGAATCGGCGCGGGTGCTGAACCGGCTGATTGCAAGCGGCAAGCTTCCGCGCCCGGCGCGAACGCTGCGCTTTATATGGGGGCCGGAGGTCGAGGGGACGATGGCTTTTCTGAGCGCGCACCCCGATATTCGAAAGTCGCTGCGCGCCGACGTGCACATGGATATGGTGGGCGGCGATCCCTACAAGAACAAATCCATTCTGCATGTGACCGAAACGCCATGGTCGCTGCCGAGCTTTGTCACCGATGTGGGCGAATTGTTTGCTGAGGCGATTCGGGATGGCGCGACAGTGTATGCAGAAGACGGTAGCCACGTGGAGGCCGCAGTCGTGGAAGATCGAAACGGCGTGCCCGGCACGCGCAATGAATTTCTCGCCGACCGCACGCCATATTCCGACGGCAGCGATCACGATGATTACGATTCTTCGACGATCGCGGTGCCATCGCTTTACTTGCGCGACTGGCCGGACATTTACATCCACACCGATCACGATACGCTCCAGCAGATCGACCCTACGAAACTGCGTCGGGTTGCTGTGCTGGGTGCGGCTTCGGGATATACGTATGCGTATGCTGACGGCGGCAAGACTACGTCGTGGCTCGCGTTTTTTGCGGCGCGCGCGCAGCGGCGGCTGGCGGCGGGTTTCGAGCGCGCGCACGGTCTGGCGCAAGACAGCCAGTTGCCGCCGAAGGAAGCCTGGTATGAGGCGCGCAACTTGATGACGCAGATGTTGCGGCGCGAGCAAGCAGAGCTTCGTTCGTTTTCGGCATATACGCAGAGGGATGCAGGGGATGTCGCAACGTTCAGTAAAGATCTGGACGCGCAGGCCGCGACGCTGAACGGTTGGCTCGACCACATTGCCGCGGAGCGCGGTACCCACGACTTTCCTGCACAGGCGCCATGGCATGGTGATCCCGATGCGGCACGGGTGCCAGCGCGAATTGGCGAGTTTGGTCCGCTGAATTTTCAGAATGATGATGTGCTGTTGGATCGGCTCGGCAGCGAGCGGGTTGCGAAGATCAAGCTACTGCAGGGCGGGTCGAATCGTCTCTTGCGTGTGCAAGATCGCGGGACGCTGTATGCCTACGAGATTGTCAACTTCGTCGACGGGAAGCGGTCAGTGGGCGAGATACGCGATGCGGTCGCGGCGGAGTTTGGGCCGATCCCGGTCGATGTTGTGGCCGATTATCTGAAGGCTTGCGAAGAAGCGAAGATCGTGGTGTTTCGCTAGCCGGAATTTTTCCTGACTGTAGGAGAAAACAATGATGGGGTCCTGGTTCTCGGAATCGAGAATTGGCTTTGCGACGCTTTGTTTTGTGGCTATTTTTGTGCTGACGGCTCAAATACGGTCGCAGTCTGCCACGACACACGGAGCGTTCGAGACGACGTCGGGCCTTGGCCGCAAACTCTACGCGCTGCCGGACGACGACAAAGTAATCGCTGCTCGCAAGAGCCTGGCAGAAGATCCGAAGAACGTGGAGCGCGTGATCCAGCTCTCAAAGGCTCAGGCGACGCGCAGGCAATATCGCGAGGCCGTTGCGACAACGACTGCGGGCTTGGCCTTTGCTCCAAAGAGCGCTGATCTTTACCTGGAACGCGGCCATCGCGAACTGGGGCTGCGCGAATTCAAGCGAGCGATGAATGATCTGGAGCAGGCAACTAAGCTTGCGCCCGACATGCTCGATGCCCATTATCATCTCGGCTTGTCGCATTATTTTTCTGGCGAGTTCGATGCCGCCGCAGTTTCGTTCGATCGAGCGCGAGCGCTGGCAAAAAATGATGACAGCCTGATCGATTGCACAAACTGGCTCTATGTTTCTCTGCGCCGCGCCGGCAAAGAGAAAGAAGCTGAGCAGGCCCTGGCGCGCATCACGCCGGAGATCAAGAACACTGAGCCGCATCTTTATTTCTATCTCCGTCTGCTGCATTTTTATCAGGGGCAGCTCACGGCAGAGGCTGTCTTGCCGCCTCCGCCTGCGGCCCCGGATGACCTTGAAGGCGAGCTCGCCTTCGATACGGTGAGCTATGGCGTCGGCAATTGGCGTGTCTATCATCGCCAGCGTGCTGATGCGCTCCAACTGTTTAAGAACGTCGTGAAGGGCGAGGCTTGGAACGCCTGGGGATTTGTTGGATCGGAACTGGAACTTGTTCGCGGCGACAAGTAGCATAGTGCAAGAAAAATCCCATCGTAAGATTTCTATTCGCCTTTCGTTCGCCATAATTCCAAAAAGTCAAAGCTCGGCGTTTTTGATGGCCATTTCCAGCAAGCGATTTGCATGAGTTTCGCCGCTGCCCTCCGTCGTGATCTCGCTGACTGCGCTCGAAAGTATGCGCTCGCGGAGGCACTCCCTCATTGTCTTAGCTATGGCGAAGCTCCCATCATTTGCTTCGAGCCTTACCATGACAATTCGCGGCATGGGAATTTTTTCCCTGCGAGCTACAAGGCGATCTGCGCTGATCCTGCTTGGCAAAGACGATTGGCAAAGGTTCATACTCTAGGCCACAGGGCTCTGCCTGCAACAGATCGCGGACGCTGGATGGAACTCGATTCGTGTACCAGTTCGGATGCTTTGCTGATGAATATTTTCTGCCATCCAGGTGCGTTACGAGACAGAAAAGTTTGTGCGCTGCTTGGCGTCGAGCCCGGCTTGTCTCCATGTTTCGGATATCGTGCACGCGTTCCTCTTACCAATGGCAGATTTGATCGGACAGAAGTCGATCTCCTCCTGGGAAACTTGTTAGTCGAGGCGAAGCTTACCGAGAGTGACTTTCAGAGCGCTCCGAAGCGGGCTCTGCAGGCATATCGAGATTTCGATAAGGTGTTCGATTCGAGCCAGTTTCCGCAGACCGGCGATAACTATCTTTCCTATCAACTTCTACGCAACGTACTCGCGGCCTTTGCTCTCCAGTGTTCATTCTGCGTTTTGGTCGACGCTCGCAGACCGGATCTGGTGGATGCCTGGTACGCTGTGATGCGGTGTGTCAAGCCGGTGGAATTGCGGACCGAACTCAGAATTTCGACTTGGCAGGAGGTGGCAGACTCCGCCCCACTCGGCCTTCGAACCTTCCTGGCGAAGAAGTATGGACTCGGTCGGGAGCGCTTCGAAGAGTCGTTCGCGACCGCCTAGGGTAATCTTTTTGCTAGCCAGAGAGGTTCTTTTTCTTGGCTTCCAGAGGCAAACTTTGGTAATTTCTCATGTACGCCTCGGTTAGGTTTCAATACAGAGGCAATCCAACCAACGGAATTGTAAGTATGAATAGTTTGGAGCTCTGCCTTATTGTCCAGGTATGTCTTGCCTTCGGAGTGGCCGGATTGTTTTGGCCCGATAAACTCCGGCCGCTGTTCGATGTCTTGATGTTTCCGTGGGCGGCAAACTATCGCGCGATTCGAGCGAACAGCATTGCCGCTATTGGATTGTCTCTCGTGCTTTTCGTGCGGCTGCTGACGGGCATTTCTTAAATTTCGCCGCTGTTCCAAATAAATTCAGCAATTTTAGAGCTTCTCTGGGTAGCCTTCCGGAACTCGTGCCTCGCGTCCAAAGCGAAATGCGGTCAATACAGGAAACAATGTATATCGCCAAAGCACTCCGATGATGCATCCTGAGTGTTCATTTTCGGGAGTGGTATTAGCATCCCACGAAAGACGGTCGAACGAAACAAGGATAAAGGGTGAGCATGGGTTGCATGGAAATTTTGATAGCGGACGATCACGAATTGTTCCGACGGGGCTTGCGGATGTTTCTCGAATCCCGGCCAGAGTGGCACGTTTGCGGCGAGGCGGCGGATGGTAAAGAAGCGGTAGCTAAGGCGAAGGAACTGAAACCGGATGTTGTGTTGTTGGATGTATCCATGCCGAAGATGAACGGACTGGAAGCTGCGCGTGTGATCCGGCGGGAAATACCGGAGTCCGAGATTCTGATTGTCAGCCAAAATGATGCGGCGCTCATGGAAAAAGCGGCTCTCCAGGCGGGAGCCACACACTACATCCAAAAGACGAGGATTTCGCCGGACCTGACCGAAGCCCTGGAAGCGTTGCGCAATCATCGGCAAGCGACGAATGAGGGTGAGCGGAAAAAACAAGTGATTGCGGCACCTGGAAATTTGACCGGGGAACAACAGGATGTTGTAGAGCAGAACCGCGAGCAACAATTCCGAGCGATGATCGACGCGCTCCCTGCAGCCATTTATACGACCGATGCCGAAGGCTGGCTTACGCACTTCAACCCCGCGGCGGTTAAATTTTCCGGTCGCGTGCCAGAGCTCGGCACCGACCGGTGGTGCATAAGTTGGAAGATTTTTCGCGCCGATGGCACGCCCCTACCGCATGAGAAATGCCCCATGGCGGTGGCGCTCAAAGAAGGCCGAATTATCGAAGGCGCGGAGTGCATCGCCGAGCGGCCTGATGGGACCCGAATCTGGTTTACTCCTCATCCGCGGCCTTTGCGCGATGCGTCTGGAAAAATCGTCGGTGGCATCAACATGCTGGTGGATATTACTGAACGCAAGCAGGCGGAGCAGGCAAACTCTTTACTGGCCGCCATTGTTGACTCTTCCGATGACGCTATCATCAGCAAGAATTTCGATGGCATTATCACAAGTTGGAACAAGAGTGCGGAACGGATTTTCGGTTACACCGCCGATGAAGCTATCGGCAAGCCGATTATGCTTCTCATTCCCGAGGAGTGCCGCGGAGAAGAAGAAGACATTATTGCGCGCCTGAGGAGAGGGGAACGGATTGATCATTTCGAAACAACTCGCGTGCGCAAAGACGGCTCGACCCTGGACGTGTCCCTGACGATTTCGCCCGTGCGGGATGGCACGGGCCGGGTGGTGGGCGCGTCGAAAGTTGCTCGCGACATTACTGAGCGAAAAGTTGCCGAGCGAGCTTTGCGAAATAGCGAGGAACGCTTCCGGGCCATCGTTGAGACCACACCTGAATGCGTGAAGCTTGTAGCCCGCGATGGCACTTTGCTGCACATGAATTCCTCCGGCCTGGCGATGGTGGGAGCCGATGGCGCGGATATGGTGATCGGTAAGAATGTTTATGAGTTGATCGCCCCACAGGATCGGCAACGATTCCGCGTTTTTAACGAAGCGATTTGCGGCGGTGAGAAGGGGCGCCTCGAATTCGGTATCGTCGGGCTACAGGGTGAATACCGCCACATGGAAACGCATGCTGCGCCGCTGCAAAGTCGGGACGGTGACATCGTCCAGCTCGCGGTTACTCGCGATATCACGCAGCGCAAGCGAGTGGAAAAAGCGCTGGCGGACGCGGCGCGCCAGCAAAAGGCGCTGTTTCACATGGCCGACGAATTGCATCGTGCGCTATCAATGGAGGACGTGTACAACGCGGGGCTTGAGGCGATTTGCGATGCCCTGGAGTGCGACCGAGCGTCTATTTTGCTCGATGACGATCGCGGTGTCATGCGTTTTGTAAGCTGGCGAGGTTTGTCTGAAAAATATCGCAGCGCGGTCGAAGGACACTCGCCCTGGCGAACTGGGGAAGATGATCCCGAGCCGGTTTGTATCGAAGATATCGATGTTGCCGGCCTCGGAGATGCGCTGAAAGCAACAGTAAAGGCGGAGGGCATCCATGCCCTTGCTTTTATTCCGCTCGTTTCCGAAGGAAAGCTGATGGGAAAATTCATGATGTACTTTCCCAGCCGCCACGAGTTAAGAAAAGATGAACTTGAACTCAGCCTGGCAATCGCGCGCCAGTTGGCCTTTGCCATCGACCGCAAGAGTGCCGACGCGGCATTGCGTGAGAGCGAAAAAAAGTTCCGCACACTCTCCGAATCTCTCGACGCCGAAGTGCGTCTGCGGACGGACGAGTTGGTGGCTCGCAATCGCGGCATGCTGAAACAGTCGGAGCAATTACGCGATCTCTCGCAGCGACTGCTGCGGGCCCAGGACGAAGAGCGCAGGCACATCGCGCGCGAGCTGCACGACAGCGCAGGCCAAACTCTGACGGTGCTCGAGATGAACCTCGCCCGATTTCTTCGAGAGGCGCAGCAAAGCGCGCCGCATCTGGCCGAAGACGCGGAAGAAACTCAACGGCTGGTGCAGCAACTGACTCGCGAAATTCGTACGACATCCTATTTGCTCCATCCGCCGCTGCTGGATGAAAGCGGTCTCGCCTCGGCGCTCAGTTGGTATATCGAAGGAGTGCGCGAACGAAGCGGCCTCGACATCATGCTTGCCATTTCTGAAGAATTTGGCAGACTTCCACGCGAGATCGAGCTGGTGGTGTTCCGGCTGGTTCAGGAATGCCTGACCAATATTCACCGGCACTCGGGGAGCAAGCGCGCTTCGATCCAGATTGCTCGCGAAGGCGAGTCTGTTTCCATTAAAGTTGAGGATGAGGGCAAGGGCATGTCACCAGAGAGGTTGGCGGAGATCCAGTCGCACGGGTCGGGTGTCGGAATCAGAGGAATGCATGAGCGCGTGCGGCACTTTCACGGCAACATGCAGATCGAATCGAGCGTCTCAGGCACAAGAATATTGGTCAGCCTTCCGCTTTCGGGCAGATGGGCAGTCGGAGGAGCGGACTGCAATTGAACCGCTTCCTGCCGCACATTAGAATCAGAGCACAAGAGTCGAACTCGGCGCTGTCTTATGAGAATTCTGATTGCGGATGATAGCCAGTTGGTTCGGCGCGGAGTGGCGCGAATTGTGTCCGGATACGCTAACTGCGAAGTTTGCGCCGAAGCGTCCAACGGTCCCGATGCTCTGGAAAAGGCCCGCGAGTTTCTTCCGGATCTTATTCTTCTCGACATTAATATGCCCGGGATGGATGGCCTGGAAACATCGCGTCGCTTGCGCCAGGACTGGCCGCAAATCAAGATCATCATTATGAGCCATAACGATGCAGATAAGTTCTTATCCGTGGCCCGTAAGGCAGGCGCGGACGCATGCGTCGATAAGGCACGCATCGTTGCTGATCTGCCGCCTATTATCGAAAATCTTGGGAGTATGTCTCTCGAAAACCGCCTGCGGTAGCACGCCGCGAGCTTCCAATCCGCACGAGTCGCCCATTAGAGACTTCGCCCTCCTTATGTTCTGCCCTGGAGAAGCGTCGACGCCGCAAAGGAAGACTGACAAATCAGGTTCAATCTGAAATAGTATTACGCGCGACGTCAACTTTGGAGCAAGGTTGCGCCATGTGGCAGGTAACTGGCGCAAAACTTAAACGGAAGGATAGTTGATCTTGAGAACACATTTGCAACTTCTACTCCCCGCGCTCGTCTTCACGGCGTTGGCAATGGGATGGTTGTCGGCGCAGAGTGTCAAAGACGACAGTCCCAAGCATTGGGTCACAACCTGGACCACTGCGAATGCGGCAAGCGACCATCCCGCGTCGTTCTCCAATCAAACAATTCGCGAGATTGTCCACACTACGATCAGTGGCAATGGAGTTCGGCTGCGGCTTTCGAATACCTTTGGGACGCGCGCGATTCGGTTCGACGCGGTTTTCATCGGTCTGCAAGCCACGGGGGTCGATGGCGGAGGCGCATCTTTAGTTCCGGGCTCGAATCGCCAGGTGAGGTTTGGAGGCAATCCCTTCATCTCGCTTCCAGAAGGCGCGGAAGTCTTGAGCGATCCACTTTCATTTTCTGTGGCACCGCAGCAGAATCTCGCGCTCAGTCTGTTTACTTATGGAGACACAGGACCGGCCACGGTCCATGGATCGGCCTTTCAGACGAACTATATCTCTGGAGCGGGCAATTTTGCGGCCGAGGAAAGCGGAAAAGCGTTTGCCGGCACCACAGGATCAGAAACAATTGGATCGTGGTACTTCTTGAGCGCAATTGAAGTGCTCGCGCCTGCCAATGTCAAGGGCGCGGTGGTTGCGCTCGGAGACTCGATCACCGACGGCGCCGCTACTCACCCCGACAAGAATGAGCGCTGGACGGACGTTCTGGCGCGGCGCATGCTCGCCAGCCACGTCGACCTGGCCGTCCTGAACGCGGGAATTGGCGGTAATCGTGTGCTGACCAATTCGCCGTGCTGGGGGCAAAACGCACTTGCGAGATTGGGGCGGGACGTTCTGGCGCAGGCGGGGATCAAGGCGGTCATTTTATTTGAAGGCACCAACGATATAGGGCAGCCAGACGCGGTGAGTAATACCAGTGTTTGTGTCAGCCACACGCAGGTAACAGCGGACGAAATCATCGCGGGCTATCAACAGATTATTGCTCGGACGCATGCCCGTGGCCTTAAGATTTTCGGCGCCACTATTCTTCCATATCAGGGCCTTGGCAATTGGACGGCATCAGGCGAGGCCAAGCGCGTGGCCGTGAATCAGTGGATTCGAACTTCAGGCGCTTTCGACGGCGTCATCGATTTTGACGCTGCCTTGCGCGATCCAGCGTCCCCCAGCCGCCTCGCTCCTCAGTACGACAGTGGAGATCATTTACATCCCGGGACGGCGGGCCACGAAGCGATGGGAAACGCAGTGGATCTGGGGCTGTTTCGTTGAAGTGTGCAACGACTGCACAACTTGGTGCGGCGCGCGGACATTCGGCGTACTGATTCTTCCACAGAAGGCAACCGATGATTCTCGTCACGGCATCGTCGTATTCTGCCAATCAATGTAAGATGTCTTGCTAAGCGCTGGCCTCTGACACGCAGCGCCAGCGCTCCAGAGCAGGGAAGGACTGAGGGGAACGGGCCAATGACGCCAAACGTCGGTACAGGAACTCCAACGAAAGCGGCCGCGACAGCGCCGTCCACTTCGTATCGCGGGCCCTTGGTCATTTTAACCACGCTCTTCTTTATGTGGGGCTCGCTGACCTCCCTGAACGATGTGCTGATTCCCTATGTGCAGCACGTTTTCAAGATCAGGCTGGCTGCAAGCATGCTGATTCAGACAGCGTTTTTCTCCGCCTACTTTGTTTTTTCCATTCCGGCGTCCAAAATCATCGACTGGATCGGATACAAAAAAGCGATCGTTGTCGGTTTGATCACGATGGTCGTGGCGTGTTTAGGATTTTATCCAGCTGCAAGAATTCCTTCGTTTCCCTTTTTTCTGTTCGCGCTCATTGTGCTGGCGACCGGGATCACGATTCTTCAGGTGGCGGCGAATCCCTATGTAGCCGTGCTGGGAAAACCCAAGACCGCCTCGAGTCGCCTGGTGCTGACGCAGGCTTTCAATTCGCTCGGCACCGCTGTATTTCCCTGGGTGGGGGCGACCATCATTCTCGGATCATCCGCCGCGGTTGCGCAGACGGCCTCCCAAGAGGCGGACGCTATCGTTAAGCTCTATGTCTATTTTTTCGCGGTGGCCCTCTTCATTCTCGCCATCGGTATTGCGATTTCGAATCTCCCCAAGATTGAGTCCGCGGAACACCATATCGGCGAAAAAGTAAATGACTCCGTCTGGAAACATCCGAACCTCGCCTTCGCCGCGATCGGCATCTTCATGTATGTCGGCGGCGAAGTGGCGATCGGAAGCTCGATCGCCAACTATCTGGCCTTACCAAACATCGGCGGATTCGCACCAGACATTGCCGACCCCGCGACGCGCTACCACGCGGCATTGGGCGAGGCAGCCCGATACATATCGGTGTATTGGCTCGGCGCCATGATCGGCAGATTTATCGGCTCGGCCATTCTGCGAAAAGTAAAAGCCGGCATACTGCTGGCTCTGTGCGCGGTGATGGCAGCGCTATTGGTGGGCATCTCGGTTCTGAGCAGTGGCCATGTCGCAATGTGGTCGATCCTCGCGGTAGGCTTATTCAACTCGATCATGTTCCCCTGCATTTTCACACTCGGGATCGCGGAACTCGGACCGCTCACAGGAGACGCATCCGGCATCTTGAATATGGCAATCGTGGGCGGCGCTATCATCCCGTGGCTGGTGGGCAAAGCCGGGGATGTCATCAACCGCGCTTACTATCCGGCCATGACGCAAGGCGAGACGAGTTGGGGACAGGGTATTCACTATGCGCTTCTCGCGGCTATAATCTGCTACGTGTACATTTTGTTCTTCGCCGTAAGCGGATCGAAGCCAAATAGCGAGCGGCGCGTTGGTACATAATTCTTCTTGATCACACTGCATTCGATCCCCGTAAGGAACTGGTAATACCGGATGCACTGTATCGCCAACCCATAACGTGTTGCATAAACTTTGCGAGTTTAGCATCGCAAATAGAGAGGAGTGGGGCCTTGAATCGACGATTTGGAAAAACAACAGTGGCAACTCTAATGGTGGGGGCGCTTTTGTTATTTGTAGCGGCACCCCTTGTGCATGCCGATGAAAGAGACAAGTGCCGTCATGCGATCGAAAAAGCGGAAGCCAAGTTGGACAAAGCGATCCGTAACAAGGGCGAACACAGCCGGGAAGCTGACGATCGGCGGCGGGATTTGAATGCCGAGCGGGAACGTTGCTGGGGTGCATACCATGCATGGTGGAACGGCAAAGACAATCGCTGGGAGACTGAACACAACTGGGACAACGATCACCACGACAATCATTGAGCGATCGACTGGCAAACTATATCCTCAGGGTCAGAACACGCCTCGAACTCGATGAGTTCGGGGCGTGTTCGTCTTTAGGAGTTCACGGACCTGCATTTCTTCCTTCGACTATTGCGTCTTTGTTGCGGCTTTCTCCAGATCATCCGCAGCCTTGTCGATTGCGGCCGCGACATTCTCCATTACTTGCCCAACCATGGGAACCTGCGCATCAGCCTCTTTCCACTTTTCCTGATCCATATATTCGCGAACCGCCGCGATTGGCTTCGCGCCGTAACCGGTGTAGGCGCCTGGAGCGTAGACTTGGTGCCTGAACCACGGGCGCTCGGGCAATCCTTTCTCGGTCAGAAATGTTCGCTGAATATGCATCAGGTCGCTGTTCAGAGCGCCGGCCGTTTGGGCAGGCAATTCGCTCCCGCTTGCCTGCCACTTAGCAAACGCCGACTGATACCGTTCCGCGCTCTTCTTGATTGCCTCGACTCCATTCTTCAGCGGAGCAAAGTTCATGAACGGTGGAACTGGCTTCGATGGCGGAGGGACGGAGGTTTTCCGCGGATCAGCGGTCGCCGAGAATACACCTTCTTTCAATTCCAGATTGCGCTCGGTGATCTCGTCCTGCTTATCCTTGAGTAGTTTCTCCAGTTCCTTCACATATCGCGAAATGGTGTCGGCTTCGGCGCTGTATTCGTAGGGAATCACATCGGCATCGGCCAGTCGCATAACCGCCGTTCCTCCCGTCTGCGCGAGCGCGCGGCCGTAAGAGAAATCGGTATCGATAAACTTCGTGTACCAGGCGAAGTCATCATAGGCAGAGTGATAAGCATTGGCATCGTTCTCGCCGCCGTAACCGATGTTGAGCGCCGAGATGCCGGCATGATCCATAAATGCTGTATAGTCCGAACCGTCGCCGAGCGCGTTGATCCGCACATCGTTGCTTTTTCTGATCTCGCCCCGGTCTTCAGCATTGCTTGCGCGGGCGATTCGCTGCAGATGGGCGCGCTGCTGAACCGAAATGTGTTTCTCCGGATCTTGAATGTCCGAGGCCACATCATTAATAAGGTGTTGCAAGTCATGGGTGCCGCCAGCGAAGAGGAAGCCGCGGCCATTGCTGTCAGAATTGATGTAAGCGACCGCACGCTTCTCCAACTCGTCCTGATGCGTTTCCACCCACTCCGTCGAACCGAGCAGCCCGGGCTCTTCGCCGTCCCACGCGCAGAGAATGATGGTCCGCTTCGGATTCCATCCCTGTTTATGCAATTCTCCGAGCACGCGAGCTTCCTCCAAAACAGCGACCATGCCCGAGATGGGATCATCGGCGCCGTTGACCCAGGCATCGAAATGATTGCCACGGATCACCCATTGGTCGGGCGCTTCCGATCCGCGCATGGTGGCGATGACGTCGTTGACTGGCTTCAAGTCCCAGTTCGACGCCACTTTGAGATGAACCTTCGCCGGTCCGGGGCCGATGTGATACGTAATGGGCAGCGCGCCACGCCACGCCTCGGGCGCAACCGGCCCTTGCAAAGCGGAGAGCAGAGGCAACGCATCGCCCCAGGAAATCGGCAGCACGGGAATCTTAGTGATCGTTTTCGCGTCTTTAATATCGAGGCGCTTCGCGTCGGCAGTCGCGCCCACTCCCGGAGTTAGAGGATCGCCAGGATAATCCGTGTCCATGACGCTTCCGCGCTGCGCGCCCTCGCGCGGACGCCATCCACCTTTCGGATAATCATCGCCGTTGAAGAAACCGTCTTCCTTGGGATCGGAATAGATGATGCATCCGATCGCGCCATGCTCGGCGCCGACCTTGGGCTTGATGCCGCGCCAGCCTTCGCCGTAACGCGCGATCACGATTGCGCCCTTAACGGAAATTCCCAGACGATCGAGCTGTTCGTAATCTTCGCGGTTGCCATAATTCACGTAAACCAGCGGAGCGGTCACGTCTCCGTCGATGGAGTATGCGTTATAAGTAGGCAACTGCTCGGCCGTTTGATCGGAGGTCGGATCGCCGGGGACAGGAGGCTCCTGCAGTTTCGCGCGGAATTTCGTGGGCTCGACCATCTCAACGACGCGTTCTTTAGGCGTCGGAAAAAGCACTTTGAAAGTTTCGATGTGCGCGTCAAACCCCCATTCCTTGAACTTAGAGAGAATCCAATCGGCATTATCCTTGTCGTAAGCAGACCCAACATGGTGTGGCCGGGCGCTCAGGCGCTGCATACTCTGACGCAGATTTTCAGCGACGACGCCGCCCTGGAATTTCTTCTCCCAGTCTCGCTCTGCAGCCGAAGATTGCGATGAATAGCCGGCTAAGCGGTTGTTGTCGTGCGCGGTCGTCTGCGGCGACTGCGCGAAAGTGACGGGAGCACCAGCCGTCACGATTGCAATAATCGCAAGATATACGATCGGAGAACGAAGCGAATTCGCAAGAAGAGTCAAGAAAGCCTCCTGAGGAAAGTTGACGAAACGCTTGCAGCGAAAATTCGATTTTGCGTCATCTATTGTTTCTTGAGCAACGATTCCGGCGACAGTCCGCGAATCGAAGCGTCCACCACTTCTATCATGTGCACCACCGGCACATCGCTTCCAGCCTGCCGTAATCCGCTTCGCAACTGAAGCACGCAGCCGGGATTTCCCGTGGCAACAATATCTGGCGCGGTTGCGAGCACATTGCGCACCTTGCGGTCACCTAGCTCTTTGGCCGGTCCGGGCCGTACCAGATTATAGATTCCAGCGGAGCCGCAGCACAGCGCCGCTTCGGCCGTTTCGAGAATCTGTAGTTCAGGAATTGTCGCGAGCACAGTGCGCGGCTGCATCTTCACGCCCTGCGCGTGTTGCAAGTGGCAAGCATCCTGGTAAGCGACCTTCAAGCGTAGAGGATGCCGTGGAGCTCGCGGCTCTAGCGCAGCCAACACTTCAGAAACGTCGCGGCACTTTGCGGAAAATACTTTCGCGCGCTCACTATAGTTCGGATCGTCGCGCAACAGGTACCCATACTCTTTCATATTCGATCCGCATCCGGCCGCGTTGATCACAATCGCATCCACCGCCGCGCGCTCGAATGCATCAATGGTGCGCCGTGCGTAGTCGAGCGCAGCTTTCTCTTCGCCAGCGTGAATCATAAGCGCGCCGCAGCAACCCTGATTCTCCGGGTTGGGAATCATCACCTCGCAACCTTCAGCGGCGAGCACGCGAGCGGTGGCGGCATTTACTTCGGGGAAGAATACGCTCTGCACACATCCGAGCAGCACACCGACGCGCATGCGCTGCTCACCTTGCGCCGGCAAGCGCTCCGGCAACGCGGCAGCTTTTTGTGGAGCGGAAGGCGTGAGATTCTCCATCGCTCGCAGGCTTGCTGGCAGCAACCTAAGAAGACCGCTGCGCCGGACAAGCGATTGCAGTCCCGATCGCTGGTAGATTCGCAAGGGCCCGAGCAGCAGGCGCAGCCTGTCGGGTCTCGGGAAAATCTCAAAGATCATGCGCCGCAGAATTCCATCAGGCATCGGTCGAGGATAGTTGCGCTCAATCTGCGCGCGCGTCGCTTCGATCAGCTTGTCGTACTTCACGCCCGATGGACACGCCGTCATGCAGGCCATGCAGCCCAGGCAATTATCCATGTGGTGGACGAAAGTTGCATCGAGCGAAACCTGGCCATCCAGCCCGAGCTTCATGAGATAAATTCGCCCGCGCGGCGAATCCATCTCCTCGCCCCAGAGCGCATAAGTCGGACAGCTAGCAAGGCAAAATCCGCAATGCACGCACTCATTGATTAAGTCGCTCGATGGCGGATGATGCGCATCGAATGCGCTGGAACGGGCGCTCGGCAAGGGGTTCGCGGGGATGCTCGCGGGCTCCGCCATCAGATCTTCTCGACCATTAAATTCCACCGACGAAGCGGCCCGGGTTAAGAGTGCCCCTCGGATCGAATCGCGCTTTAATACTTTTCATCAACGGCAGCGCGTCGCTCGCGCTTCCCCACACATCCATCTTCGATTTGATTTCAAGCGGGCAGCGCAGAATTACGAGAGAGCCGCCGCGAGATTCGACTTGTTTCCGCAAGTCTTCGAGCGCTGAAAGAAGTGTCGCATTGTCATTTCCCTCCAGACGCAGAAGACCAACTCCGACCGCTTGAGCGACCAGGCGCCAATGTAAACTCGGTGATCGCGAAACTTTCCTGATCAAACCTAAAAAGCTCGCTATTTCCGTGGGCACCAGGCTGAACTTGCATATGGCAGATGGCTCAACGCCAGTCCACAATGTCGACCTCGCATTCCAAACATCGGCTGGAGCTTCGATTCGGCGCGCACCGGAGGCCATCCGCAGAGTTTGTTCAATCTGCGCTTCACAACCGGCAGTCGTTCCTTCAAAGCGCACATCGACTTCGTGTAACTCGTTTTCTGTCGGTGAACTAGCCGCGCGCATTTGCACGCCGGTTGGAACCATGTTGCAGTCCTGAATCGCGAGCACCAAATCATGCAGAGATTCGCGACCAGAAGTGAGGCCTTCGGAACTGGCGAAACTCAAAGTGCGCGTCTCGCGCGGGATCGGATGGAGCCGGAAAATTGCTTGCGTGATCATTCCTAAAGTGCCCAACGAGCCAGTCGCCAGTTTGGGCAGATCATATCCCGCGACATTTTTTACCACCTTGCCGCCACTCTTCGCGAGCGTTCCATCGGGCAAAGCCAGGGTGATCCCGATGATCAAATCGCGCAAACTCCCGAAGCGAATACGAAGCGGGCCGCTGTCATTGGTCGCGAGAATTCCTCCGATGGTCGCGCGCTCCGGCCATAGAGGGTCAAGAGCCAGTCGCTGACCATGTTCGGCCAGAGTTTTTTGCAACTGCTGAAAGGTGCATCCGGCTTCTACTGTCGCCGTCATGTCGCCCCAAGCGTGCTCGACTACGCGGTTTGAGCGGCGCGTGGAAAGAATCAACTCGCCGCTCTGCCCGTCGTGTCGCAGCGGATTGCCCCAATCCCTCTTAGTTGTGCCCCCGCATGGAATCACGCGCAAACCGGCGTCGGTTGCGATCTTCAGCGCGTGAGCAATTTCCTCCGCGTTGGCAGGTTCGACGACCATCTGCGGGATAAAAACATCGACTGCGTCCAGCTCGCTCCCAGCACGGACGTGCCCGGCACCGACGACCGCGCGCAGATCGTTCCACGCGGTTTTCACATCGGCGACGAACGATCCTGATGATGAATGAGTCCCCATAATCCTTAGAAAAACTGCGCGACTCCGGCGACCTCCAGAGGATGCGGCTGGTAGGGGCCTGTGCGCTCCGCGCAGAAACGAGTGCGCGGGAAAACTTTGCCCGGATTTGAAAGCTGTTCGGGATCGAAAGCGCAGCGCACGAGTTGCATAGTTGCGAGATCGGGCTCGGCGAACATCTCTCCCATCATCATTTTTTTCTCCTCACCCACGCCGTGTTCGCCGGTAATCGAGCCGCCGCACTGCACGCACAGCCGCAGAATGTTAATCGAAAGTTCCATCGCGCGCTCTTCCTGGCCGGCGATGCGGCCGTCGTAGAGCACGAGGGGATGCAGATTCCCGTCGCCCGCATGAAAGACGTTAGCCACGCGCAATCCAGCAGCGGCGCTCATGCGTTCGATTTCGCTGAGAACCTTGGGCAGCGCGGTGCGAGGAATGACGCCGTCCTGCACGATGTAGTTGGGCGAAATGCGCCCCATGGCGGCGAAGGCGGCCTTGCGTCCTTTCCAGAAGACAGCGCGCTCGGCTTCGGATTGCGCCACGCGAATCTCCCACGCGCCGCATTGTGTGCAGATCGCGCTAACCTCCTCGATCAAGTGCTCGACCTCGGCTGCCGGGCCGTCGAGTTCCACCAACAGCAGTCCACCGCAGTCGGGATAGCCCGCGTGCACCGAGGCTTCCGCTGCTTGAATAGCCAGGTTGTCCATCATCTCGATCGCAGCCGGCAGCATTCCGGCGCCAATGATTCCACTGACCGCCGCGCCAGCTTCCTCTGTGGTGTTGAATGCGGCCAGCAAAGTTTGAATCACCGCGGGCTTCTTCACGATGCGCAATACAACTTTGGTCGCGATGCCCAGCGTTCCTTCCGAGCCGACGAAAATTCCCGGCAGATCGTATCCCGGACGATCGAGCGCGCGGCTGCCTAAATGCACGATCGATCCATCCGGCAGAACGACCTCGAGCGCCAGCACATGAGTCGTAGTGAATCCGTATTTCAAACAGTGCGCACCGCCCGAGTTTTCCGCGACGTTTCCGCCGATGCTGCATACCGACTGCGACGAAGGATCGGGAGCGTAAAAATATCCGTGTGGAGCTACGCGTTGCGTGACATCGGCGTTGATGACGCCCGGCTCCGCCACAACACGCGCGTTTAGCAAATCGACTTCGAGGATGCGATTCATGCGGGCTAAACTAATGACGATGCCTTTGTCTACAGGCAGCGCGCCGCCGCTCAATCCCGTGCCCGACCCGCGAGCCACAAACGGAATCTTTTCGCGCTGGCAGATTTGCACAATCGCCTGTACCTCCGCCGTCAAAGCGGGAAGCAGCACTGCTTGCGGCAGGACGCGAAAGTTCGTCAGCCCATCGCATTCGTAGGTGTGCAGTTGCGAGGTTTCGGTGATCAGGCCGCGCCCAACAATAGCGCGAAATTGATCGAGGATACGGGCTTCCATGGATTTCTCGCCGCTAAGCCACTACTGACACAGCGGGCGCTTTCAAGTGGCTGCAAAGATCGACTGCAATGTTATATCAGAAGGTGATCGAGCGGAGTCGAGCCGGCGGGAGGGTGAAATTCGGTCTGAGGCGCAGTTCGAAGTCGAAAATCGCAGGCAGGTGCCCTTGGGAGTGAAGCCTTCCCGACTTCACCCCCAGTTAGGGCATCCCTTTTTGTTAATTTGCGTGCCCGGCGCGCCGGTTCGTGGCAAAATGTTTCCACTTACCGGTGACCGTCGGACGACAGTCTGCATCATCCCCCGCTGCATGTCCTGACGGAATTCTTAAGAACTCTAAAGCGTGGCTAAGTCTATGAATTACAAAGAAGCTGTCGGAGAGTTTGCCCAGACTTCCGGCCGCCTCTGGCGCTTCGCCGATTACGAATTCGATGAATTGGGACGGGTTTTGCGGGTCAAGGGCAGGGCAGTCGACATTGAATTGAAGCCGCTCGACATCCTGCTTCAGCTTCTACTCCACGCCGGCGAGGTGGTGACCAAAGAAGAACTTTTGGAAGCCGTCTGGCCAAGCGTAATGGTTGTGGACGCTTCGCTGGCAACCGCGGTCTCGAAGCTGCGCAAGGCCCTCGGAGATGAAGACCAACCCGTAATTGTCACGGTTGCCCGTATAGGCTATCGCCTGGCAGACGGCACTGCGAGGAATTATCTTCAGGCCGCGGCCCCGGTATTCACACGCAAAGACGCAGAGCCGTACCAGAAGCATGCGTTTGAATCGCTGAAGGCCGCGCTGGACAAACTTCCAACCCCCAACTGAATGACAAAGTCTCACTGGATTCGGTTGTTAATTCGTCACCGTGCTCGACTGTTTCTGTTTGCGGTCACAGTCACTATTTTATTAATCCCCGCCGCCTTGAGAGGAAATGCACAATCCATTCAAGCCCAGACCGCGCCATTCACCAAACGATTCCGGGCCCCGGCCACGCTTCCGCTGACCACTTTTTACGACACGCCCCATCCGCTTCCCCCGGGTAACCCTGGAGACCTAATTCGCTCCGAATCCATCGACCAGTACAATCTGCCGTACGAATTATCCGCCTTGCGGATTCTCTATCACTCGCGCACCGCGAACGGCGAAGACGTGGCTGTGTCGGGCGTGGTTTTGATTCCCGACGGCAAGCCTCCGGCGAATGGTTGGCCTGTGATCGCGTGGGCCCACGATTTCAGAGGCATGTCGCGAACGTGTGCTCCCTCGCTGATGAAAAATCTAGGAGCAGGACCGATCCTCGCGATGTACGCCAATCTAGGCTATGCGGTGGTCGCGACCGACTACGCCGGTCTGGGCGCCGACGGCAAGCCCGTGCTCGATATGCAATCGAATGCGCTGGACATTATCTATTCCATTCCGGCGGCGCGCGCGGCAGTGAAAGAGATCGGTTCCAAGTGGATCGCCGTCGGGCCCTTTCAGGGAGGCTTGGCCGCAGTGGCCATCGCAGAGAGCGATGTGCGTGATCCGGGCTATCTGGGGAGCGTTGACACTGCGGGATTGGCGGACGCGCAGGAAGCCTACGAACGCCTCGCGTTAAGCTCATCGAATCGCGTGCTGTTAGCGGTAGCGTCCACCGTCAAAGCGCTTCATCCCGAGTTTCGAGTCAGCGACATACTAAGAGACAACGCGCTGCCGGCATATCAGCACGACTCGGCGAACTGCGCCGTCGAGCGCGAACCCGAATTCACCAGCGAGATGCTCAAGCCGGACTGGCAGAACAATCGATATATAAAAGAGTTTTTCAGTCGCAACGCTGCCGGCCAAAAACCGGCTCACGCTCCGCTGCTCGTTATCAGCGGCGCGGTTGACCCTATTATCCCTTCGGACATGACGGCAAAAACCGTGGCCGGTATGTGCAAGCAGGGAAGTCATGTGCTTTTTTTGAAATATCGCGATCTCGATGCCAGCGGAGCGATGGCCGCCTCCGCTTCAGATCAGATCAGTTGGATTAAGGCAAGGTTTAACGGCCAGCCGGCTCCGAGCAATTGCTCCAAGAACCAGTAGTCGGGAATCTTTTTCTGCAGCGAGAGGTGAATCCTGCCGGCTACCAGTTGCGGTCACGATCGGATACTTCTTTTTCCAGTCTGAACTGATTGCTCTTATGACGCATGATAAAAACCATGCACACCGACATGAGTGTCGGCGGGACGATAAGAATCAGAATTCCACTACGCAAAGCATCAATCATGCGAGCACCGGCCGAGGCGGCCTGTGTGTAACAGAGCGCGCAACTCTGGGAGAAAGCCGGCAGAGGAGCGGCGAGCATCAGTAAAGCGATCAGCGCAATCGCCATAAGCAGCGACGGTCTCGCGGATCTCATCTTTGATTTTGCTCTCAATATCTTTCCCCCAAACTCGCGGCTTACTTACGATGAATCACCTGGAATAGGGCGCCGCTCCGACCAGCATACGGAAGCTGTCGGTCCACCCATACTGCATCCCGAGCAGAACGGAAACCGTAAAGATTACGACGAACCACAGGAAGGCCCGTTTCTCCGACCAAAGATGCATAAAAAATAATTGTG
>PKXQ01000030.1:2293-2747 GCA_003132405.1 Acidobacteriaceae bacterium | reverse complement strand
AGTTGTTGGTGGGACCGGCGTCTTCTTTATTACGCGAGCAAATGTAGGTCTGGTCTTCTACGCGAGCCACGTCGGCGGGATCGGAGCGGACGAGCATGCTGTTGGGGCGCTTCTGGGGATCGAGCGGGATGGCGATGCCGCTGAGGACGAGGTAGCGCTGCATGGCGGCAATTTCTTCGTCGGAGCCGTCGCACCAGTAGACGCGGTCGGGCTTGCACATCTGCGCCATTTCTTCGACCCAGAGCTCGAGTTTGGGATGACGTTGCTCGTGGGTGGGAGTATGAACATCGAGGATGGTGGTGGACATAGATATCTCCAGTAGTAAAGCGCAGACCGCAACAATAGTATGCAGAGCGTAACAACGCTCGCAGGTTATGACGAACGCGATGACAACCCGGCGCGAGCCAAACGGTAATGGGTCAGTTTGAAAGATGCATTCCCTCAGCGGCTAAAG
>PKXQ01000030.1:0-2269 GCA_003132405.1 Acidobacteriaceae bacterium | reverse complement strand
AAGCCGTGCCCTTTCAAAACCGGGTCGAACTGGGCCAGTCCCCGGCAAACCGAAACTATATTCTCTCGCAATTAGTGGGATTATTCTAGCTAGTGAGTGGAAGCTCGCGGTGTGATGTAGGGCTTGTTGGGAGGTGACAAGGGTCACAGGGGATTGAGTCGTGTCCTAATTCTCTGCTTGGCGCAAGCATCATGCCCACCGCGCCGAGGGCGGGGACGCCCCTTCGGCAGGCTCAGGGNNCCGGCAGGATGCCGGCGCTACATAAGTGGTTGGAACTTGGAGGCAGGAATCGCGATGGGTCAACCGCCATCTAACATGGGAGATCCCGTTTTAGATGGGCTGAGCGGAGCTGTTCCGTTGTGAATCTGAATAAATATAAAGATGGATCTTCCTGAGAAAATTCGGTCGCTGCCTACTACGGCGGGCGTGTATTTGTACAAGAACGCCGAGGGTGAGGTTATTTATGTCGGCAAGGCGAAGAACCTGCGGTCGCGGGTGTCTTCGTATTTTCATGAGGGGCGGTGGGAGGACGCGAAGACGGGGACGCTGGTGCGGGAAGCCGTGGACGTCGACTATATTGTCGTCGCTAATAATAAGGAGGCGCTGGCGCTTGAGAATCNNATTCTGCTGCGCGATGACAAGACCTATCCTTATGTGAAGCTGACGCTGGGGGAGCGGTATCCGAGGGTATATGTGACGCGGCGGCTGTGGAAGGATGGGAGCGTTTATTTTGGGCCGTACTTCCCTGCTAATTTGGCTTATCGGATTGTGGATTTGATTCATCGGCATTTTCTGGTGCCTTCGTGCAAGGTGGATTTGAATCGGGAGCATCCGCGGCCTTGTTTGCAGTTTTATATCAAGCGGTGCCTGGGGCCGTGCGTTCGGAATCTGACTACTCCGGAGATTTATGCGGAGGCGGTTAGGGATGTGAAACTTTTTCTCGAAGGGCGGCAGACCGATCTGGTGAAGTCTCTGCGCGATCGGATGGCGGAGGCGGCGGAGGCGGAGGAGTTTGAGCGGGCGGCGCGCTATCGCGATTTGATTTCTACGGTGGAGCAGTTGCAGGAGAAGCAGCGGATTGCGTCGGTGGAGGGGGATGATGCGGATGTGTTTGGCTTTCATTATGAGAATCAGATGCTGGCGGTGAATTTGTTTCACATGCGGGGCGGGAAGGTGCTGGATCGGCGGGAATTTTTTTGGGAGGATTTGCCGGAGTTTGGGGAGTATGGGGAAACTGATCTGGGCGTAGGGCAAGGGCTGGCGGCTGCGCGAGAATTTCATCCTGGGAAATTTTTTTCGGCTTTGGTTAAACAACTTTATTTGGGGCAGCCTTATGTGCCGCGCAATATTTATGTGCCGGTGGATTTTGAGGATCGGGAGGAGTTGGAAGAAGTTCTTGGCGAACAGCTTGCGGGCGGGGGCGCCCGCTCCACACTGGCACAGGCCAGACGGGTGCATATTACTGTGCCGCTGCGGGGGGATAAGCGGGAGTTGATTGATTTGGCGGGGACTAATGCTAAGCAATCTTATGATCAGCGGTTCCGGGTGATGAAGCCGAATGCTCGGGCGATTCAGGAGGCGTTGCAGGATGCGATGGGGCTGCCGGAGTTGCCGAAGAGAATCGAGTGTTTCGATATTTCGCACATACAGGGAGCGGAGACAGTGGCTTCGATGGTGGTGTGGGAAGACGGNNATGCGCGAGGTGGTGACGCGGCGGTATAAGCGGGTGTGCGAAGAGAAGAAGATCGACGGCAAGTCGGCGATGCCTAGCCTGGTGCTGATTGATGGAGGGCTTGGGCAACTTCATGCGGCGGCGCAGGCGCTGGAGGGGCTGGAGATTATTAATCAGCCGCTGGCGGCAATCGCTAAGCGCGAAGAGATTATTTATGTTTATGGGCAGGAGGATGATCCGGTGGTGCTGGATCATCATTCTCCGGTGCTGCATTTGGTGCAGATGATTCGCAATGAGGCGCATCGCTTTGCCGTTACGTTTCATCGCAAGCGGCGGCAGATACGGGACCGGGCTACGGAGTTGAGGGAAATTCCGGGAGTGGGGGAATCGACTACTCGGCGGCTGCTGGCACATTTTGGGAGTTTGCAGGCGGTGAAGCAGGCGGATGTGGCAGCGCTGACTTCGGTGGTGACTAAGCCGCAGGCGGAAGCGATACAGAAATATTTTCGCGAGGCGGTGGTTGGGGGTTAACGGTTAGCGGTTGGATTCGGATCACAGCGCGTTTTGACAGGTCGATGAGTGTAATTGATTCCATGA
>PKXQ01000058.1 GCA_003132405.1 Acidobacteriaceae bacterium | reverse complement strand
AATACCGGCTGCGGCAGCACCCACAGCGCCGGCAATCCCAATTGCGATTGATGTGTCGGCCGCCACCGCAAACTCAGACCGGTCTAGTGCTATGTCCAGGAGATCAAACACCATCGCGACGGTCCAGGCGCCCGCGGGAACATCTTTGAGGACGACATGCAACGGCTCGCCCAACCAAGCTCCATTCAAGAAATTCCTGATCTTTTGTGCCGCTGGCCGTCCACCGGCGTACAGAGCTTTATCGAGTGCCTTCTGTAATCTCTCATCCACCGGGGACTGTGGTGCCGGGCTCGATGAATCGCCGATTGGATCGACTTTCATGCCAGAGTCTTCGTTAACGTTTGAATTTTCCATTCTGGTCCCTACTCCTGCCCTTGTTTGACGAACTCAGGTTGTTGCTGCTGGGCAGGCGCTTGAGCAAAGAGCGGAGCCAGAGAACCGAGCATGACGAGCAATGCCGAAGCAATCACACCGATGGTCGCTTTCATGGGCCTGATTATAAATCGCCACATGTTGAACAGGCAGCGCGTTCTCCCTTCTCTTGGCACATTGGAGCCATTCCCGCAGTGCAGGCCAGAACATAGGCTGGTTGTGGGCAGACTTCGGGGGAGGGCTGTTCGACCGAGCGTCCCATGACTCCGGCCGAGTCTGGGGCGCTTTCGTTTTGCGGCGGCGACCGAACTTGTTCTGGAGATTCTTGTAGACCTTCACTACCTTCCCGCCTCTCGGTACACTGTCAGAATTTCGGCGAAAGTTTCCGCTTCGATGTCGTTGTTACCCTAAAGAACGTAAGCGTTCAGTTTTGCAAGGTTGTGGCGGCTATGTTCGCCTTTCCTTGGATCGCCAGAGCGGAGGACGCGGTTAGGACTCCCGTACTCGACTTGAAAGTGTAGATTTCAACGTTGTGATTGTAGAGCGCGTAAACGAGGAGGCTGTCCGGACTGAAGTAAAGCTTCGGATTGCCGGGTATTGCCGAAATACTTTCGGTGATCGCTCCCTTCGCGAAGTTCAAGCGCCCGATGTAAATCTCTTTGGTGTCGAAGTCGGCAAAGAATACATTTCTGCTGGCAGGATCAAAATACAATCCCTCCACGTCGTCTCCGCAGAACGTGAGCATGGAGACGTTGCACTCGATCTCTTTTTGGGTGGCAATTTGGATAATGCCTAAGCCGCCGGTGCCCTGACCACAGCAAGTGCCTGCACCTCCGGCAACTTGGTCGGTAACTGCAACAACTGTAGCGCCGGAGCAGGAACCGTCAGAGACAACATTTTCCAGCGATCCCAGATGGCCTGTCTTCCTGGTCCACCGGATAGTAGTCATAGCCGGGTTCACAGGTGTATGGCCCATTGTCGTAGTCACTCGCAAAGAGTTTGTTGCCGTTCAAGCCGAAACTGAAACCAGTCAGCCCAACATAGGGGTTAGGGCCGTATTGCGCTACGGCTTCCTCCAAGTTCGCACTGCAGGAAAATGCCATCAGCATCCTTCTAGGGAATAACCCGGGCGACGTTCCTCGCGGACTCAAGCTCACCGAAGAGCCGCACTCTCCCGAGATCCCCGTCGGACTTCCGTCATCGGTGCTCGAGCGGCGACCAGATATCCGCGAAGCCGAGCAAACCCTCATCGCTGCCAACGCGCAGATCTGCGTGGCGCGTGCGGCTTACTTTCCCCAGATCTCGCTCACTGGATCCGCCGGATACGAGAGTCCGGCGCTAACCAATCTTTTCACCGGCCCGGCCGGGATATGGAACTTAGCCGCGTCTGTGACTCAGCCCATCTTCGAGGGGGGAAGGCTCAAGTCGAATGTTCGTCTCGCCGAGGCACAACACGAGCAGATGCTTTTAACTTACGAACAAACCATTCAAGGCGCATTTCGTGACGTCTCGGATGGGTTGGTTTCGTATCGCAAGAATCGAGAGTTCAGAGTTCAGCAGGAACACCTGCTCGAATCAGCCCAAGATGCGGCACGGCTCTCGGAGGTGCGTTTCAAAGCTGGGACCACCGATTACCTGGAGGTGCTGACCAATGAGACGAATTCTTTTTCCGCTGAGCTCGGATTGGCGCAGGCTCGGGCGAACGAACTCATTGCTCTGGTCCAACTCTACCGAGCGCTAGGTGGGGGTTGGCAACAGTAGCATCGGGGCTGATGTTCGGAAGGTTGAACGTACCTTGAATCGAGGAGAGGTACCAATGCCAGCCGTCCTTCCAATCGTGAGGAGCACGATCCGGGAATGCGGCGTCCGGGCGCAGAATCCCCTACGCACGGTGTCGGGCGCGCAAATAGGTCAGGACTGCGCGCACGGCCTCTTCCTTGGCAGCAGCAAACGACAGGCTTGGCGCGCGCGTGACGGTCGGAGCTTCCAAATCCAGCGCTCATCTCGCCACACCGCACTGTGGATTACGCTACGGTCCTGCTTCGGTTACCAGGAATTTCCAACGACTTAGAGGTCGTCCGCCTCTTGTAAGTCCTTTAAAATCGTGTATGGGCCGTTCTTTCACGGCGGTAACACGAGATTTTTGACGCGAGAAATCTGGGTCCAATTAGGGTCCAATAAGCTGTACCACACAGTGCTCTAACGGGCTTCAAACTGGCAGTGAGTGCCGTTAAAGATTAGTAAGTTACGGCGGAAAGCCGCTTTGACACAGTAGAGGTCTAAGTTTTTCGGGTCCATTTTGCTTTTTGCCCGTGCCTGACTAGGTCGAATTAGCCGCGATGGCTGCCATCTGCCGCAAGCTGACTACACGCTCATTTGTTCCGGGTCGCGCTAACCAGCGTACTAAGCCGGTCCTGCCTCACCTTGGCCCATTGCAGCATAGTGGCGCTCCGTGGTCTTGATGACCGTGCGGCTCGAACCGGCGTTATACTTTTTCGTCTGAAGCGGAGGAAGCTATGTGGAGTGTGGATGAGCCGCCATACACGTTGGGGGAGGCGGCGCGGCTCTTGGGTGTATCTCGGTAGACGGCAAAACGATTGTTTGATGGTGAGGAAGGCGTATTGATTATCGCAGCATCCGACGCGCGGCGCAAAATGCGAAGGATTCCACGACCGGTTTTCAACCATGTATTGAACCGCTTAAGCCAACCGAGAACAGCGTCGCATCCACTATCCCTGCAAATTTCGTCAACCCGTTGTTCACGTGCTTGACTATCCACAAAAGGCGCGTCGGTACTCCGAAGAAGACCGCCGTAAACAGTCGGAGCTAATGCGGCGTGTGTGGGCCGCGAAAAAAGCCAGGCGGCCCGTCCGTGCCATTCCCGTGCCGTTAACACCGAACTACACCGAACTAGCCGCGATAGATGCCATCTGCCGCAAGCTAACTACATGAAACTACGTTGACACGAGGATTCGACTCACACGCGCTTCCGCCAAAATAAGGACTCAGGTACTCTCCTGCTCTTGCCGGAACGGGCGACTGAGAAGGACTCAGGACGATGCACCAATCGCAGCCCCGGTGTTTTTTGTTTGTTGTTTTGGCCGCAGGTTTGACTCGCACACGCTTCCGACAGCACAAAGAACTTACTGATCTCATCTCCGTTTGACGCGTTGACGGCCAGTCCTGTACTTCTTACTAGGCTGCGCTAGGCGGTTAGACGGGTCGCGATCTTCTCCTGACGCGAAGTTTTTTGGGGGCCGCTCGACGTTGCATGTGGTTCAAATTCCGACTGTTCTAAAGTTCTTCGCTCCACCTGCCCGCTCCTACTTGCGCCAGGCCAGCGTAGTAACCGAATTTGGGTTTAATGCTACTGAGACCGCCATGCTCGCGAGGCGAATATCAACCGTTTTGGCTGCGCCGGGATTGGTCACGACCAGCACCTGCTGACCGTCGGGATTTTCAAGGGCCACGTGCTGCAGGTTGGCAACAGCAGTTTGCGAATCGAAGCGGCGTGCTCCGCGGCGAACGACGCTGGCGTAATGAGCAAATGCCCAATATTGTCCACTGCGAGTAATCTCTCTCGTCTGCGAGTTAATCGTCACCACTCCTCCGCAGGGGAAAGGTCCAATATTCGGCCGTCCCCGCTCATCAAGAGCCAGATTCCACGCGGTGATGGAGCGGCACCAGTTACCGAGTACATCGCTGAAGGTTCCCGCCCACTTGCACCAATCCGTTAAATATCCAGGATCGGTGTAGTCCGGCCCACCTTCGGTCCAATGCATTTCCGCTTCGGGATAGGCGTCTTGCACTTTGCTCATCATATCGGGAGTGCCATAGTAGCCGTGCCAGGCTACGGCGTTCACGTACTGGCGGAGCTTTGTGTCACCCAGCATGCATATAGCACGTCCCCACAGATTGTAGTTATGGTCCAGCACCCATATCTTGACTGGTATCGCATTGCTTTCGAGGAGCGGACCGAGATGGTCGCGAATGAATTCAATCTCGTATTCCTGCGGCCAGATGCATGCGGGCATTTTGCCGTCCTGATCAGTGTCAACTTCGTTCTGCGACGTTAAGGCCTGCACCGGAACGCCCTCGCCGGCATAAGCCTGAAGAAACTTCAGGTAATACTGCGCGTAAATTGGCAGATAGTGCTTCCGCATCGAGCCGCCCAGCATCGTGCCATTGAACTTCATCCATCCCGGTGGACTCCACGGGGTAGAAAAAAGGAACAAGTCGGGATTCACGTGGCGCGCCTGGCGCAGCATGGGAAGAATGTATTCGCGATCATGATCGATCGAAAATCGCGATAGTGTCGGATCAGGCTCGCCCTCATCAAAGCTGTAAACTTTTGTCGAATAATCGCTTGAGCCCACGCAAATGCGACCCACGCTCAGCTCCATTTGCGAGGGATGAAACAGCTCGTGAAACAGTTGCTCTCGCGCCTCCGGCGAGAGCCGATTAAATGTGTAGCAGGAAGCGTCTGTAAATGCGCCGCCAAATCCTAAGATCTCCTGAAATTTCAAGTTAGGGTTGAGCCTAAGGTGATCAGCCGTGGGCACTCCCGATCCCGGCTGCCAAGTAAGCGGAGGCACGCTCGCAAAACGCTGATCGCCTGACGTAACCCAAACGGAAATCGCCGATCCGCTGCTCGGCATTCGGCCGTCGGTCGCCCCATCCGCGGTCCGCACTAATTTGGGAACGAACGTTCCGGCCAATCCCAGGGCGGATATTCCTAAAAAGCTTCGGCGCGACTGCTTATCTGTCATAAGTGCTCCTTCTTGGCCTTGCTATAAGACCCTCGCTCATTTGTTGACACGCGCAAGTTACTTCCCGTGTTACTACCTGATGGGTATAGGTCTGCTTTTCTCAAATGGCACAATTCCTTGGCCTTCTTTTATCTCGTAGGAATGGTCAGCGGCGAGATCGGTTATGGTCTCGACCTTACCGCTCGGCCAAGAGACTTCGACCTTATCAACATGCGTTTTTGCGCCGAGGCCGAAATGAAGCCGTAGATCGCTTTGTGAAAGATAACTGCCTCCGCTTCGCACCTCATCGGTCTGTACCAGATCGCCGGCGGTGACTTTTACCCGCGCGTTCAAGGCGAGCCGGTTGCTCTTTGTGCCCACTAACTCAAAACCGATCCAATGATTCAACGGACCGCCTTGTGACCGCAGAATCGTAGGCTCGCCTTGCAGGTTCTCGATAACAATGTCCAGGTGTCCGTCGTTAAATAAATCTCCAACCGCTGCGCCACGGCTCACTCGCGGAGTTGCCAGAGCGGGGCCAACCAACTTATCTATCTCTTTAAACTTGCCGTTGTGTTGGTTCAGAAACAACAAACCCGGTTCTCTATATCTCGCTCCCGCCTCGCCAGTATCCACTTGCGGATAAACATGGCCGTTCACTATAAAGAGATCGACCCAGCCGTCATTGTCAAAGTCGAAGAAACCGTCACCCCATCCGACATAGTGAGTTGTATTTGCGGCGATGCCGGCGGGGTAGGACACGTCAGAAAAAGTCAGGTCGCCGAGGTTCTGGTATAGGACGGCATATTCGTCGCTGAAGTGGGAGATAGCTATGGAAGGGCGCCCTGTATGCAGGTAATCGCCGAGCGCAACGCCCATGTTCGCCTGCTCATTTCCATCCTGACTAACCGCTACTCCGGCGATAAGTCCCATTTCCGTGAAGTGACCGGCTCCATCGTTTTTATAGAGATAGTTTCTGCCGGCATCATTGGCGAGAAAGAGGTCGACAGGGCCGCCTTGGTCGAAATGGGACCAAACGGCTGTCAAACCAAATGAATCCGGAGCATCGGCGATTCCGCTTTTCTTGGTTACATCGGAGAATGTGCCGTCGCCATTATTGTGGTAGAGGGTCGACGGGGATCCCTTTAGTCCGCGCGGGCCGCATTGCACGGCGATGCCGCGAAACTTGCAAGTGGGGCTGGAGCCAAAGGCCGGAAGATCGTTCAGATTTACATTTACGTAGTGCGAGACAAACAAGTCGGGCCAGCCGTCACCATCGTAGTCGCCAAACGACGCGCCGGCAGCCCAACCTGAGTCGTTGCTCAGGCCAGCCTGCTTGGTAACGTCGGTGAACGTACCGTCACCGTTATTGCGATAGAGCACAACTCCGCCGAAGCAAGTCACCAGCAAATCAGGCCAACCATCGTTGTTGTAGTCGCCCACAACCGCGCCCATCGCCCAACAGGGATAACCGACGCCGGCTTTGTCAGTCACGTCCGTGAAAGTTCCGTCGTGATTATTGTGGTAGAGCGCGCTGCGCGACTTCTTGCCGGCAAGCGCCATCTCCACGCTCTGCGCATTCGTGAAATAAATATCGGGCCATCCGTCGCGATCGTAGTCTATGAGGGCAACGCCTCCGCTCATCGATTCGACGATGTATTTTTGCTCGGGACTCGATAAGTGATCGAATTGAATGCCAGTCGACGCAGTTATATCGACTAATTGAGGTAATGGAAGATCCGTAGTAGTGACTACGTTCGGCGTACTGTCGACCGCGGCAGGTGTTTGTTGGCTACTCGTAGCGACCATAAAGTTGCTAGCCAATGAAAGCAAAGCACTCGCTAATGCTGCCAACCGGACAGTCCTCATTAGGAAATTCGAATGTGTCGGCCGACGTTCCAAGTTGATGCGCCGCCTCAGCGCTCTTTATTACGGGTTCGAACCAAATATAACGAGCTGCGAGCAAGAACGAACAATGAACGGCCATCAGCGCCCCCAAATAGTAGTTGCGAAGGCCGTTCCGGAATTTCAATTGTATCGATGAGATCGCCTGATGGGTTGTAGACGAACACCTGGCCGGCAGCGAGGTACACGTTCCCCTTATCGTCTACGGCAAGGCCTTCCCCGCCCTGCTCGGCAAAGAGACGCAAGTTTGTGATCGACCCGTCGGCGCCGATGCTGCCGACATAGGTTTTCTCTTCGGACTCATCGGAGAGGTAGAAAGGCTTGCCGGCGATGGCAGGTGCGAAACCAAAAGCTCGGAGCGCATCATTCAGTTTGGATCCATAATAGAGTTCGCCGGTCACGAAGTCCGCTCCCGCAGGGAAAAACGTGCTGCCATCGGGAGAGACAAATTGAAACGGCCTTGCGGCAGAAATGGCTTCGAAGAAATCGTTTTCGTTTCTCCAGTAGTCGACGGGAAGAACGGGTGTCAATCCCGGTCGCGGCGCGGTGGGCGCGGCTTTCAGTAAGGTAATGTCGTCATCGGGCGAGTTCGGCCGGATGCTGTAAACCGTTCCATCCCCATCGTAAGAAATGACAATTAGGTCGCCGGCCTTATCGAAAAACAGTTGCACCGGGCCCAAGGGATTGTCACGAACTTTGGACAATTGGCGACTGGCAACCGACCAGCGGTAAATAGTTTGCCGCTGAGCATCCACGAAATACACGTCTCCGGAGCGATCGACCGTGCCCCCTGAAATGTTGAAAAAGCCGCCCGCAACTTTTTCAACCCTCGCATCTTGCGCCAGAATCGGTGACGGCTTGGCGGTGTGTTTTTGCGGAGTGTGGCCGGAAATTGTCAGCCACGCGAATTCGCGTTGTCGTAATTCGACGTTATGAGTCTGATCGTAGATCGAGTTATCAAACGATACTTTGCTATCGCTATAACAATGTAAGTTGCGCAACCTTATATTACTCGAATTACTAACTGTGATCGCCTGCCGGAACGGCTGATAACTGCTCACTACGCGATACATATGCAGATTCGCAAAAGTAATGTTGCGCGAGTCTCGAATGTCGAGCGGCAGCGCAAACCCACTCTCGCCGCGCTCTTCTTCAGTTTGCAGGGCGTATATCTGCCAGTTCGATGCGTGATCGAGAATTACCTCGTTGCGAACGTGATGCTCGCTAGACAGCTGATAAATTCGTCCCGCTGTCGATGTGTTAGAGATAAGCAGGCCCGCCTGCGCGAATGTACTGGGTGTCCAGATATCGAGGAACGTGCCTCCGCCAGTGATCCATAGACTTGGATACTGCGAGTCCCAACGCCGCTTCGGATTGGGATCGGCGGTATGAGTATCGTTATAGATAAGCTTCCAACCTTTCGCACTTTCTTCCGCGCTGGCGTTTGGATCGATGGTTCCGTGCCCTCCCAGGAAACGCACGTCGTTCATCATCGAATCTTTGCCCGCTGCCCACATCGCGGCTACCGCGCGCGGATTGACTCCATTAGTGTAGAGGCCGATGCCGGTCACGATGTTCGTTCCGCCCGCGGGAGTCTCGAGCAGCGGCTTGGGGCTGCCGACCCCCTGAAAGGCCGGGGTCGAATCCGCAAGCAATATTCGCGTAACGCTCGGATGGAGGCCGATGAGAACCGTATCCGTCCGGAGCGAGACGGTGTCCCTCACACGATATTGTCCCGATGGAAAGTAAATCGTGCGATGCTGAGCAATGGCTTTTCGAAGCGCTTCGGTGTCGTCTGTCACACCGTCACCGGCGGCACCGAGAGACCGGATGTTGACCCAGGTTTCGATCGAAGGGAGATCCAAGATATCGGACGCGATCGATTTCGGCAGGGCATTCAATGCCGCTGTAGTAAAGACGTCCTCAATAGCGGGAGCTGTGCCTATATCCTCGTAATGAAGACCATGCGAGAAGGTTTGCACTTCGTAAATCTTTGCCGGGCCGGATACCTGTCTGCCGCTGTCGCGATAAGAAGCGAAAAGTGGAACGTTAGAGCAGGCAACATTCTCCATATTGATTTCGGTGCGCGCATTTTTCTCGTTGCTGATCACGAAGGCGGGACCGGTCACATTTTCCATGCGCCCATCTTTTATCCACAGTTCGTCGGAGTATTTGGGATCGATAGAAATCGCCGTCGGAACATTCTTGAATTGAGGACGGATGAGCGTAAGCCCGGCTTCGTGCTCGCGGATGGCTGCTTCGCGCTGCCCCTCAAACGTCGCGTCGATTATGGTGAATTGCCATCCGGGCGATGGCTTGCGCGTCCAGATGCCGTACTGGCCCCCATAAAAATGCACGTCTTGCGCGACATTGCCGCCATCGTGAATGCCCGCTAGCCCTGAGCCAATGTGAAAGTCGATATGCGCCAGAAAGCAGTGCTGAGCGTAATGCGCGCGTACTCCAACCGCACCCGGATTTCCATCTTGAATGTCAAAGTCGATATTGCTGATGGCCGAATAAAATGTGCCCGGAGACGCATCGGGCACGGTCGCGCCCGCACTCGGCCGACCGCCCGCGAAGAACACCATATATGTAGGGCCATGCTGAAATCCCGCTGTGTTTGCCGCGAGAACCAGCAACGGCCGCGTCGCTCCAAAACCGATAAGCCGAATTCCTGGCCAGATATAGATGGTCTTCGTTACACGGTAACGGCCTGATGGAATGAACAGAATTCCTTGGTTCGTTTTCTCCTGAACCTCATTAATGGCCTCTTGCAAAGCGGTAGAATCGTCCGCAATGCCGTCGCCCTTCACCGCGAAATTGTCTGGCGTGAGGTAAATCGCTCTCGGATCGTCGAGGCGCGCTGCGTAATAGGAGGTTGCGAACAGCGGGCTAACGGAAAGCAGCAGGGATACGAAGATCCCCTTCATTAATAGAGCGAGCCGACTATTTCTTGCGGTTGGAATCATCGCCCTCGTCCCCGGTTTGATCCCGATGTAAATCACCGTAAACCTCGCGGAGCTTTTCCTTCATGCCTTTATATTTTTGATATTCCTCTAGTTCGCGTTGGGCATCTTCCGCACGCCCTGTCTGACGATAAATAGCGCTCAGCCGAAAGTGGGCGACGGCGCTGGTCGGATCGAGTTGGAGAGCGCGCTGCAAGAGCGCCTCGGCTTTTTTCGGCTCATTGAGCGACGTCATAACCTTCGCCAACCCGATATTCGCTTCCGGATCGTTCGGCTGCAGTTGAATCGCCCGATCGTAATGATCCGTAGCTGCCTTCAAATCCCCCGCCTGGAAAGCGATCCCGCCCAGCCTGCGCTCCGATTGCTCATCCATCGGATTCGCCGCCAGGGCCGCGCGATACTCGGTCTCCGCTTCTTGCCGCCCTTCGTCAGTCCCCAATATGTTGAGCATTTCCGCCAGTTCAAAATGGAGTCCCGGCGGTTGCGGATCAAGCTTCAGCGCCGCCCTGTAATTTTCGATCGCCTCAGCCGTACGCCCGCGCTTCGCCAGTTCATGCGCCAGCGCCTGGTGCATCCGCGCCGAATTCGGATCGACCACCGACAAACTGAGCAGCGACTCATCGGCGAGATCGGAATAGATCCGGTAAGCGGCATAGAGAGTCGCTCCATTTGTAGGTTCAATCTTCCGCAGCGTGCCGACCGTTGCCGCAGCCTTCTCCAGATCGCCCGTCGCCGAATAGATTTCGATCAACTCCATCCCCGTTTCAACCCGAACCTTCTCCTCCGCTACGTTCGGAAACGCTTTCTCCAGATCGCGCCGCGCAGCCTCGATATCGCCTGTGCGCTTTTCTCCGATGCCAAGCAGAGCCTCCGTCTTCCACAGCGTCGGCCGCAACTTCAGCGCCGCCCTCAACTCCGGAATCGCCTCCGCATACGCGCCCTGGAAAAAAAGCACTGCCCCGAGATTGCCATGTGCATCCACATTCTTGGGATCGATGGCGAGTATCGCTCTAAATTCCGGCACCGCCAGATCGGACCGATTCTCCTTCAAATACTCCGCAGCTTTGCGCGTGTGCGATTCGATCTGCTGCTGACGACTGGCGTTAGTTTGCGAGAAGCAGAGCGACCCAAGAAATAGAACCCCGCAAGAGAAGACGGCAACGGTAATGGTTCTCATGTCAGGATTGTACGGTGACGGGTCTGACGTTGAATCCCGGTTGTTCTCAGAGCAAAGAGAAGGACGGCAGCGAACTGCCGTCCTCGACGTTGCGGGGGAAGGCCCTCATATCAGAACGAAATGCGAGCGCTGAGTTGACCGGTCCGGGCGCCTACCGTGACACCATTGCCCAGGGTTGCGTCGCTGATCACCCCGAAATTAGGCCCTCCGAAGGATTGGCCCGGAATGTTGAGGCTCGGGTGATTAAAGACGTTAACCCAGTCTGATCGCAGTTCCAATTTAACCCGTTCCGTGAAGGTAAAGTCCTTAGCGAAGGACATATTAAAAACAGTGAGGCGTGGCCCTCTCAGAGAGTTCCTGCCCTCATTGCCAAACGCGAACGGGCCGGAGCCCGGTGTCCACGCGTCGGCATAGGCTGAAGTGTTAAACCATTCGGCAGGGCTCGGATTGCCAACGTGCGGGGATGCTATAACGTTCGGATACCAATTGCATCCGTTGTTTACGTCGCCGCCGGTTGCCGATCCACCGACAGTTGCACAGCCTGTATAACTCGCGTTAGAGTTCGTTTGGTTGACTATGGTAAACGGATTTCCGCTCTGCGTGATCATGGTTCCGGAAATCCTAAACCCACCGACTGCTTCGTCCAGTAGCGTGTTGCCGCTTAGGTAGGGTTTTCCTTTGCCAAACGGCAATTCGTAAGAAACGTATCCTTTGTACGCATTCGGGACATCGAAATTTGAATCCCCGTAATTAATCTTCGGGTCGTTCCCAATTTGCCAATACTGTGTCCCTCCGCGGCTTCCCCATCCGCCCGAATCCTGATCATCCAGGAAGTGCGACCAGACGTAGTTGAAACTGAAAAGCAAGCCGTTGGAAAAACGGTGGTTGATGGTGGCTTGCAGGGCATTGTAATTCGATACAGCGTCGAAATTATATCCGCTAAGGGATCCCCAGGCTGGGAAGGGGCGGTTTGCTTGAATGAGTGTCGGTGTGGTCTCTGCCCCAATTGCGGCCAAACCGGCCGCGCTGGTGATTTGGTTAACGTCCGTTCCAAATTGCAGATTTGAGCCGTGGCTTCCCGCGTAGGCGAGCGACGCCATGTAATCTCGTCCGAACTCATGCTCCACGCTTAATTGCCATTGATTGATTCGCCCTACTGGGACGTCGTAGGGGACATAGGTCTGGTTTGACGGAGATGTGACGTTGAGGTACGCGGAAGGGACCTTCGTGCCTCCGACGTAACTCAGAAGGGGATTAGCCTGAGCAGCGGTGGCGGAGAGAGTCAGGATTGGAGGCCCTGCTCCGCCGTTTTTGTCCGAGAAACTACCACTCAATTGGTCAGGCGCCCCCAGTCCTAATCCATTGCCGTAGTCATCGTCGCTGAAGTTATACGAGTACATTCCGATCCCGCCTCTGATGACGGTATCGTTTTTGATGGACCAGGCGAAGCCGACGCGCGGCAGAAAGATGTCCTTGATCGGCTTCTGCAACGAGGTTCGGTTGTTCTGCGGAGCAAACCACATCGAGCCTAATGAGCCGTTGGCCGAGCCGCAAGGTGTGCCGTTTTGATCGACGGTGCAGACCAATACTGTGTTCGGATCGAACCCCCCAATGGAGTCGTATTTCTCGGTGATTCCAGTGGTCGCCACGTAGCGCAAACCGAGGTTGATCGTAAGATTCGGGCGGACCTTGATGTCATCTTGAACGAACAACTGCGGACTCTTCAGACGCCCGTATTGTATTGCCGTGTTGTTGGCGTTCCAGTTTTCGACATCGCCCAGCAGGAAATCGGCCAGACCAGCCCCTGTCGTTCCCGCTTTAACGCCATTTTGCGCTGTATAGTTTCCAGTGAAGGTGAAGTTGCCCGCTTGAACGTTTCCCCACGGCGTCACATTGGGCTGTCCCATCAATACCTCGACGCCGAAATGCAGAATGTGTCTGCCACGGATCAGGGTCACGGTATCCGACGGGTCATAGAGGTTCTCAATGTATACGGCGTTTGTACCGGGTGCCACGCCGCCCGAGCAGCAGAGGCCGGGACCGCCTATGCTTATCGACGGGAAAACGTTTGCCTTGGCGTATTGCAAGCCCAGCTCCGATTGATTGTTATACCCAACCGAATCGGGAATGAACCAGTTGCCTTGCTTGGTATAGGCCATGCGGAGTTCGTTGACCAAGGTCGGCTTGATCTGCGAAGTGATAGTAGCCTGCACGGCGTACCCGTCGACGTCCCCGGAAAAGCAATTGAGCGGGCAGGCAAACGGCCCGTATTTCGCAGGCTCCAACGTGTTCTTCTGTTGGATCGAAAAGATCAGGCGGTGCTTCTGTGAAATATCATAGTCAATGCGGCCAAAATATCTGAGAGTCGGTTCCGGGACAGGCAGAATGGTCGTGAAGTTGTTGTCAAGAGCTCCCGCGCCTCCTGCGTTAGGCGAAGGGAACAACTTCGTCAGAATGTTCGATGCCACGGGGTCTACGGTGCTCTCGCCGGGACTCCCCTGGCCGGCCGCGGGAATAACGTTTTGACCAGCAAGCGCTCCCGTGTTCTCCGCTGCAAATGAGAGTCGAGTACAACCTGGCGTACTACAGCTAGCCGGGTCGTAAAGCGTAAAGAGGCCGGGCGCGGTGAAATCGTAGGAGCCAGGATACGCCGTTCCCAGACCTCTCTCGGCCAGGGTAGGAGTGCTACCATCCGTGGGAGGCGCAGCGCCGTTGAGATAGATCTTGTCGCGGACGAAGAAGAAGAACAACTTGTTCTTGATGATCGGGCCGCCGATGGAGCCACCCCACTCGTCGTAGCGCAAAAGTGCTGGGCTTGCTGGGATGAGGGCAGGTCCCGTTGAGCTTGTGTTCGGAACCTCGAAATAAGGGGCTGCGTTTAGAAAATTGTTTTGAAAATATTCGTAAGCCGACCCGTGAAAACGGTTGGTTCCGCCCTTGGTGATCTGGTTGAAGACGGCGCCGCCAATGCCATATTCCGCCGAGAACGAAGAAGTATTGATTTGGACTTCCTGCACCGCCTCGAGCAACGTGTTGTCAACGTTGTTGCTGACTGGCAACTGAACCACGCCGCCATCCTGGAGATAGTTGGCATAGTTGAGCAGGTTTCCGTTGAGAGAGATCGCATCGCCAGCATTGTAAGAGCCGCTGCCCTCGGACGAAGGCATCGTTGGAGAGCTGGACGCTCCAGGAAGGAGAATGTTGAAGTTCGCCCAATCGTTGCCGGTAATTCCGAAACCGACCTGGGGTAACTGCTGTACAATTTTTGTCTCAAGAACAGTGCCTAGGTGAGAGGTTTCCGTCTCCAACAGCGGGATGCCACCCGCTTCCACGGTGATTGTTTCCGATACCGAGCCCACGTCTAATGCGGCGTTCTCGGTGATGACGTCCACCTGCAGCGTAACCGGGCCGATCACGACTCTCTTGAAGCCCTTGGCGGTGACGGTGATGGTGTAGTTTCCGGCGGTCGTTGAAACAGTATCGTAGATGCCGTCCTGGTTGGTGACGAAAGTCTTCGTTACTCCGGTATCGATATTGCTGAGTGTGACCGTTGCACCCTGAACCACGGCTCCTGCGGCGGTAACCGTGCCGCGAATTTCACCGGTGTTCCTGCTTTGTGAGAATGCCGGGGCTGCCATAGCGGCCAGGAAGGTAATCGCGAGTGTCCAGCGGATGAAACGCGTCATGGAGTTTCTCCTTAGGTCAGCGTGTTAGGTCAGCGTGTTAGATCAACGTATTAGCTCAACATGGTTCCCATCCCCCACGGACGGGCTCTCGAATTCAATGGTCGAAATGCGCAACTGGCGGGCAAAGGCCCCGCTATTCATCAAAGCAAGATGCAATCCCAACTTGCCGAAGCCCTCTAATTCTCTGCTGGCCGCAATCCTGTTGCTTTATTCAACAAAACCGCTTCAGTAAACAACAAAAGCGGTTTAGTATAATGCGTCCGAACATTAAGCTCTCAGATCAGGCTCGCTGTCAAGAAGTTTTTTGTCCGAGCCGAGACAGAGCCTATGAAAATGTATAAGCTGCTATTCTTGATCTCCTGATGACGAAGAAGCGACCCAGCGGAAAGTCCGCGCACGAATCGAAATCGCCGGCCAAGACCGTGAGCTTGCGAACCCTCGCCGATTTTCTGAAGCTCTCTCCGGCAACCGTCTCCGTCGTCATGAACGACTCGCCCGCCGCGAAAGCAATTCCTGCGCACACGAAGGAAAGGATTAAAAAAGCCGCCCGTCAGCTCCACTATCGGCCGAACTTTTTTGCCCGCTCGCTCAGCCTGAAGCGCGGATTCATGATCGGAGTCCTGACACCGGAACTGAGCGATGGCTATCACACCATGGTCATGAGCGGAATTGGCGACTACCTGATGCGCGAAGGTTATTTCTATTTGAGCGCGCACCATCGCCACAAAGCCGACCTTATCGAAGAGTATCCGCGGTTGCTGATGAGCCGCGGCGCCGAGGGCATCATCGCGATTGACACGGTCCTCACCCATCGCCTCTCGGTTCCGGTTGTGGCAATCGCCGGACATGAGAAGATTCCGGGGGTCACGAATGTTGTTCTCGACCATCGTCGGGCTGCGGAGTTGATCCTGCGCCATCTCTTCGACCTCGGCCATCGGCGCATCGCGTTCATGCACGGCCAGCCTTTCAGTTCCGATTCCGACGATCGCTTTTCCAACCTCATGGCCCTGGCGCCACAGTTGGGCCTCGAAACTTCTCCCGAGCTCACCGTCCAGTTGGAACGGGATCTCACTTCGCCCGAGTTGGGCTATCCGGTGGTACAGCAACTCCTCAATCGAGGGCAGAACTTCACCGCTCTGGTTGCCTTCAATGATATGTCCGCGATCGGAGCCATTCGCGCCCTGCGCGATGCCGGCTTGCGTGTGCCTGAGGACGTTTCGGTCATTGGGTTCGATGACATTCAGGCGTCCGCTTACATGATGCCGAGGCTGACCACGATCCGACAGCCTCTGCGTCAGATGGGGGAACTCGCGGCCAAGCATCTTTTGCAGCGAATCTCCAAAGGAAACGGGCGCGCTCCTCAAACCATATCGATCGCACCGGAACTCTTGGTTCGCGAATCCACGGGCCCTGCTCCGCAGGAAGCGATTCCGAAGCTCGCAAATCGAAGTAGAAAATCCGCTCCGGTCGACGTTGATGGCTGAGACTCCTGGACTCTCCTGGTGGCAGTGACGGGACGCAACCCGGACCAGTGTGCTTGTCCGCCCACACCCATACGACAAGGTTGTTACGCTGAGGAAAAGGCGTTTGCGGTGTGGTCCATGTGACATTAGAGTTCCCCGCTGCCCCAACTCCACCTTCCACTCGAACGATCGATCGCTCATCAAAGGGCGGCACGGTTCTAACTGCTAGACTGAGCGCGCTGGACGTCGTCCGGTCATTGCTTACCGACTTAATACAATTCTGCTATTTACTGGTTGGTGAAGTTAGCCTCGGTCGAGCACTCTTGTCAAGATAAAAATAACGTTATTCTAGATGCATGCCGTTAAATATGAATTTTAAGATATTTTCTCATAAGAATATCGATATTCTTAAGGCTATTAATCCGATTGCGTTGGGGCGCCGAGTCGACTTTCAATGTGAAATATCGATATTCTCAATGATATTCGCCTTTCACATTTGCCTTGGTGGTGAGCCTTCTATTCATATACAATCCGTTGGCCACTAAGCGGTAAGCGCGAGCAGTGAAGTAAACATTGGCACCCTCCCGAGGGTGGCGAGCGAATGAAAAGACTTCAGAAGGCACTGCAAAACAAAGCCGGCAGGATCCCAAAGTCAGCAGTGACGCTGAAATCGGTAGCTGAACTGGTTGGGCTCACCGCCAGCACTGTTTCCGCGGTTCTCAACAGTTCTCCCGCTGCGCGTTCCGTGCCGCCCCATACAAAAAAGAGGATTGTGGCAGCCGCTCGCGCCCTCGATTACCGTCCGAATTTTTTCGCGCGTTCCCTCCGCGTCAAGCGCACCTACATGATCGGAGTGATTCTCGAGGAAATCGGCGACGCTTATGGCTCGCTGGTGATCAGCGGAATCGAACGTTATCTTCGAAGGCAGAACGTCTTCTTTCTTACCGTCGCTCACCGCCACGACAAGAAACTGCTCTCCTCCTACTCAACTGTCCTTCGCGAGCGCGGCGTCGAAGGTTTCATAACCGTCGACACTTTGCTGACCGAAGAGCCGACGCTGCCCACTGTCGCAGTTGCCGGCCATCGTCGCATCAAGGGCGTCACAAATATTGTTCTCGATCATCGCCGCGCTGCTTCGCTCGCTCTCACTCATCTCGCCGATCTCGGCCATAAAAAAATCGCATTCATGAGAGGTTCAAAATTAAGCGCTGATTCTGACGAGCGTTGGAACGCGATCTGCGAGGTTGCCGCCAAGCTCGGAATTCGCATGCACCCGGAATTGATCATCGAACTCAAGGGCGATGATCCCACTCCAAACCTTGGCTATCCATTTGCCAAACAATTGCTCGAACGCAAGCAGCCCTTTACAGCGTTGTTTGCCTACAATGACATTTCCGCAATTGGCTCCATCTGCGCCTTGCAGGAAGCGGGCCTGCGTATCCCCGACGACATATCCGTGGTGGGCTTCGATGACATTCAGAGTGCTGCTTACATCAATCCGCCGCTCACCACCGTGCGACAACCGCTGATCAAAATGGGCGAGATGGCCGCGCGCACGTTGCTCGATCGAATCGAGGGAAAGATCAAGTACGTCCCGGAAATCGCCATCGAACCAGAACTAGTCGTGCGCAAGTCGAGCGCACAGGCCCGCGTTTAACGTCTCATGGAGTGGGTGCCACCAGGCTTTTGCGCCAGATGTATTGAAGATGTATTGAAAGCGATCGAATGTATTTGTTAAGTCACCGTTTTTCTTCCAACGCAAGAAGCTGACCTTCGGAGGTCTGTGTGAAAAGTAAGCTAGCGCTCCTGCTGATCCTTTTGACTGTCAGCCTCGCCACCCTCGCGCAAGCACCCTCAGCCTCCACTCCAGCCATCGAGGCCCGCGCGGAGGCCCTGCTCCGGCAACTCTCCTTGGAAGAAAAACTCGACCTCATCGGTGGCCTCGATAGTTTCTACATTCGCGACATCGCTCACATCGGTCTTCCCCGTTTAAAAATGGCCGACGGACCGGCTGGCGTCCGCAACTATGGGCCATCGACAACTTTTGGCGGCATCGGTCTGGCTGCAACCTGGGATTCACACCTTGCCGAGCGCGTCGGAGCCTTCATCGGCCAGGATGCGCGCGCCCGCGGCGTTCACTTCATGCTCGGCCCCGGCGTCAATATATATCGTGCTGCGATATGTGGCCGGAACTTTGAATACTTTGGTGAAGACCCATTCCTGTCCTCACGCACCGCTGTCGCTTATATCAAAGGCATGCAGAGCGAAGGCGTGAGTGCGACTATCAAACATTTCGTTGCCAACAATCAGGAGTACGACCGCCATAACGGCGACTCCATCATCGATGAGCGCACGTTGCGCGAGATCTATCTGCCGACCTTCGAAGCGGCGATCAAGGAAGCGCACGTCGGCGCGATCATGGATTCCTACAATTTAACCAACGGCATCCACATGACGCAAAACCCAACCCTGAATACCGACGTCGCCAAGAAAGAATGGGGATTCGACGGCATCATGATGTCCGACTGGGATGCCACCTACGACGGAGTTGCCGCAGCCAACAGCGGGCTCGACCTCGAAATGCCCTCCGGCAAATTCATGGATCGCGCCACGCTCTTGCCTGCGGTGAAATCCGGCCAGGTCAGCGAAGCCACGATCGACGACAAAGTGCGCCGGATCCTCCGTACCGCAATCCGATTTGGCTGGCTCGATCGTGAGCAGAGCGATCTCTCCATTCCGCTTCTCAACGAAAGTGGAGGAACAGTTGCACTAGAAGCGGCACGCTCCGGCATGGTCCTGCTCAAGAACGACAACCGTCTTCTGCCCCTCGATCAGTCAAAGATCAAATCCATCGCCGTCATTGGACCCGACGCCTATCCCGCGCAAGTGGTCGGGGGAGGCAGCGCAAGAGTCCGTCCCTTCACTGCCATCAGTTTCCTCGAGGGCATAAGTGCATATCTGAAGGATAAAGCTCCCGTGTATTACGACGAGGGGATTCCTTCGCTTGCCGAGATGGCCGACGCTACCAATTTCAGCATTGACGAAGGCGGTACGCAGCCAGGCTTAGGGGCTGAGATTTTCAATAATCCCACGTTGAGCGGAGAGCCTTTTCTGCGCCGCACAGACAAGCATGTCAACTTCGGCCGCTTCCTCGGTGACGGCGCAAGGGAAGATGAGGTGTCAGCCCGATGGACGGGGTATTTCACGCCGAGTTCTCCAGGAGAATATGTGATTTTCGCTCAAGCGTCGGGCGAGGAGGGTGGTTCCCGTGTCTACGTCGGTGACAAACTGGTCATCGATAATTGGGACCATGCCTACGCGCGGCTGGGCCAGGTGCGGATGTACTTTTCCAGCGGAGCGCACAAGATCCGCTTCGAATATTTCGTGCATGGTAGTTGGAGCGGCCCAAACGTAAAACTTGGCATTATCCGTCCAGAAACTGCTTTGACTGCGGCCGCGAAAAAGATCGCCTCGCGCGCCGACGCCGTAATCGTTGCCGTCGGCTTTGATCCCAACAGCGAAAGCGAAGGCAGCGACCGCACTTTTCAACTTCCTCCCGTACAAGATGAACTCATCCAACAATTGGCGGCAGTGAATAAAAACATCGTCGTCGTAGTTACATCCGGTGGCGGCGTTGACATGACGCGCTGGCTCGATCATGTACCCGCGCTCTTCGAGGCATGGTATCCCGGCCAGGAGGGCGGCACCGCTCTCGCTCAACTTCTCTTCGGAGAATATTCCCCCTCCGGCAAACTCCCCGTCTCCTTCGAGCGCCGATGGGAGGACAATGCCATTCATGACAATTACTATCCGAAAAGTGCCGACAAAAAAGTTGCTTACGCTGAAGGCGTGTTCCTAGGCTACCGCTACTTCGACCAAGCGCAAGTGAAGCCTGCATTTCCTTTCGGTTTCGGCCTCTCCTACACGACATTCGCGTACAAAAATCTTTCCGTAACTCCACTGCGCGCGACCGGAGATCAGTTAGTCACCGTCGGCTTCGACATCACCAATACCGGCCCCCGCCCGGGTGCCGAAGTCACCGAAGTTTACGTCGGCGAACCGCATCCCGCCGTTCCGCGGCCAGTGAAAGAACTGAAAGGCTTCGCGAAGGTTGAACTTAAGCCAGGTGAAACTCGACGTGTTTCGGTTACGCTCGATCGCCGGGCCTTCGCCTACTACGACGTGAAGAATCATGATTGGACAGTCAGCGCGGGCGATTTCAACATCTATGTGGGAGGTTCCTCGGCGCACATCGAACTGACGGACAAGATAACTCGTTCAAGTCCGTGAGATAACCGGCAATCGAATTCCACGGGAATGCCGAAGACTGGATCGGCGCTTCGATGCTGGAAAAGCGTGATCTATGATTCAAGCCCTGGAGAAACGACGACTCTATTCGCACGTCTGCTAGGAGCGTCGCATGGCCAACATTGGCGACTTAAATGACGACGCCGCAAGCTCCCTGACGCCAGATGGCACAAGCCTCGGTCGCGCCCGCTGGACAGTCTGCGCCATGCTCTTCGCCGCAACCTCCATCAACTACATGGACCGTCAGGTGATCGCGCTCCTCAAGCCAACTCTCGAACACAGCATCGGCCTGACCGAAATAAATTACGGCTACATCGTCGATGCATTTCAGATCGCCTACGCAATCGGCCTGCTGCTCGCCGGCCGTCTCATCGACAAACTCGGCACGCGCATCGGCTACATATTGGTGATGGGTGTGTGGAGCTTCTCCGCCATGGGCCACGCGCTAGCCAGCACCGTACGGGAATTCGCCTTCGCGCGTTTCCTCCTCGGGCTCGGCGAGGCTGGCAACTTCCCGGCCGCGATCAAGACCGTGGCCGAGTGGTTTCCACAGAACGAACGCTCATTCGCTACCGGCATTCTCAACTCCGGCGCAAATGTTGGAGCCATGCTGGCTCCAGCGATCGTGCCGTGGATCGCTCTGCGCTGGGGGTGGCACGCCGCTTTTTTAATTACTGGCCTGTTCGGTGTGCCTTGGATCTTGTGGTGGTTCAGCTCTTACCGCACGCCGGTGAGCCGTGTCACAGCGGAGGAGGAACCGTCTGCGTCTGTGCGTTGGGGCCGACTGCTTGGCTTTCGGCAGGCTTGGGCCTTTTCGACCGCGAAATTTCTTACCGATCCCATCTGGTATTTCTATCTGTTCTGGTTGCCGTCGTATTTCAGTTCGAAATTCGACCTGAATCTTTCACATCTCGGGCTGCCGCTGATTATCATTTATAACGTGTCGGCGCTGGGCAGCATTGGCGGAGGCTGGTTGCCGGTGCCTTTCCGGCGGCTGGGGATGTCGTCTCACCACGCGCGGCTGACGGCGATGCTCGTCTGCGCGTGCCTGGTTGTTCCGATCTACACGGCGAGCAGCGTGAAGTCGATGTGGTCTGCAATCGCCCTGATCAGCATTGCCGCTGGAGCGCACCAGGGCTGGTCCGCCAATCTCTTCACCACCGCATCCGATATGTTTCCGCGCAGCGCGGTGGGCTCCGTGGTCGGAATCGGCGGCATGGCCGGATCAGCCGGGAGCGCGCTGTTTGCTTTTTTTGCCGGACACATGCTGCAATTGACGCACAGTTATGCCACGCTCTTCGGCATCGCCGCCAGCGTTTACCTGCTGGCTCTCGTCGTATTGTGCCTGCTCGCTCCCGGGCTAAAAGAAGTGGAGCTGCCCGCATGAAGATGATGGAATGGCTGAACTCGTTTTGCTACCCGGAGGTTGATGCCATGATGCATACACGGCGTACGGTACTTGCGGGTCTGGGACTGGCTGGATTCGGAGCAGCGGTGACGCCTCTCGCCAAAGCCGCATCGTTGCTCATAGATCCGACGGCGGCTGCTGGCCGTTGCCCGTTTCGACTCGCTGTAATTAACGATGAGATTACGCAGGACTTCGAGAAGGCGTGTCAGATCGTCTCCGTCGATTTCGGATTGAGTTGGATTGAGCTGCGTTCGATGTGGAATAAGAACGTGACCGAACTCGATGCGAAACACATTGACGAGGCGCGGAAGATTCTTACCGAACACAAACTGCGAGTCACGGATATTGCGAGCCCCCTGTTCAAGACCGATTGGCCGGGAGCTCCGCGATCGTCGCAGAGCGAAACGCGCGATCAGTTTCATGCGGACTTCGACGCCAGCGCCCAAGACAAGCTGCTCGAGCATTGCATCACGCTCGCGAAATCTTTTGATGCAGACAGGATTCGCTGTTTCGACTTTTGGCGGTTGGATGATCAAAAGCCTTATCGTGAGGCGATCAATGCGAAGCTGCGGCACGCCGCGGAGCGCTGCGCCAAAGAGAACATTGTGCTCCTGCTCGAAAATGAAATGTCGTGCAACACGGCGACCGGCGAAGAGGCGACTGCGGTGCTGAAGGCGATTCCAAACCAGAATTTCATGTTGAACTGGGACCCTGGTAACGCCGCCGCTCTGGGCACCACGCCTTATCCAAACGGCTATGATGCGCTGCCCAAAGATCGCATCGGCCATTGCCACTGTAAAGATGTCGTCCGCAAGCACGGTCACAAATATGATTGGGCGCCGGTGGGTGGCGGAATCGTGGACTGGGTGGGGCAGTTACAGGCTTTGCAGCGCGATGGTTTCCATTTCGGCTTAAGCCTCGAGACTCATTGGCACGGGGCAGGCTCGCCCGAAGCGTCGACGCGGGTCAGCATGGAAGGACTCAAGAAGACGCTGACGAAGGCGGGCATTTTCTGTTGATCTGAAAGCACCGATCAGAACTGAAGGAGATAGCGATGGTTACACGACGTGAATTTCTCGATGCGCTCGCCGTAGGCACTGCGGGACTGGCGGTGGGGGCTACGGCAAAAAGTTATGGCCAGATTCTTGGCGCGAATGAGCGAGTTAATTTTGCGGTGATTGGGCTAAATGGCCGCGCCTACGCGCATCTCGCGTCTCTTAAGGCGAATAAAGGTGCCGCTCGCATATCGCATGTCTGCGATGTGGACAGCAACATTCTGGCGAAGTTCGTCAACCAGACGCAGCAGGAAATGGGCGAGACTCCGGTGAGCGAGAAAGATTTTCGCCGTATTCTCGAAGTGAAAGATGTTGACGCGATCACGATTGCTACTCCCGAACACTGGCATACGCCGATGGCGATCGCGGCGTTGCAGGCGGGCAAGCATGTTTACCTAGAGAAGCCGAGCAGCCACAATCCTGCCGAGGGGGAGATGCTGGTGCAAGCGCAGCAGAAATATCAGAAGCTGGTGCAACTCGGCACGCAGCAGCGCTCGTCGCCACACACGATCGAAATCATCGAGAAAATTCACGAGGGCATTATCGGCCGGCCATATTTCGCGAAAGCGTGGTACGTCAATACAAGAAAGTCGATCGGAATTGGCAAGGATATAGCGGTGCCGCCGCAGCTTGATTGGGATTTGTGGCAGGGCCCTGCGCCTCGCCGTCCTTATCGAGACAATGTTCATCCTTATAACTGGCACTGGTTCAAAATTTATGGGACGGGGGAGTCGCTCAACAACGGCACGCACGAAGTCGATGTATGCCGGTGGGCGCTCGGTGTGGATTATCCGCAGCTAGTTACTTCATCGGGCGGCCGTTATCATTTCAAAGACGACTGGCAGTTTTATGACACGCTGTTGACGAGCTTTGAATACGAAGACAAGATGATTTCATGGGAGGGCAAGAGTTGTCAGGGGATGAAATTTTATGGCCGCGATCGTGGTTCGACGATTATGGGAACGGAGGGCACAGCGCTCATCGATCGCGGCGGCTACGAGATCTATGACCTTAAAGGGAATAAGAAAAGCGAAGTCAAGGCGGGCATTGCGGCTTCAGTCGCCGACCTGATCGGGCGCGACTCGATGACTGATGCGCACTTCGCGAACTTCATCGCCGGAATCCGCAAAGGCGGGAGGCTTAACGCGCCGATCAATGTCGGCAATATTTCGGTGACGATGCTGCTGCTTTCGAACATAGCGTGGGAGGTCAAGCGCGAACTGAATCTTGATGCGACCTCCGGTCGAATCCAAAACGACGAGGACGCGATGAAGATGTGGGGGCGGGAATACGAGAAGGGCTGGGAGCCGCATGTCTAGGGATGGAAGATTATCTCGCCGCGATTTCGTTCGCTCGGGAACGCTAACTGCTGTGGCGTTAGCTGCTCCGATCGGCAGCTTGGGCTCATCCCTGGCATCACGCGATGAAAAGCCATCTGCCGAAGAAGCGCGGCCGATTCGGTTGGGGCTCACGAGTTATACGTTCCGTAACTTCACTCGCGCGCAGTTGATCGGCTTCATGAAGCAGCTCAAGGTCTCTGCCTTGAACGCAAAGGACGTCAAAGATCACCTTCCCCTCGACCCACAGCAAGAGTCAGCCGCGCTCGCGGACTATGCCGCCGCCGGCATCACTCTCCATGCCGCTGGAGCTATTTATTTTCCCAAGGATGAGGATGCTGACATACGGAGTAAATTCGAATATTGCAAGCGAGCCGGCATCCGCGTAATTGTCGCCGGAGACCCGGCCGTCGAAACTTTGCCGCGAATTGAAAAGTTCGCAAGAGACTATGACATTCGCATCGCGATTCACAATCACGGACCGGAAGATAAGTTGTGGCCATCGCCGCTCGATGTGCTGAAGGTGGTGAAGAATATGGATCCGCGAATGGGCTGCTGCATTGATGTCGGGCACGCGGTGCGCGCGGGGACGGACGTGGTGCAGGCGATCCGCGAAGCGGGCGCGAGACTATTCAATGTACACATGAAGGACCTCGCGGACTTCCACGACAAAGAGAGTCAGGTCGCCGTGGGAGAGGGCATGATGCCGGTGCGCGAAATGTTTGAAGCCCTTGTGGCCGTCAAGTACAAGGGCTTCGTCGACCTGGAGTATGAAATTCATCCCGACGATCCGATGCCGGGAGTGATTGCCAGCTTCTCATATCTGCGGGGCGTGCTGGCGGGCATGGGACTGCGGACAAACCTCGCCGCCTCCTAAAGACGGGGATGCCCTCTTAGGCTTCGACGACCGCGGAGGCCTCCCCGCGACGGCGCAAAATGACTGCGGAAATCAGTTGTTTTCTTATCCGCCGCAACGCGATCGCACGCGTTCGTCCCCTTACGAATATCCAGGACAACCGCATAAGACTTCTTAGACGTCGATAGCGGCACGACGCGTAAAACAAGGATGGCGAGGAATGTTGGCCTGCTCTACGCGAGACCGCCGGAACTAAGACGCAGGCATAACCGCACTCGCCTTCGTCGCCAGCGTCCACGGTTTGCCGTCGAAATGTGCCGGCAGCGCCAGCCCAAACAGTTTCAAAATCGTCGGCGCTACATCGACAATCGCCGGCTTTTCCTCTACAAACTTGTGACTCGAAAATAGAACGCCCGGAACCAATCGCGGATCGATGCAGTGGTCGCCGCTCCAAGCCTTGATGTTGTCCTCAAAAATCTGCGACGTGACTTTGCCCATCACCGAATCCCACGAAGCGCGATAGCCCGCGCCATAGCCGACAATCAGGTCCGGGGAATTCTCCGTGTAGGGTCCGCGGTAAATATTGTCGGCAATAAACACGCCTGTAATCCCAATCGCGCCAGAAGCCGGATCTACCAACCCGTTCAGGCCCTTCTGTAACTCGGCCTTCAACGCTTCCGCTTCCGATGGATCGACGATTCCCTGCTTCTCACGACCCTTGATATTCAAATAAAGTCCGTTGAGGCCCATGGTGTAAGCCCGCGTGCGTGACCAATCCACATCCTCGAACCAATCGCCACTCTCCGTCTTACCTTCCTTTAGCGCGAGATACCCATTCTGATGCAGCCAGGCATTCACATTCATGCAGCGCGCAAAGGACTTGAACCCATGATCGGAAATGACCATCAGCAGCGTGTCTTCATCAATTTTTTCCATCACCCGCCCGATCAGCCGATCCATGCGCTCATAAAGATCCTGAATCACCTGCGGATGCTCGCTATGCGGAACATCGCGCGCCGCCGGATGATCCTCCTCCAGATAGCGCCAGAACATGTGTTGAACGCGGTCGGTCGTATCAAAGACGCAGGTGCACAGCCCTTGCTTGGTTTTATCGAGTGCATCAAAGAGCATGCGCTCGCGATCTTCGTGATTGCCATAAGCCTGCGCCAGAAAAGCATCATCATCGAGCACATGCTCATTCAGGGCCCACGTATCTTCCGCGAGTCCGAGCGTGGCATATGGCCCAAAAAGCTTCGCCAGATAAATTGAATAAGTAACCGGGTGTGAGATCGGCAGATCGGGATGTCCGGGATCGATATTCACCGGCGTAACGTAAACTTCAACCTCCGGCGAAAGTTCCTTGAGATAGAAACGGCAAATGCCATGCGCTGTAAAGCCCATGCCGGCCTTGAATTCGGCGGTAATCCATTCGGAATATTCGCCGACTTTCAACGTAAACTTCTCTGAGCCTACCGTGAAACGCGCCTGCTTCGATCCCACTTCTGGCTTGAGTTCAAATTCCATGCGCACTTCGCCGGCGTTCTCCTTCACTGGATTATCCGGCCCCGGCACAAACGATCGGCAAACACCGTTCTTACGCTCAATCGGTATGCGCACACCGCCCTCGCGAAATTTGTCGCTCGAAGCGCGAGTGGTGCAGAAACAAAACGTGCCCTGACTTCCCTTAAGATCGGGCACGCACATTCCGGAAAGCAGCACGCCTTGAAATTTCTCCGGCGGAAACGTGACCGGAACGCGAATCACCGAACTAAAAATCCCCGCATCGCCTAGCCAATGCCAGAACGGCGTCCCCTTGCGCATCGCCTTGATTTCGGTCTTCCCAAACGGTATTGAATACTTGCCAATCTTGATATGGCGCTTCGGCCCCTTGATTTCAGCTGACGAAAGATACGGCAGATAACTATTCCTGTCGCACGCCAGGAAGTCGTAGATGTTGTGCTTCCCAGGATTCACTCCCGTCATAAACGTCGACCATGCCACCGGAGAAATCGCCGGAAATGTAGTGCGAAGCTTGCTGAAGGTTCCTTGGTCGCGCAACTTCGACAGATTCGGCAACCTGCCTTCTTTCATAAAGCGATCGGCAAGTTCCGGATCCATACCGTCAAATCCCAAAATCACCGCCCGCTCAAACGTTGCTTTTCCATAAGCGTTGCGCCGCCGCAAGAAACGAAACAACTGCCGGAACGGCCAAGTCATCAGCGCATAAAACGAATAAAGAAACGCAACGAAGATCGCCCAGAACGACGACAGCACCGCAAATCCCGCGCCCGGACCGGCATACGCATGAGCAAGGGCAGGTAGAAAAATCAGGACAATCAGCAACAATGGTGTGGCGCGGACACACCCGCCCGCGAAAGGCCGGCGCTCGTTTTGCAGTGACGGGCGACCACGTCCCAACTTGATGGCCAATCCACGCAAGCGGGCGAGGGCGCCCGCTCCACACGATCTTTTCATATCTGAATCCCCAAAAGTTCCTTAAACACAAATCCCGCCACCATCGATAAGACAAAGAACATCCAAATCCAGTTCATCTCATAACCCGCGACCGCAATGTCTCGATCCGGATAATTGATTGATATCGACTCAATCGGACTATCCCCCGGTATCGCAGGCTCCGCCGACGAGAACATCCGCTCCCAAAATTTCCCGCGCAAACGGACCGTCGAAATACGCGGCAGATCCCCGCCAACGCAAACCGCCTTTTCCACGCTCTGGCCGCCGGCGCCGATCTTCAATGCATACCTGCCGCCTTTCGCGCCAGCCAATCGCCAGACGACCTCGTTCTCCGCCACAACATGTACCGGAGGCGCGGTCATTGTAATCTCAGGCGGCAGCTCCAGAGCAGCGTCATTCAGCGCCTCGCCAGTGGTCGTGTGCACCGTCAGCAAAAACGGCGCGTTCACAGCAATCGGAGTTTGCCCCAGATAGCGATCCACCTGCACCATCAACAACGTGATCGGAACAATCACGTAGAGCAGCGGCTTGAACGCGAGTTTCAAATAACGCCCCGTGCCGCGCAGAATCTTGCCATACGACCCCATCACTACCGGGATCTGATCGCGATAAAGCCGCACCGCCAGCAGGTGAGCTTTCAGTTGATCCTTCGCAATTCCAATCGCTTTTTGATCCGACGTATAGCCGAATAAAACCACCATCAGCAGCCCGACCACCAGCGACAGCGCAATCACAATCGCCAGCGGACTGGTCAGCCAGCTGAAAGCCGCAAGCGCAGCCGCATAGCCAGCCGTCGGGTTGTAGAGAGCGGTCAAGCTACTCGATGTACCCTAATCCGCGCAGGCGTTTTTGTATTTCTTCTTTCGACGTGCTGCTCTCGTCCGGAATAATTTTCTTGGTTTCTTTTTCCAGCATGTGGATAACGAACTCATCAATTGATTCGTACCCGGCCGCATCCGAACACTGCTTGACCTTCTCCAGCAGTTCGCCTTCGATCTTCACCTTGTGTGACCCAAACATGATTTCTCCCGTTCGTGTTTGTAGCGCTCTACCGCGACTGAAACACCGACTGCCCCATCATATCCTTCGTTTTTGCGATTCCAAATTCCGACAAAATCGTGGGTGCAATATCCGTCAATGCCGGAGCCTGCGCAGCGATCTTCCGGTTGCTCAACAGCACCCCCGGAACTTTCGTAAAATCCATGCAATGATCGCCGCTCCACGCGTTTGTGTTGTCCTCGAGCACATCCGGCGGAAACGCCCCCAGAATCGTTTTCCACCCCGCGCGATAGCCGCGGTTGTAACCGACCAGCGCATCCGGCCCCGTGCGCGCATACGGCCCTTGATAGGCCTCGCTAGCAAAATCGATTCGCGTAATTACTTGCGATCCATCTTTCGGATCGCGCACATCCAAAAGCTTCTGCCGGATTTCGCTGAGCAGCGCATCAGCCTGCGCCCCAGGCTCGACGATGCCCTCGCGCTCGCGTCCGCGAATATTCAGATAGAGACCGTTCAATCCCAGCCCGTAAGCGCGCGTGCGGCTCCAATCCACGTCAGAGAAAGGCTCGTTCGGATCACCGCTAGCGCCCTCCTTGCGTGTGATGTAGCCATGATTCAGCAGCCAGGTATTCAAGTTGAACGAATGCCGATAAGGAGCAAATCCATGATCGGACAGCACGAGCAGCGTCGTATTATTGTCGACTTTCGGCAGCACCTCTCCGAGCACCTGATCGATCTGCTCATAAAATTCCTCCAGCGCCCCCCCATACTGTGCGGCCAGTGCGGCGTCATACGCGGGACTTTGCGGATCGGTCAGTCGCCACATCATATGCCCGTTCAAATCGAGGCTCGAAAAATAAAAGAAGAACAGTCCCTGATGAAATTTTGGGAACTCAACATCAAATGCCCGCCGATGTTCGGCAAGTACCGTATGCGCCTGTTCGAGATATTCCTTATCGTCGAGCACCCCAGCGGTCAGCGCCTTCGTGTCTTCGGCAATCCCCTGTGTGTGGAATTCGCCAATCTGCTTCGCCAAGTCCTTCGAATAACTAGTCGGCGTCGAAATAGGAAGAGCAGGATTTTCGGGATCGATATTGATCGGCGAAACGTAAAGTTGAAAACGCGGATGTGTCTGCTTTAGATAAAAGCGGCAGATCCCCTTCACATTTCCAATCACCGGCATCAGCTGAAATTCCACCGGAACCCACCCACTCCACTCGCCTTCTTTCAAAACAAATTGTTGATCCTGCAAGCCTATTCGCGCCACCGGTTCCAGCGGATCCACATCAACCGTGAACGGCTCCGTCGCTGGAGGCGAGTTCTTGCGAAAACTATTGTCCGGCCCAATCAGATTGGTCGTGACCCGATTATTCTTCACGTCAACCTGCACAATTTCTCCGCCTTCGATCGCGCCGACGGCCGCTGTCGGATCGTCGGTATAGAAAGTAAATGTGCCATACGTGCCGCGTAGATCGGGCGTGCCCATGCCAGATAGCGTCTTGCCCTTAGCCGTGATCGGAGGAAAATTGGCGGGAATGCGATAAACGTAGTTGGGAACACTTTGCTCGTCGAGAATCTCCCAGAAAGCCTTGCCATGGCGCAACTGCTCGGCCGACCCGCTGCCCAGAGGAATCACCCAACTCCCAAGATGAAAGCTATGTTTAGGTCCTTCGACCTTCGATGTAGAAAAATAAAGCTGAAAAGTTTTCGGATCGCGGTGAATGAAATCAAAGATTCCGTGCCCGCCCGCGTTCATCCCAGTAATCAGGTTCGACCACGCCACCGGACTCTGCGGCGGAATGCTGGTCGTCAAACGCCGGAAAGATCCCTCCCCGGCCAGCCGCGCAAAGTTCGGCATCTTGCCCTCGGCCATAAACTTCGTCAGCAGGTCCGGATCAAGCCCATCGACGCCGAGGATGATCATCTTCTTCGACCGAGCCGCTCCGCCATGAGCGCGCTGGCAAGAGAGCAGGAAGCTCAGCCCCGAGGCGCACAGCGCCAGCAGGCATACAAGACGGACGCGTTTTCTGAAGGGTGCGGTCACTACAAGTATCTGCAAGTAATCTGCTCCAGCTTCACGGTGGGCCATCGCGCTATCGAGGCTAGCCCCGAGCCAACGATGGGTGGTGATACAAGATCACCACGAGATTGGGGATCCCGAGGAGCAGGTAGATAGATTGTACAAGGAGATACCCGCCCGTCAAGACCGGAGGGCTCAGCCTACTTACTTACTCTTTGGTTTTTTGATCAATGGCAGCGCAGCCATTAAACTTACGGGCATGATTACTATGCCGATTATTGAAATGACAAGAAAGGCCTTCGCCGGCCTGGGTCTGTTCCTTTTTTCTATTTCTTTCGCCGCTGCCGCATCCAAACCAAACCTGCTGCTGATCACACTCGATTCCGCCCGCGCCGATCACATGGGCTTCCTCGGCGCGAAAGGTGCGCTCACTCCCAATCTCGACCGCCTCGCGGCAGAGTGCATCGTCTTCGATCACACTTATGCCCAGGCACCCGCCACCGTCGTTTCGCACTCCAGTATTCTTTCCGGCACCTATCCGCAGAGCACAGGCATGACCGAGATCGGAGGTACACTGCCCACATCTCTTGCCTATCTTCCAGACCTGCTCAAAGCGCAGTCTTATCGTACCGCCGCATTCGTCAGCTCGATTGATCTCGACCCGCAGAACGGACTAGCGCAGGGTTTCGACCGCGGCTTCCAAACTTACGATGCCGGTTTCCGGCCTGCAATTCCCGGCGACTCGCGTCCTCCCGTCACCGAGCGCCGCGGATCCGAGGTCGTCTCCCGCGCCATCGCATGGCTCGACCACAATGCGCAGGCACCGGGACAATTCTTTCTCTGGGTTCACATCAGCGATGCGGACGTGCCAAGCGCGTCCTACAATGCGGCCGTCACCGCAGCTGATGCCGCCGTCGGTAAGCTGATCAGCGCCTTGCAGCAGCGCAAAATATACGGAAATACCGCAGTGATAGTAGTGGCAAGCCATGGCCAGAGCCTCGGAGCTCACGGCGAAGACACCCATGGCATTTTTCTCTATGACGAGACCATCCACGTCCCGCTGCTAATCAAACTCCCTCAGGTCGAACCCGCCGCCAAGCCAGCGACCTCTCGCGTTGCCGCCAAAGTACGGCTGGTCGACGTCGCTCCCACTCTCCTCGAAATCGCCGCCATCGCCGTTCCCTCTCAGATGCAAGGGCAGTCTCTGTTCCGCATAGCGAGAGCTGGAGGCGGGAGCGACCAGCCCGTCTATTCCCGTGCCGACCTACCTCAACGCGGCTTCGGCTGGAGCCCGCTGGAATCCTGGCGCGCCGGCAAATATCTCTACATCAGCGCCCCCAAACCCGAACTCTACGACTTAACTGCCGATCCAGGAGCCACCCACAATCTAGCGCAGAGTTCGAAGGCCACGCTCGACACCATGTCGGCGCAGGTCGATAACTTCACACGCCATTTCAACGCCGATGCCGGCAAGACTTCCGCCGAATCGAGTTCTTCCGAGATGCAGAAGCTAGCTTCGCTTGGATACATAGGAATGCAAAAGTCGTCGAGTTCCGCCGCCACGGTTGCTGGCACCGACCCGAAAGACAGAATTGCGACGGCCAACAAAGTAATCGAAGCAGCCTCGGCGCGCGACCAGTCCAAACCAGATCGCGCCGTAGCCGCGCTGAGCTCCGTAGTCGCCTCCGACCCCAACCTCTATCTCGCGCAATACACCCTGGGAGCCGACCTGGCCCGCAAAGGCCAATACGCCGAAGCGGCCAAGCATCTGCATGCCGCCATCGAGCTTCAGCCCGACTCCGCATGGGCACACTACGAGATTGGCGCTACCCTGCTAAAAACTGGCGAATACAAAACAGCGGTCGTTCACCTCGAGATCGCCACCGGACGCCTACCCGGCTTCTCCCCGGGCCATCAAGCCCTCGCCGACGCCTACGACCACACCGGCCGCCCCGAGGACGCCAAGCGGGAGCGGGCGCGAGCTAAAACGCCCTAACGCGGGCAGGCTTTGGAGTGATTGGCAGCAAGATAAAGAGGGACGACGAAATGTCGTCCCTCTTCCTCTAAGCGAATCAGTTGACCTAGAACTCGAACTCTCTGTCTTCGCCTGCTCCACCGGAAACACTCGGAAAAACAAAAGGCCGCACCTGACGGGCGCGGCCGGAGTGAAGTATAAGATAGGTTGGTCTGAGAGGCGCCACTGACGTGGCGCCTCGAAGGCCGAAGTTAGAAGCAAGAAGAAAGTTAGAATTTAACCCGGGCACCCAGTTCGACTATGCGGTTGCCGCCGGTTTGCTCCTGCGCTGACCCGCCCAAAGCACCCCAACCGCCGGGATTGCCAAGGTACGAGAAGCCATTGAGCATCTGATCATGGTTAAAGATGTTCGCGAAGACGCCTTGAAATTCCAAATTAATGCCTTCGGTAATTAGAACACTCTTCTTGATGCTGAAGTCCGTGTTCCAGTAGTTCAGACCGCTGATGCAGCCGAAGCCGCAATCCTTGTTATCTAACCCCAGAATCGGGTTACGCCAGTTGCTGGCATCGGCGATCCCATTCTTGTACCCATTGACGGGCAACCCGTTTGAGGGCGAGTTGTAGTGGGCAACCAAGTGGCCCTCGGGTTTGATCGGTAGAGCGTTGGCGTCGGTGCCGAAGTTGATATCATCGGCCGATCCGAACTCCTGAGCGGAGCCGTAGGTCGTCTCGTTATTGACCGGTGTGCCGGAGCCCGCTGTAAATACAGTGGCAAACGTCCAGCCGCCCAGCACCCGTCCTATGGCCCCTGCCTGCCCCTTGTAGAAGGGCGGCTGGTAGACAAAAAACATATTAAAGGTGTACTTCTGGTCAAAAGCCTGTCTGCCATACTCCTCGCCCAAATTGAAGGAATCGAACGAACCGTACGCGCTGACCGCCTGGTAGATAGCTCCCGTCCCCAGAGCCTTGGAGAAGGTGAAGTTCGACTGCGCGGTCAGTCCCCTCCAATCGGCCATCCTGAGGGACACAAAACCGCCGTTATAGTTCGACCAGCCTGTGCTGGCGTCACTCTGGATACCCGATGACACCTGGCCACTGCCTCCGTTAGGCTGCCCGGGAATGGGGGTATTCATCATGGTGCGCGGGAATGCGAACGCACCGCTCCCGCCGTTAACGGAGGTGCAGCCACCAGCCGGACAACCAGCACCGGCATCCAAGTCGCTCCACAGGCTCCATACTTGAGCATTGGCGAGATTGCCAGCTTCATTGGCTACCACCGCCGCCGTACAGCTCGCGAACCCATTGCAGTACCCCGTACCTGCCAGAGCTGTCTCGAAGAACGGTTGCGGCGTGACTGCTGCTGCGTTTGCCGCGCAGCCACCACCGCCCAGTCCCGTTACCCCTCCGCAGTATTGCAATACCGTATTGGCGTAGGCTTGTTTAAACTGCTGCCCGCCCTGCGTCATCATGTAAGGCACCGTGTTAAGGAGCATGGGCTGGAATTCGTTCTTGAATCTGCGCCCGATGTAACCAACTTCCAAATTGAGCTTGCGGGACAACTGGCGCTGAACTGTTAAGTCGAACGAGTCGATCGAGTCGGGCCGGAAATTCGGATCCAATATCGAGGCAGTGGCGGTCGAACCACTATTGTATCCAGGATAGACCGGCTGCGGCAGCGTCGCGCTGGGCACCGGGATGGGGGCAACCAGGCCACTGACAGCAGACAAGGACGAGGGCCCAACACGGAAGGCGTTATAAAGGGTACCAGCGCCTGGGCCGCACGCCGCCCCCCCCAACCCGAGGTTCTGGACGCACTGCTGCTGCTGGATGAGACCGAGCCCCAGCAGCGGTATCAGCACCTGGGTCACACCGTTCAGGCGGCCGTAGCTGCGGCCATAGCCGCCGCGAATAACGGTATCTTCATGGCCAAAGATCTTGCCCGCGAAGGTATCGTTGTCGAAGCGAGGGTTCCAGGCTGCGGCGACGCGCGGGCCGAATTGGCCATAGTATGGATTGTAGGGATACTTCTCCCCATTGGCGACATTGCCTGTCAGGGCAAAACCGACTTCTGGGTTGTACGCTTGGCCGGCCAGAGCGTTGCGCTCGCGAGCCGCCAGATAGGCCCTAGTCGTAATGGGCTCGTCGGCGTCGTCTACCATTACGACCTGTTTGCCATTCGCCTCGGTGGGCGGCATCTCCAGCGACCAGCTTAAGCCGTAAGTCAGGGTGAATGTCGGCTTCAGGTGCCAGGTGTCGCTGAAGTAGAAGTTGTAGTAAGGAATAGTACTCTTGTCGAATGCTGGCGCCAGCGGAGGATTTAGGCTCAGATTCGCGCCAGAACGGGTGAAGGCTTGATTCGCGACGGAAACGATGCCCAGCGCCGCCGCAGTGAGGGCGCCGCAGTTGGGGATGTCTTTGACCGGAGTAGTCGATCCAGCGGGTATGTACTGCAGACTGCAGATCGCCAGATCCGATCCGGTGGCGAGTCCGGATCCGGCAGTTCCATCGCCAACGGAGTACACCGGAAACTCGTTGATGAAGCCGCCACCATCGTTGCGTTGATGCCAGTTCCAGTTGCGCTGATACATGGCGCCAAGCTGGAACAGGTGGTTGCCGTGCAGCATGGAAAGATCGTCGCGCAACATCTGATCGTGCCCATCCCAGAAACGGGTGCGGATTTGCTGATTGTTCACGTTGTAGGGAGCGAGATCCTGAGCTGCGCCAGCGCCCTCTCCGCTCTCGATTTCGAGCGCTCCGCCTAGTCCGGTACACAGCGTGCAGTTCTGCGGCGGAGCCCCGTTTCGGGCCCAAGCCCACCAGTTACGCAGCCAGCTGTAATGGACGTCGTTGGTAACATTGTTGGTAATGTTGCTGGTCAGCCCCGCAACCAGGTACCAGTCTTGAATCGGATCGCTGGATATGGAAGCCGGCACACCCAGCGCGTCGCCGCTGAAGTAGCCGCCGGTATCCACCTGGGACGAGGATGCCTGCTTAATGTTGTAATAACGCCAGCTGGTCATGAAATGCTCTTTGGCCGAAAAATCGTGGTCTATGCGCGCCACGGCGATTTTGCTGGTCGTTGGGAGACTCAGGTTGCCCGAGAACCCTAGAACGTTGACACCGTCGCAGAGGGTCTGCCCAGACGGGCAGTTAGTACCAGTGTTCGAGGTTGGTTCATATTTGTTCCATATCTGCGAAACCAGAGGATTCAGTCCCAAGCCTAGCGGGTCAATCGACGCCAGACTGTAAACAGTACCAGTGTGCGGATCCGTTATGTTCCCCGCTTCCAGGGACGGCGAGGGGACGTTCCGGTTGATGGTCTGGGAATCGGGCCAGTGGAAACCCTCGTAATTGAAAAAGACGAAGGTCTTGCCGCCAAAAATCTCCTTCGGGATAACCGGGCCGCCAATCGCCCCACCAAAACGGTTGTAGTGGAAGCTGGGAATCGGGACGGCGAATAAATTATTCTGATAGCTATTGCTCGACCAGTTGTTGTCTTTATAATATTCGTATCCCGTGCCGTGCCAGGCGTTGCTTCCGCGCTTGGTGACCACCTTAACCTCGGCACCGGCCGAACTGCTGAAATCGGCCGTCTGGTTGGATGTATTTACCTTAAACTCCTCGACGCTATCCTGAGGAGTAGGCATCACGCCGGACGCGCCAGACACACCAAACATCTGACCGGCAACGCCCCCGGTCGGGTCGCTGACGCCCATGCTGGGCGTGTATACACTGCCGGAGCCGTCCAGATCGTTGGTATTGTTGCCGCCATCCAGCGAGAAATAGTTTTGATCCTGATACGCGCCCGCAACGCTGCCATCGGTGCCAACGCCTGGCTGCAACGTGACGAAAGTGCTGACGTCACGGCCCAAGCTCGGCAGATTGTCGATAGCGACACTCGTCACCGTGTTGCCCACAGTGGCATTCATGGTCTGCAGTTCAGTGCCAACGGCGGTCACTTCGACGACGGTGCTGGATCCGCCAACCTGCAGAGACAAATTTACGGTGAGAGCGCTACCGACCGTTACCTGCAGGTGCTCCGTCTTGGTGGTGGAAAACCCGGCTTTACTAATCGCGATGTTGTAGATGCCCGAGGTAACGTCCACGAAGATGTAGCGCCCAGCTGCGTTGGTAGTATCGGTTCTTGAATTGTTGGTGGAGACATCCGTCAGCGTGACGGTCGCGCCTTGCACTATGGCACCGGTCTGGTCATTCACTTCACCCGCGACCGTGCCGGTTGACGCTGATTGCGCCCATGCGGACAGAACGCTGCCCACGCACACTACCAATAGGAGAAACAAAGCCCGTTTCACGCTGCGGTATTGCATTTCCTGCCTCCTAAAAACCGAGAGATTCGACCGAAAGTCAGCACGGGTCAAGCATCATACCGGGCTGCGACTGTTGAGGTTGCGAAAATTTCGCACCTCAGATTTTTTCGCACTTCAGATTAAGGTTTTGTCAATCCAATCCTGCTGTTTACGCTAAGCCGTCCAGTTGCTAAGACATCCAGTTGAAAGGCTTTGAAAAACAATGCTCTTCACGACGCAAGCCATCGCCGGAAACACCCACGAATAAGCTTGTGATCCTGAAAAAGAGTTTGCAAGTTACCACCCACAACGAAACATTTGTCTGGCTTATAGTTTTCAATGATTTGCACAGATACTCATTACGCCAACTACCGAAACTCATAGAAAATGGATGCCTTGGCTATGCTTTTCAGTAGAATCGGCCCGCTTGTCGCTGGGCAACAACGCAATCCGCGGCGCTCGCAAGTCGCTCCGCGCGGAGAGCGGAGACTATCTTAAAGGGGTAAGTCTAGGTGTGGATTTGGATTGGTACCCGTGGCCGCCCGGACCCCCACATAGAGTGCCATGAGTTCAGCCGGCTATGACATCGCTCCACGACAAAAATAACGATGAGTTCCGCAGGGGGCTCGATCTTTTCAACCGTGCGCACTTCTTCGACTCTCATGAGGTTCTCGAAGATGTGTGGCGGGCCCTGCTTCGAAACCTGCCTCGCGATCACTCGTCGCAGCAACATCTCCGCCGTCATGTCCAGGGTATGGTTCAGCTGGCGGTAGCTTTCTATCATGAGTCGAAGCGCAACTTCGTGGGCGCACGCTCGGTTCTCGAGCGGGCCTTGCGCAATCTGGACGGGGCGGACAGCTCGTTTCCCGAGCTTGATCTTGATCGTCTACGTTCCGAGATGGCGGATTGGCTTGAGCATCTCTCCGGCTCTCGACCGCGGCCAGCGAATCCGCAAATCTTCAAACGCAAGCCCAGCTGCTGAAATAGTCGCACTACTCTGTGTCCCCTGGATTCGACGCGGGCCATCACGTTCCTCGAAAGGTTGCCGCCTGCTAAAATCGCATTCTTGTGAAATCCAGCTCAACACCTGCGCCCCCCGCTTCGGCTACCGCAACGCCCGAACTGGTTCCACTACTCGACTTGCAGCGGCAGTATAAGGGCATCCGCGAAGAGGTGCTGGCCGCGATCGCGCGCGTGTGCGATTCGCAACACTTCATTCTTGGGCCGGAGGTCGAGGCGCTCGAGAGCGAGATCGCCGCTTTGACCGGAGCGGGTCATGCCGTCGGCTGCGCTTCGGGCACCGAGGCGCTTTGGCTGGCGTTAGTCGCTGCCGGCGTGAAGCCTGGTGACTCTGTCATCACTACCGCATTCAGCTTCTTCGCCTCGGCCAGCGCGATTGTGCGGGCGGGCGCAACGCCGATCTTCGTGGATGTCGAGCCTGGCACATTGAATCTTGACGCTGGGCTGGTTGGCCGTCGTCTCCGGGAGCGCGCGGCCTCTGCCCCGCAAGCCGAAAAGATTCGCGTCGTTCTTCCCGTCCATCTTTACGGGCAATGCGCCGACATGGACCGGTTCGGCCGCATTGCCGAAGAGTTCGAGATCGCAATTGTCGAGGATGCTGCTCAAGCGATCGGCGCGGAGTGGAACGGCCGCGGCGCGGGAGCGCTCGGCGTAACCGCAGCTTTCAGTTTCTATCCCACCAAGAATCTGAGCGCCTACGGAGATGCCGGCATCGTCACTACGACTTGTCCGCGGATGGCCGAGCACATGCGTCGACTGCGTAACCACGGCAGTCCGCGGCGCTACCAACATAACGAGTTTGGATGGAATGGACGCATGGATGCCATTCAAGCAGCCGTGCTGCGCGTGAAGATGGGCCACATCGCCGACTGGAACGAGATGCGGCGGCAACATGCCGCGACCTATGACCGGCTGTTTGCCGCTACCGGATTGACTTCTGCCAAGAGCTCAGCTCAGGCGTCCGATGCAAGCGCTGCGCCAGTGCGCTTGCTGGCGCGGAGTCCACAAGCGAAGCATGTATTTCATCAATATGTAATTCGCGCGCGGCGGCGCGACGAGCTGCGCCAATTTCTCACCGAACGAAAAATTGGCTCCGAAATCTACTATCCGCTGCCGCTGCATTTGCAGCCGGTCTTTTCTTATCTCGGATTGAAGGCGGGAGACATGCCCGTCTCAGAACAGGCTGCCCGTGAAGTGCTGGCGCTGCCCATGTTCCCGGAGTTGACGGAGGCTGAGATCCGGTGGGTAGTCGAGAGCATCGCAGATTTCTATTCGTGAAGTTTCCACCGCCGAGACGCTAAGATCGCAGAGAAAAAAAGCAGGTCCTTCGCTCCGCTCAGGATGACAACTCTTGATGATTTCTCGGCGTTTTGGCGCCGGCTAGGGTTGACGCTTGCGCCGTGCGGTTCGCTTCGCGCTTGAGCGCACTGGCTCTTCTCCCGGGGCGAGCACGCGGCGCACGATTGGAGTATTGAGCTTGTATTTGCGCTCGCTCACCTTGCCGCTATCGTCTAGCACGCGCACAGTGAAAACGGGCAGCGCGCCTTCCTTGTCAAAACTCTCTGTCGTAACGGTTACGGGCAGCATGCCCTCCATGCGTTCGCGATAGGCGGTTTCATAACGATGGCGTCTCACGTTCCAGGTGAAGATGCGAATCTGATTGAAGTCAAACGGCAGCCCGTCTTTCGGCTCGGTGAGGACGGTCAGGTATTGCGATACTTTCTTGTCTCCATCCTGAACCTGATCGAGCACGAAGTAGGCGACGATGCGCTGGCCTTCGGCGTATTGTGCGACGTCGAGCGGGACGTCGAGATCGATCATGCGTCCGAGCACCCAGCCGACGCGGCTGTGCGAGTCGCGCACCAGCCACCAGTCTTCTACGACCGGAACCGGCTTCTTCTCGTCTTTATTATTGTTGCCCGCTGGTTTGGCGGAACGCGCGGGCGGCGCAACCGATCCGGCCTTTTCGGCTGTGCTTCGTTTCAACAACGCCAGTTTTTCGCCGGATAAAATCTGATACAGGTGTTCCGTATCGCGTCCGGGTTCGACGTGCAGATTGGTGTCGTTGCGCGTCGTGCCTTCGGCCTGGACTGGATCGTTCTGATTGTCCGCAGTCAGCTTCTGAATCTGATCGTAGACTTCCTGGCCGACGAGGTAGCGCTGTTCGACCCATCCCGTGACGCCGGTTGCAGTGCGCACCTTGACGAAGCGCCGGTCGTGGTCGAGCACTTCAACGCGGTCGCCGTTCTTCACCACTCCAGCTTTCTCGTAGACCGCAGCAACGCGGTCGCGGAGGATGGCTTGCACTCCGGAAACGTAGGCAACCTCAAGCACGCGATTGCCACCGCGATTGCAGGCTGAGAGCAGTGCGAGACTAGAGATTACGGCTAATGATGTTACGGCCGACAGTGAGGAACGATAGAGGAAGCGTTTCACGGGCTCGCTAACCAATAATAGCGCGAGCCCGTAATCTCTGAGGCGACGGACCCTTACGTTGATATCAACCGCGTCGGTTACGACGCGCAGTAAGCTAGCGAGGGCCTCACTCATTCGCAGAGAACGCGAGTGAGTGAGGCTCCTGGCTAATTTTACTGGGACACATTCAGCGTGACAGTGTTTGATGTCGTCGTGCCGCCCGAGGGGCTCGGATAGGTCATCACCATGTTATATGGTGGACTGAGCACCTCCGAAGCCGAGCATACCTCGTCCGGATTATTGTGCGCATCCAGGGAGACGGTACACGTGATCGAACCGTCGTCGGTACCGGTGGCCACCGAAGTGATCGTCAAGGTGCCGCCATTGCCGGTCGTGATGTAAGTCGGCGGGCCAGGGGTCGCCGCAAAGTCGAAGGGTACTGGGGACTCTCCTACAGTGAGGGTGGCAGAGGTAGGACTGGCCGTGATGGCCGTAACGTCTCCGACCACGGTAGCGGTCGCAGTGGACGTAAGGGCCTGAGCATCTGCGGTTATAGTGGTGCTTCCCGTTGCTACCCCTGTGATGGTCGCACTGCCGGTGCCGACAATCGTGATTACGCCTAGCGGGTCGGCCGACCAACTTACGCCGCTCGTGACTGTGCTACGCGAGCCGTCGTCGTAGGTCCCAAACACTTGCAAAGTTGTTTGTTGGCCAATCCCAACGTCGACGGTGGTCGGACTCACGGCAATCGACTGCAGAACGGGCGACACGAAGAACCCGCGGCAACTGACGCCGGTCGCCACTGCAACCAATCCCGTAAAAACAAGCGTCAACGCCAGTTTGCGCCCACTCAACATAAGGACTCGCCTCGAATAGCGTAATTTTAGCAGAACGCAAGGCCTTCGCTCGACCCTCGGTAGTGCATGGCTTGGGTCATTACTCCGCTCACACAAGTCACCACGTGCCGGTAGCGTTCTCGAATACAAGGAACGGGGTGGGCGGACGAACTTGCGCGCGGCGTTTGCGTGGGGCGCGTAAAACTTTGTCAACGTAGACGCGGCGAACTGCATTCTGGCGACTCCCGACAAATTCATAGGTCCTTCGCTTTGCTCAGGATGACAACTTGATTTATCTGGTGACAACCTATTTTTTGTTTGGGCTGCGAATTGTCACAAACTCGATGTTCGGCCCTCACTGATTTGTTGCGTGGTTGTCGCGCACAATAACAACACTGTCATCTTGAGCGGAGCGAAAGACCTATGCATTCCGGCGAGCGGCACTACTTCGTTTACATTTTGACTAACCGCTCGCAGACGCTTTACGTTGGCGTCACTAACAACCTTCACCGGCGGGTTTGGGAACACAAGTCGGGAACGGGATCGGACTTTTGCGGGCGCTACAAGATCGATCGGCTGGTTTATTACGAGAGCTTTGATGATGTGCAAAAAGCTATCGAACGCGAGAAGCGGATCAAAAGCTGGCTACGGATTAAGAAGATTCAGCTGATTGTTGGGGTGAATCCTGCCTGGAGGGATTTGAGCGATGGGTGGTATGACCGGCATCTTTATCAGCCGGATGAATGTCCGGCTACTCGGCAAAAATTAGGGTGACGGTTTGCATGTTGGCGGTCGCCAATGCATAGGTCCTTCGCGTTGCTCAGGATGACAACTATTTTTTGATGGCGACTATTTATTGCGACTTATTTCGGGCGCTTCTTGCCGGCATTCGCGATCCGCGTGTCGATCGGCTTTCTTCTGGCGAAGCCTTCGCTGGTGCTGTGCCAGTGCTGGATGGCGGTCTCGCCCAGCTTCCAGCACAAGAGCAGAACCTCGCCTTCGACTTTGCAGGGGAAGTCTAGCAAACCTATATCTAGATCTTTTACCTGGACGCCGGTGGCATCGATTTCTGCTAGAGCATCTTTGACGCGGCGAATCGCTTTTTCGCGCTCGGCCTTTCGGCCCGCCAGATGGACCACGTTCAGCATGGTGCCGCCGTTTAGAAAAACGCGGTGCGCGGTCTCCTGCAATTCGGCGTCTACGTCTTCGATCAGTTTCTTGCCGTTGATGGCTTGCTTAAGCAGCGACTCTAAAATCGGCAGCAACATCTGCGCTTCGTCGAGGGTGAAAGTGCGGTTGGACATTTGTTTCTATTCTACCGGAAGCAGATGGGAAATAAGTGTCAAGCGCGGAACTGCGGGCCTCGGACTTCCGGCCATCTCCTAAATCTTGCTCGCGCCGCTAAACTCCGCGCCTGGAGAAACTTCCGGATTCGTCAGCTACGAGATTCGGATTGATAGGCGTCGACGGGAACCAGCGCCGGTTCGGATATGGCGGACACGTTGGGCAGAATGAGCAGATTCTCGGCGCGCGTGCGGCGAACCTCCACAGCCAACTGCTGAAAGCCCAGGGCCATTACGGCGACCAGAACGAACATGCTCCTTGTGCGATCGACACTCGCAGGAGTGTTGCCCATGAAACCTGCGATCATCAACAACAGCACGGAGACAGCCACGGCGATGCCGGCCTTCGATCGCGAGGCCACGGAGCGCGCGAGGATGAGCGCCATGGGCAAGGCGATGGCGTGCGCGTCATATTGCATGATGCGCGGATTCAGCAGAATTGTTCCGACCATCAATACAGGAATCCAGCTCTCGGCCGAGATGCGGCGCTCGCGGTAGAGGACGCTGAAGGCGTAGAGTGTGGCGAAAAGAACGGAGCCGTAGAGCAGGAACGCTAGCGCAGACGGCGCGGAATACGGCAGGCCGCGCTGGTAGAGGTAGCGGCCAAGGATTCCGGCGGGACTTAATCCGAAGTCGCCATTGAACTGGAATTGCAGGCTCACGCTCTGCATGTATTCGCGAAACTGCAGGGGCCAGAGCCAGTTCTGCACGGCGAAGAGGCCGATGCCCGCAGCGCCCACGCCGGTGGCCTTAAGCCATTGCCGCTCGCCCGCCAGCGGCGGAATCGCCAGCAGCGTAAGGAACGGAAGCTTGAAGCAGGCGGCGAAGAGCACCGCGAGATAGAACCAGCGCCAGACGCCGCGCCTCCAGCCGAGGACGGCTGCGGTGAAAATTAATCCATAGAAGACGTAGGCGATGTTGCCGCTCAGAATCACGTCGTCCGGCATCAGGCCCGGGAAAAAGACAGCCAGGGGAACGGCGTATTGCATTACGCTGAGATGTTTTATGTCGCAATCTTTTATGTCGCGATCTGGCGGGCGGAAGCATTGAGTTGCGGCCCACATAATCCCAATAAAAGCCGCGCTGTAACTTATCCAATAGAGGGCGGCAGCCATCCATAGTGGCAGAAGATTGACGGCGCGCAAGGCGAGAAGCGTCAGCGGCGGATAGACGTAGGTGAAGGCGTGATGCCCGGTGGCTTCGGCCGCAATTTGCCGAGCCAGTCCGGTGGCGTAGGGATCCTGGCCAGCGCGCACGGCTTGCATGGCGCGGTAATAAATATCGACGTCCCAAGCGCGGCCGGGAGTGAGCCACGCGGAAGGCTCGGTTTTCGTGGCGCTGAGTATCAGGCCGGCGAGCGAGAGCAGCGCGGCGACCCAGACGAAGCGGAGAATAATTCCGCGCTGAGCTAGATTACGAATCGACAAAAACCTGATCCCCTCTCACGTGTCAATATTCGCATTCGATCTTTGTTCCTTGTTCCTTCTTTGTACGCTTGAGGCATTACATCGCCAACGCTAAGCGACGATCTGTTCTTCGTTCTCTGCTGGCAGCGTTTCGATCTGGTTCTGGACTACGTCTTCTCGCGGCGGCGCGGTGTGAAAACTTCCGCGCAGAGAAGGCGACGGCGATGAGTTGTAGGGATGGCGATGGCGCCAGGTAAGGATCTGGTTGGCGGCGTAATTCCACACCGAACTGACGGCGGCGCCGGCCAATCCTGCGAGATACCAGGGCATGTGCCACCGCAGCAGCGAGTGAGCGCTGCTTACGTTTGCCAGCACGCCGAATGAGCAGGCTACCCAAAACGTAGCCAACGCGGCCCACATGCGGCCACCGCGCAAACGCCGGTCGTAATACGTGATTAGATTGTTGAGAAAGAAATTGATCGTCATCGCCACGAATGTGGCGAGCACCTGCGAGGCATCGAAGCCGACGTGTTCGACACGGAAAAGAAATGCGAGGCAGCCGAGATGAACGGCCAGCCCTGATGCTCCGACCAGCGCGAAAGCGGCAAATCGAGGCGGCACGAATCCGCCGAGAAGTTTGTTAACGATCAGGAAGAGGTATTCGACAGCGGCATTCGCGTCCAGCTTGCTATCGCCCCATGTTCGGTTGCGGAAACAATAACCAACCTCACCCAGTCGTACGGGGCGATCGCCCGACGCAAGCATATCCACGAGAATCTTGAAGCCGCCCTCCTGCAATCGCTCGACGACACTGTGAAAGTAGGCGCGGCTGACTACGAAGAAACCGCTCATCGGGTCGCTGACATCGCAACGGCAGACGAAGCGGCTGAGATTTTTTCCAAGGCTGCTCAGCTTGACTCGCGCGGGCGCAAAGTCGCCCATGCAACCGCCTTCGCTATTGCGTGTGGCTACGACCACATCGAGATTCTCGGATCGTAAGCGGTCGACCATCTCTGGCAGGATGGTCTCATCATGTTGCAGGTCGGCATCCATCACCGCGATGGATTGCGCGGGCGTTGCCAGCATGCCTTCGATGCAGGCGGATGAAAGGCCGCGCCGTCCAATGCGGTGCAGCAATCGAATGCGGCGATCGCACGCCGCGTACTCTCGAATCAGCTCGGATGTGCCGTCCGGCGAATCGTCGTCAACGAAGATTAGTTCCCACTCGAACCCGCGCAGTACCCGCTGCAGGCGCGCGATCAATTCCGGCACGTTTCCGCGTTCATTGTAAGTAGGAACAACGATAGCCAGGTCGATGGGGCGAGCGGGACTATGGTGGACGGGCGGAACTCTCTCCGTCAGGTAAGTTCTGGATTCGGCGGAGTCGAGCATTATTACGTTAGATGTAAAATCTCCAAATATCGTGACGGTAAAACCGCCGATTTTTCGACCGCGCGGAGAATTATTTCCCGTTATTCTAGCGCGGGAAGGGCGATGGGATCAATCACCGGCACGAGGCTCGGCGTCCAACTACTCTTGGCGACGGCGTGGTGGAGCGACCACATTCCCATGGCAAAGATCGCCACCAAGACCACAAGTTCGTTCGGAAACCAGGCGGGCCCGGCGACGGTGATAACATTCGGGATCAAAAGGCATCCAGCCGCAAGCGCAATCAGCTTCCAAGGAGATGCGCTCTGCGCGTTGTGGGGATTACCAGGCACCATTTCAAACACGATAGTCCAGCCCAGCCGCATGGCTCGCCAGCCGATCAGCAGCATCGGAATAGTGATAGCGGCCAGATCATATTTTTGAATGCGCGGGTTCAGCAGGACCGTGCCGACAAGAGCGATGGGAACCCAGCTCTCGCGAGGAAGATTGCACCGGCGGACGCGACCGGCGAGAAACAGCAGGGCGATCGCAAGCCAGCAGGCTGAAACCAGGTAAAGGATCGCCGTCGCACGCCCCGAAGGCACTCCCCGTTGCCACAGAGCACGACCGAGAATACTGGCTGGGCCGTATCCGAAATCATGCAGCCAATCAAAGACCAGGCGCAGGCTCAGAAGTTGCTCGCGAAACATCGACGGCCAAATTTTCATCTGCGCGGTAAAAAGGAGTACGCCTCCACACGCTGTCGTGAGCGCCAGAACCCATTGCCGCCTGTTATTTTCAATCAGAACCGGAAAGGCTAGGAGGGCAAGGAACGGCGCCTTAAAAATCGACGCGACGAGCACGGCGATGTAATACCACGACCAGCGGCCTCGCTTCCAGCCTGCAGTGGCGGCGGCGAGAATCACCCCATAAAGCACATACGCGACGTTGCCGCTCAGGATGACATCATCGGTGACCAGCCCCGGGAAAAAAACAATGGCCGGCAGCATCAGCGCCAGCCAGCGGCGTTCGCGCTGAACCGCCATCTGGTACCCAGCCCACAACTCAAGCATGGCCCCACTCGCGATCGCGAGCCCATAAAAAAGTCCGATTAGCCAGCTTGGGAACATTGCCAACACACGCAAAAGAGAGAGCGTCAGCGGCGAGTAGACGTAGACGAAAGGCGCGGGCTCGGCCGGATTGACTGCTAGGCGATTATGAAATGCCCGCAGCGCCACCAGGTCTTGGGCATAAGGATCAAAATGATGATGAACAATCTGACTGGTTTTCCAATACCCCTGGGCATCCCATCCGACGGGTCCAAGCGACGACATGACAATGATGGTGGTAATCGCTCCGATCCAAAACAAAGCGATTAATCGTCCACGGGAAAACCACTGCACATATTCAACCGGAGAACGGAGGGTTGCCAACGTAGTCAATTTTGACAAACGTTCCCCTTAATACTCATTGGGACCTCGAATGTGGTTGTATTGGCGTTCGCACGGTAGCATACCAAGCAAAGCGGCGGGGCACAATAACATCCTGCAAGCGTCTAGTAGTGTCTAAGGTAATGTCTGAGTATGCCTATCGGTCATCTACCTTAGGTTCATTGCTTTAGCGCCATGCTATTTTCAAAGAACGATTTTCAAGATCCGAATTTCCCCGATTATGGACAAATCGCCTGTGCAGCCTCATTCGATCCCTCGAAATGTATATGCCTTCGGCCTCACTTCTCTTCTCAATGACACGGCCAGCGAAATGGCGTATTGGGTGCTCCCGGCATTTCTCGGAACTCTCGGCGCCGGGCCTGCGCAGCTTGGGATTATCGAAGGCATCGCCGAAAGCACCGCGTCCTTTGCCAAGCTCTTTTCGGGTTACCTGGCCGACCGGGTTTCTCATCGCAAACCGATCGTGGTTGGTGGATACGTTGTCGCCAATGCAGTAAAACCGCTGCTGGCATTGGTCTCATCGTGGTGGCAAATTCTCGGAATTCGTTTCTCCGATCGCTTTGCGAAAGGCGTCCGCGGAACCGCGCGCGACGTGATGGTCGCCGAATCGGTCGATAGGGCGCACATCGGTTCTGCCTATGGGTTGATCCAAGCGATGGACTCCGCCGGCGCCATCGCCGGTCCGCTGCTGGCGCTGGCGCTCATCGGCCGCTTCGGGATGCGCGGCGTGTTCGCCTGGGCTGCGGTTCCGGGAGCCTTGTGCGTCGTCGTGGTTTGGTTCGGCATTCGCGAGATGCACCGGGGCGGAGCGTCGCTCGCGAGCGGACACGCATCCACGTCCCTCGAAGCTGAGCGCAACTCGCCAATTGCAACGCGTAACACTTGGCTGCCAAAACTTCCACTTGGTTTCTATTACGTGCTGGCCGTGGTTACTTTGTTTTCACTGGGAAATTCCAGCGACATGTTTCTCGTTCTGCGGGCTGGGAGCATTGGCATCCCAGCGTCGCGCGCGCCGTTGCTAGGATTGGTCTTCAACATCACGTTCACACTCGTGTCGTGGCCAGCCGGCAAGTTCAGCGACCGCTTCTCGCGCTCCGCCATCGCCTCCGCCGGATATTTCGTTTTCGCTATTGTCTATTTCGTCTTCGCAGTCGCGCCGTCTCAACTCGCGATCTGGCTGAGCATGGCTTTCTATGGATTCTTCTATGCGCTAACCAATCCCGTCCTCAAGGCGCTGGTGGTCGAGAGCGTCGCAGGTGAGGTTCGCGGCCGCGCGCTCGGAATTTATTTTTTCGTGAGCAGCGTCACCACACTCCTCGCCAGCGTCATCACCGGTTCGTTGTGGAAGGTGTATGGCGCGGCGGTGCCGTTTTATCTTTCCGCTGGAATTGCCGCAGTGTCCGCGTGCGCGCTGCTCGCGCATCACTCGCCGGTGGCGAAAACCCGCTGAATCAGCCGCTATTCGCCGTCCGCCGTAGCCACAAATACGCGATCACCAGAAAGGCCACGCCCGCTACACTATCGAGCAAGACATCCCACACTGTGCCCGTGCGCGACGGAATAAAACTCTGATGCCATTCGTCCAACGCAGCTATGGACAGCGTTCCGAGCCAAGCGAGCAGCGTGGCGCGCAACAACAAAGTAGGAATGCGCCCGAGCGTCGCGCGCCAACCGCGCAGCAGGAGCAGACTCAACATCCCGTAGCCAACCACATGCCCCGTCTTGCGCAGATAGTGATGGAAGACGACGAAAAAGTGCAGATCGACGTTGCCGAAGAGGTGCACCCAGAGGGTATACAACATGCTGCCAGTGTTTTCGGACGAAAAAAAATCGGTCGACTCGAACGCGATGAGGCAGACCCAAACGGCAGCGGGCCACCAGGCACGAAGAAGATTGGGGCGAGACGCGGTCGTCAAATTTGTATCTTCCTTCATTCGGCCGCGTAGTTCGGAGCTTCGCGCGTGATCATGACATCGTGCACGTGGCTCTCGCGCAAGCCGGCGGCGCTGATGCGCACGAAGCGCGCCTTCTGTTGCAGTTCGGCGATGGTCTGGCATCCGCAATAACCCATGCCCGACTTGAGGCCGCCCACCATCTGGTGCACGATCATCGAGACCGATCCGCGATAGGGCACGCGGCCTTCAATTCCTTCGGGTACCAACTTGCCGAGGCGGTTGGATTCTTCGCCAACCACCGGCATGGCGATCGACGCGTCTCCGTCGGAATTCTGGAAGTAGCGCTCGCTCGATCCCGCCGCCATCGCGCCGAGCGAACCCATGCCGCGATAAGCCTTGAAGGTGCGGCCCTGATACAGAATCAGTTCGCCGGGACTTTCATCGGTGCCGGCAAACATCGATCCAATCATCACGGACGATGCTCCCGCCGCGAGCGCCTTGCTGATGTCGCCTGAATACTTAATTCCGCCATCGGCAATTACAGGAACGCCCGAATCGCGCGTGGCTCTCGTCGCCTCGGCAATTGCCGTAATCTGCGGAACGCCAACGCCGGTGACGATGCGCGTAGTGCAGATCGAACCCGGCCCGATGCCGACTTTGATCCCGTCGACTCCGGCGCGAATCAAATCACAAGCGCCGTCGAAGGTCGCTACGTTGCCGGCGATGAGATCGACCTCGGGCACCTTAGCTTTTACTTTCTTGACCGCTTCGAGGACGAGCGTGGAGTGCCCGTGGGCGCTGTCGATAGCGAGCACGTCAACTTTTGCCTTCGCCAATTCTTCCGCGCGTTCGAGGAAATCTCCGGTGGCGCCGATCGCCGCGCTGACGCGCAGGCGACCCTGGTTATCTTTCGCGGCGCCTGGGTATTTCAGCTTCTTCTGAATATCTTTAACCGTGATCAGGCCCTTCAGGTTGTATTTGTCATCGACGACCAGCAGCTTTTCGACGCGATGCTCATGCAGAATTTCTTCGGCCTGCTCCAGCGTCGTTCCTACTGGCACCGTGATCAAATTTTTCTGCGTCATCACCTTGCTGATTGGAATATCAAACCGCGTTTCGAAGCGCAGGTCGCGATTGGTGAGAATGCCGACCAGGCGTCCATCTTTTTGCGTGATGGGCACGCCCGAAATTTTGTACTTCTGCATCACATCGAGCGCATCGGAAACCTTGGCGTCCGGCGACATGGTGACCGGATCGACAATCATCCCGCTCTCCGACCGCTTCACCTTGTCGACTTCATTGGCCTGCTGATCGATGGTCAGGTTGCGATGAATAATTCCGATCCCACCCTGCTGCGCCAAGGCGATGGCCATGTGCGACTCGGTTACCGTGTCCATGGCGGCGCTGATGATGGGAATATTCAACTGAATGTTGCGCGAGAGTTGCGTCTGCGTGTTGGTATTGGCCGGCACAACTTCAGAGCGCGCCGGCAGGAGTAATACGTCGTCAAATGTGAGGGCTTCAGGGACGGGAAAATGAATCATAGAATTTGGATGAAACTTCTATTGTAGGGAGGGCGCACACGATCAGGCAAATGCAGGTGGTGGTTCGGTTTCCAGTTTGCCGACAATTCGAGGGTTACTAGTTTGGCTGGTTTTTCGCGCCCGGTTGTTGCAATCGGAAGACACAGCCGCTGATTTGCGGTATTCGACCCTCTAGGCGGCCTTCTCCATGGGCGTGGATGGTTGATCTGAGAGTTCTTCGAGGCTTTTGCCCTTAGTTTCGGGCAGCAGGAAGATTGTGAAGGTCAGTCCCAGGAGGCTGACGATGGCGGCTGCGCCCTCCGCAGCCGGCAGTCCATGCCACTGCATAAAGAATGGGAAGGTAAACACGCCTACAAAACCACCGATCTTGCCCATAGCCGCGGCGATGCCGTGTCCGGTAGTTCGAACCTTCACCGGAAAGATCTCCGAAGGATAGACGAAGGTCGTGGCATTCGGACCGAACTCAGTGAAGAAGTAGCTGAAGCCGTAGATGATCAGAAACGGATAGATCATCTTCTCGACGTTGGGAATGAGGGACAGCAGGCCAAAGGTGACTGCCATCATGCCGAAGCCGAGGATCTGGATAGTCTTGCGGCCAAGCTTATCCATCGTAAGCGCCGCGACCGCATAGCCGGGCGCTGCGAAGATCGCGAAGATTCCGAGTTGGGTAAGTGTCTTCTGCAGCAGCGTGTGATCGCTGCTCAAGGCTGAGAGCACGAGCGGGCTCGAGACGGTGTTGCCATAGTAGGCAAAGTCCATCAGAAACCAGGCAGCACTGGCACCGATCAGGCGGGACAGAATCCTATTATTGTCAACCAGGCGGTAAAAGCCATCCCAGAAGGAGACCGAGTGAGTCTTCTTGTCAAAATGCTTCGCCTTTGTGAGTTTACCGGAGGCGTCCTCTTCATGGCCGGCAGCTTTGAGAAAGCGCGGCGACTCTTTGAGGTGACGACGCGCGCCGTAGACGGCAACGGCGGGCAGGGCACCGAAAGAGATTAGAATGCGCCAGATTATGTCGTGCGAGAGATGAGTGGAGAGCAGCGCGGCAGCGAGAAGAGGACCGACGATCAGTCCGGCGGCTTGCATGGCGAAGACCAGAGTGACGAGCAGCCCGCGATGAGCCTTTCCAGCATACTCGCTCATTATGGTGGCGGAGACAGGATAGTCGCCGCCGATGCCGATACCAAGAATAAAACGAAAACCGATGAGCCACCAAATATTGGGCGAGAAGGCGCAGGCGATCGCTCCCGCAGCGAGAACCAGCATTTCGACACCGTAAATCCGCTTGCGGCCGAGCATGTCCGCGATTCGGCCAAAAAGCAGCGCGCCCAGAGCTGCAGCCAGCAAAGCAGTGGACTCGACCAGACCCTCTTCTACTTTAACGACCTGCCACATGGGTTTAAGCAGCGCCATCACCACACCGATGATGAAAAGATCATAGGCGTCGGTAAAAAATCCCATGCCCGAGATAAACATGATCTTCCAGTGTTCTTTGGAGATCTCCGCATTATCCATTTCGGAAAAATCGGTCTGCCTGGTATCGATGGATGTGACCATGTGGGTTTACCTCGATCAACCTTAGATGGCTGCTTGTGTTAACGCCGCGTGAATATAGGGAAGGCGGCATCGGCAATCGGAGGGCTGCCGCCTACCTTCGCAATTAGCCTTGATCACCAGTGCTGTCGCGACCGCCGACGAGAGATGAATATCCCATCCTGCATCAGCAAAAAAAAGGACGCCCATATCGGACGTCCCTTATGCCTTCTAAGAAAGTTCTTTCGCTAAATGTGAGGCGGCGGCAACTACTCTTTTTTGTCGCTACCTTCAGTCTTACCCTCAGCCTCGTTCGCAGCCATGTTCTTTTCCGCCTGCGCTTCTTCGTCGGCGTGCTCCATCGCTTTGCGATTTTCTTCGGCGCGCTTGGCGCGGATTTCGGCTCGCTTCTGGCGCTTTTCGTCGATCACCTGTTCGCTGCCCAGGAGTTCGATGAAGGCTTTTTCGGCGCCGTCTCCCTTGCGCCATGCGGTGCGGACAATGCGCGTATAGCCGCCGTTGCGGTCGCCGAAGCGCGGAGCCACCGTGTCGAAAAGCTTGGTGACGGCTTCGTTGGTCATCAGGTAAGACGCGGCCTGACGGCGCGCGGCGAGATCTCCCTTTTTGCCGAGGGTGATCATCTTTTCGACCGACGGACGCACGGCTTTCGCTTTGATCACGGTTGTCTCGATGCGCTCTTCCATGATGATCGACGTGACCATATTGCGCAGCATCGCGCGGCGATGGGAGGTGGTTCGTCCGAGTTTGTAGCCTGCAACTTTGTGACGCATGTCTTAACCCCAGTTGTCGGTTGCCAGTGGCCAGTTGCCAGTGGGCTAAATTGACAATCAGCGGCCAGCTGCCAGGTGGTCAGCGCTTTTACTGGCAACTGACCACTGGCCACTGGCAACTGTTCTTTACAGATCGTTATCGCCGTAGGCCGACGCGGGCAGGACCAGGTTTGAGGTCGGTCCGGGCACGGCGTTTCCATGCTCGTCGATCTTCATACCCAGGCTCAGGCCCATCGAGGAGAGAATCTCCTTGATTTCGTTCAGCGACTTGCGGCCAAAGTTTTTCGTTTTCAGCATCTCGGCTTCGGTCTTCTGCACCAGTTCGCCGATGGTCTGAATGTTTGCGTTCTTCAGGCAGTTATAGCTGCGCACGGAGAGTTCGAGCTCCTCGACCGAACGGTTGAGGTTCTCGTTCTTGATCTCCGGCCGGCGCTCTTCATTCGAGGCCGCAGTCTCAATCTCTTCTTCGAAGTTGATAAAGATATTCATGTGATCTTTAATCAATTTCGCGGAAAGACCGAGCGCGTCGCCCGGAGTGATCGAACCGTTCGTCCAAACCTCGACCGTCAGCTTGTCGTAGTCGGTAATCTGCCCGAGACGCGCGGCTTCGACGGTGTAGTTGCACTTGCGCACCGGCGTGTGCACGGAATCTATGGGGATGAATCCGATGCCGAGATCGTCTTCGAAATTCTTGTCGGCGGAGACATAACCGCGCCCGCGCTTGAGCCGCATCTCCATGTCGAGCTTGCCACCCTCGCTCACGGTTGCGATATAAATATCTTTGTCGAGAACTTCGACATCGCCGTCGGCTTCGATCATGCTGCTGGTAACGACACCGGGCTGATCGGCGCGCAGGTAGATCGCCTTCGGACCGTCGCCTGCAAGCTTGAACGGAACCTGCTTCATGTTGAGGATGATGTCGGTCGCGTCTTCAACAACGCCCGGGATCGACTGAAATTCGTGCAGCACACCTTCGATCTTTACGGCGGTGACTGCCGCGCCTTCGATCGAACTGAGCATCACGCGGCGAAGAGCATTGCCGATCGTGGTGCCGAATCCGCGTTCGAAGGGCTGCGCCCAGAACATTCCGTATTTATCTGTGAGCGAACTGGTGTCGTTCGCCAAGCGTTTTGGTTTTTGAAAACCTCTCCAAAGCATTCTGTGTTTCTCCTCTCGGCCATGTGGCTCGATCCTGCTCGCTGAGCGGCCCAGCTCAGGTCACAACAGGAAAGGCTGCTCTGGCACGAAAAAATGGGCCAAAACCCGCTCTTCGCTTTTCGTCGTTCGCTATTCGCAAGCTGCGCGATCCGTTGATCTGCGAAAAGCGAATAGCGAACGACGAGCAGCGTTACTTGCTATACAGTTCGACAATCAGTTGCTCGTTCACCGGCAGCTGAATGTCTTCGCGCTTAGGCAAAGCCAGCACGCGGCCCTTGTAATTCTCGCGATCGATCTCGAGCCACACCGGAGCGGGCTGATGACTGGCGAAATCCTTTGCGGTTTCGAGAATCGGAATCTTGCGGCTGCTCTCGCGAATCTGAATCTCTTCACCGACGCTGACCTCGTAAGAAGGAATGTTGACTTTCTTGCCATTCACCTGCACGTGGCCGTGACGCACCAACTGGCGCGCCTGGCGGCGGGAGATGCCGAAGCCGAGACGATAGACAACGTTGTCGAGACGGCGCTCGAGCGATTCGAGCAGCTTCGCGCCGGTTACACCCTTGGACCGGACCGCATTCTCGAAATAATTCCGGAACTGGCCTTCCTGGGTGAAGTAGATGCGTTTGGCTTTCTGCTTTTCGCGCAACTGCAGACCGTAGCCTACAACCTTCGTCTTTTTGTCTTTCCCGTGTTGTCCGGGAGCGAAGTTGCGCTTCTCAATTGGGCATTTGTCGCTGAAGCACTTCGTACCTTTCAGGAAGAGCTTGATGCCTTCCCGGCGACATAAACGACACACTGCATCGGTATAACGTGCCAAGTTGTTCTCCTTTTAGATGACCGGTTTACGGGTTTGGCTTCACCCTTCGTCCCGGACGAAATAGCTGTCAGCTCTCAGCCGTCAGTAAAACCTAGACGCCTGCTCGGTTCACTGGCTACTGGATACCGAGTACTGGGTACTTCTTTAAACCCTACGCCGCTTCGGCGGACGACAACCGTTGTGCGGAATCGGCGTGGTGTCTTTGATCGACCGCACTTCGATTCCGGCCGAAGCGAGCGCGCGTACTGCCGACTCGCGGCCCGATCCCGGTCCGCTCACCCGCACATCCACCGTGCGAACGCCGTGATCGCGCGCCAGGCTGGCCGCATTCGACGCGGCTTGCTGCGCCGCGAACGGAGTACCTTTGCGCGAGCCGCGAAAGCCGAGCGAACCCGAACTCTTCCACGCCAGCACATTGCCGGACATATCGGTAATGGTGACGATGGTGTTGTTGAAAGAGGCCTGTACATGCACCAGTCCGTGGGGAACGTGCTTGCGCTCTTTCTTCTTGAACTTCTTCGTCTTGCCTTTTTTCTCGGGCGCCGCGGCGCCGCCTGCTGCTACTGGTTTTGCCATTAGATAAGCCTTTAGCTCTTAGCTTTTAGCCGTTAGCTTAAACCCGCCGCGGTAGAGCTAACGGCTAAGAGCTAACGGCTGGTTTTTACGCCTTAGCTGTTTTCTTCTTCTGCGCGACCGTACCTTTGCGCGGACCTTTGCGGGTGCGAGCGTTGGTATGCGTGCGCTGCCCGCGAACCGGCAAGTTACGGCGATGGCGGAATCCGCGATAGGAGCCGATTTCGATGAGCCGCTTGATGTTCATCGAAACGTCCTTGCGCAGATCGCCTTCGACCGAGCCTTCCGCTTCGATCACCTGGCGGATGCGGTTAACCTCATCTTCGCCGAGGTCGGAAATCTTTTTCATGGGATCGACTTTCGCCGCGTCCAGGATGCGCGCCGCGCGCGAATTGCCGATGCCGTAAATGTAAGTGAGCGCGATATTCGTGCGCTTATTGCGCGGAAGATCGACGCCTGAAATACGTGCCATAGTCCTTAATCCTTCCTGCTTCCGGCTGCTGCGAGCTTTGAGCCGCGAGCTCCGAGCAACTCGGCATTGGCTCCAAGCTCGAAGCCCGTAGCTCTCTTACCCCTGCCGCTGTTTGTGTTTCGAGTTCTCGCAAATCACCCGCACTACTCCCTTGCGGTGGATGACCTTGCACTTGTCGCAAATTTTCTTTACCGATGCTCTTACTTTCATAACTCAGTTCCCAGTTCTCAGTTGCCAGTTCTCAGTAACTGCAACTGCAGATCCCTCGCTACGCTCGGGATGACAAAACCTTAAAACCGATGAGACAAAAAACTATTTATAGCGATAAACAATCCGACCGCGATTCAAGTCGTACGGAGAAAGTTCGACCGCGACTTTGTCTCCGGGCAGTATGCGTATGAAGTTCTTCCGCATTTTGCCGGAAACGTGCGCCAGCACCTGGTGCTTATTTTCGAGCTCCACCTTGAACATGGCATTCGGCAGCGGTTCGACGACCGTTGCCATCACTTCAATCGCGTCTTCTTTACTCATTACCCTCCCGAATTCTTTGTTACCACAGATCCTTCGCTGCGCTCAGGATTTCGGCAGCGGGCTTCCGCTCCGCTCACGCCCGCTAGACGCCTCAACTTCAATCGCGTCTTCTTTACTCATCGACTCCTTTAAAACAGCCTTTAGCTGTTAGCTTTTGGCCTTTAGCTAAGGGCCAAGAGCTAAAAGCTAATCGTCCTTACTGCGTCAAAATCATCGGACCTTGCCGCGTTACAGCGACACAATGCTCAAAGTGCGCGCTGTAACTGCCATCTACCGTGACCGCGGTCCACTTGTCGCCCAAAACTCTGGCCTCGGGACCGCCCGAGTTCACCATCGGCTCAATCGCCAGCACCATGCCTTCGGTCAACTCCGCGCCCTGGCCCTTTTTACCGAAGTTCGGAATCTGGGGCGCTTCGTGCAGTTTCGTCCCGATGCCGTGCCCGACAAAATCCCGCACCACGCTGAACCCGTTCGCTTCCACGTGCTTCTGAATCGCCGAGCCCACGTGTCCAACCGTGTTGCCGATCTTCACCTGCTCGATACCTTTGTAGAGCGAAGCTTCGGTCACTTCGAGCAATTTCTTCAACTCCGGTTTAATCGTCTCACCCACCGGCACGGTGACGGCCGCGTCGCCGTAATAACCGTCCGAAACCACGCCGCAATCGATCGAAACGATGTCGCCTGTTTTAAGCGTCCGCTTTTCCGACGGTATCCCGTGCACGATCTCTTCATTGATCGAAGTGCAGAGCACACAGGGATACCCGTAATATCCCTTGAACGCCGGTGCCGCGCCTAGTTCCGCAATCAGTTTTTCCGCGCCCTTTTCCAGGTCCATCGTCGTAACGCCGACCGCGACCATCGCTTTCAGGTGGTTCAAAACCTGGCGGACTATCTGGCCGCTCCGCCTCATCTTTTCGATCTCTTCCGCCGACTTTCGGATGATCCTGTCTTCTGCAAAACTCATATTCAATTCTGCCCGCGCCGCGTTTTCAACTAGCATCCGCCGACGCAATGGCTGTCGATCACTCCGAAAATCTGCGTCGTAACCTCTTCCACCGTGCGATCCGCATTGATCGCAATCAGGCGCCGCTGCCCACGGTAGTAATCCGCTACCGGCTTGGTCTGCCTCTCATAGGTAGCCAAGCGCTCGGAAATGACTTCTTCGCGATCGTCTTCCCGAATCACCAACTTGGATCCGTCGACATCGCACACCGCGTCGACGAGAGGTGGCTGAGAGTGGATGTTATAGAGCCGTCCACAGGTGGGACACGAACGACGTCCGGCAATCCGCAGCAACAATTGATTATAGTCCACAAGCAACTGGATCACAATCAGCGGACACTTCTTCGGCTTCTCCGACTTCGTATCCGCCTTCGCATCAAAGTTGTCAAAGACCTCTTTTTCCAGGAAGGCGTCGAGCCATCCTGCCTGGGCGGCCGTCCTTGGAAAGCCATCCAGCACAAATCCGCAACGACAATCGACTTCACGCAGCCGGTCGGCTACGATGCCGTACATCAATTCGTCCGGCACCAGCTCGCCTCGCGTCATGATCGCCTTGGCTTCCAGGCCAAGCGCAGTGCCGCGCGCCACATGATCGCGCAACAGATCGCCCGTCGATATCTGCGGAACGCCGTAATGCTCGACGATCTGCCGGGACTGCGTGCCCTTCCCAGCTCCCGGGGGGCCGAGAAGAATCACGGGTCCAATGTTTCTATTTCGCGCGGCGTTATTGGCCGTCGACATGGCCGGCTCATTGGCCATCGAAATGGCCCCTTTTACTCGTATTTCCTGCCGCGGAAATACTCTCCTGCTCCGCGCCTGCAAAACCGTATCACCACGTGCGACGGCCGCGCAGCCGGCCGCTCTTCGGGGTGAATCCGTCATAGTGCCGCATGATCAGCTGCGCTTCGATCTGCGTGACCGTGTCCATCGCGACTCCGACGACGATCAGCAGCGAAGTGCCGCCGAAGTAAAAATTGACGCCCAAGCCGTTTGTCACCCATGTGGGCAGGTTTTCGAAAACCCGCCCCAGCAGCGGAAGGTGGTTCAGCTTGATGCCGGCGATCATCCACTCCGGTATCAGCGAAATCAAAATCAAGTAGGCCGCGCCCACCAGCGTGATGCGCGTCAGCACGTCATTGATGAAATCGGACGTGCGCTTGCCGGGGCGTATGCCAGGGATGAATCCTCCCCATTTCCGCATATTGTCGGCAACCTCGTTCGGGTTGAACACGATCGAGATATAAAAGTAGGCAAAGAAAATAATGCCGAGGCAATAGAGCAAAGTGTAGAGCGGCTCGCCCCATCGCATCGCGTCCAGCAACGGGCCAATAACTTTATTGTTGTGGAAGGCCGCGCCCAGCATCTGCGGCAACGCCAGAATCGACGACGCGAAAATCACCGGCATCACGCCGCCAGCATTGACCCGGAGCGGCAAGTGCGTCGATTGCCCGCCCATGACTTTTCGTCCGACAACGCGTTTGGCGTATTGCACCGGAATGCGGCGCTCGCTGCGTTCGACGTAGACGATGAATGCGACGACTGCAATCATCAGCACCAGTAGCATAATTATGGCGGGGGCCGTGAACACTCCCCAGGCCGAGGTGCTCGCCTTCTGATAAAGGTCGGCGACGCCGCGCGGCAGGCCGACGACGATGCCGGCAAAGATCAGGAGCGACATGCCATTGCCGATGCCGCGTTCGGTGATCTGCTCGCCCAGCCACATGATGAAGGCACTGCCCGTGGTCAGCGTGAGCATGGTCATCAGGATGAAACCGGGCCCGGGAGTGTTGACGAAATCGCCGGCTTTTTCGAGGCTGATAGCGATGCCAAACGACTGCACCGCGCTCAAAATCACGGTGAGATAACGGGTCCACTGCGTGATTTTTTTGCGCCCGAGTTCACCTTCTTTTTGCAACTTGGCGAGCGGCTCATAGACCACCGTCAGCAGCTGCAAAATAATCGACGCCGTAATGTACGGCATGATGCCAAGCGCGAAAATCGTGAGCCGGCGCAGGTTGCCGCCGCTGAACAGATCGACGAAGCCGAGGACGGAACCTCTATTTTGTTCGAAGAACTGCGCCAACCGGTCGCCATTGATCCCAGGCGTCGGGATGTGGCCGCCGATGCGATACACCGCCAGCAGGCCGAGCGTGAATAACACGCGCTTGCGCAGGTCCGGAACCCGGAAGATGTTCGCCAGCTTATTGAAGATTGCGACTTCCGCCATTACTGCAAGACCTCAAACTTGCCGCCTGCCTTGGTGATTTTCTCCTGCGCCGACTTCGAAAATTTATGTGCGTGGACCGTGATCGCCACTGTCAGTTCGCCCATGCCAAGAATCTTGACCGGCGCATTGCCATGCACTACGCCCGCCTTCTTGAGCACTTCGGGGGTGATTTCCGTTTCGCCGAGAGTGGCCAGGCGGCTGAGATTCACAACGTCATATTCCTCTCGGAAAATGTTGGTAAATCCGCGCTTCGGTATACGGCGATGCAGCGGCATCTGCCCGCCTTCAAATCCGCGGATCAGCCGCGCGCCGGTACGCGACCACTGCCCTTTATGGCCGCGCGTCGAAGTCTTGCCCATGCCGGAGCCCATGCCGCGCCCCACGCGCTTCTTCTTTTCCGTCGATTTCTTCGGTGCCCGTATTGTCGATAAGTTCATATGGATTCCATGTTTCAAGGTTTCAAGGTTTCAAGGTTTCAAGGTTGCAAGGTTTCAAAGTAAAAACCGCGCCGGTTCTACATTGGAACTTTGACACCTTGAAACTCTGAAACCCTTCTACTCTACGATCGCAACCAGGTGCGGCACCTTCTTCACCATGCCGCGAATCGCAGCCGTGTCCGGCCGCTCGATGACCTGGTTCAGGCGCGTGAAGCCTAGTCCTTTGATTACTGCCCTGTGTTTTACCGGAGTGCAGATTGTCGACCGCACCCACTTCAACTGAATCTTGCCGCTCGCCGGCGATTTCGATGTCTTGGTTGTCATTTCACTTCCTGATACTGCAAGTTTCAAGGTTTCAAGGTTTCAAGGTTTCAAGGTTTCAGCCTTTCAAGGTATATAGCGCGGCATGAGAGCATTGAAACCTTGAAACTATGAAACCTTGAAACTTTTCTTATAACTCCTGCACTGCCTTGCCGCGGAGTTCTGCGACGTGTTCCCGATTCTTGAGCTTCTTCAGCGCGTCGAAGGTTGCCTTGATCACGTTATGCGGATTGGTCGTGCCAATCGACTTGGTGAGCACGTTCTGCACGCCCGCCGAGGTCATGACCGCGCGCACCGCTCCGCCCGCGATTACGCCCGTGCCTTCCGGCGCCGGCTTCAGCAGCACTCTTCCCGCGCCAAAGCGCCCGATTACCGTGTGCGGAACCGTGGTCTGCGTCAGGTTGACCCGCATCAGGTTCTTCTTGGCCGATTCAATCCCTTTGCGAATCGCCTGCGGAACTTCTTTCGCTTTGCCCGATCCGTATCCCACCACCGCCGCCGAAGGATCGCCAATCACCACCAGCGCCGCGAACGACATGTTCTTGCCGCCCTTAACTACCTTCGTCACCCGGTTAATCGAGACCACCTGGTCCTTTAACTGGAACGAACCCGCATCGAGTTTCTTTGTAACTCTTGGCATTCAAGATCCATTTCTAATTTGTAACTGGTAATTGGAAATCTAAAACCCAGAGGCTTCAAAATCGCAAATTACAAATCACCAATTACAAATTCCTAAAACTGCAATCCCGCCTCGCGCGCCGCATCCGCCACCGCTTTGACCCGGCCGTGATAGATGTAGCCGCCGCGATCGAACACGACTTTGGAGACGCCTTTTTCCTTGGCCAGTTCGGCGATTTTCTTACCCACCATCTTTGCCGAGGCCACGTTGCCACCGGCGACGCGCGCCCCCTTGCGATCGTCCGCTGTCGAAGCCGCTGCCAGCGTGACACCCTTGAGGTCGTCAATCAGTTGCACGTAGATATGGTTGAGCGACCGGTACACATTCAGCCGCGGGCGCTCCGGCGTGCCCATAACTTTCTTGCGGATGCGATCGTGCACCCGCTGGCGCGTTTTGTTTTTTGCAGCAATTCTTAACATAAGCCCTCAGCTATCAGCTATCAGCCGTCAGTTAAACCTCAGCCAAACTGAAAGCTGAGAGCTGACGGCCGAGAGCTATTTTGCTCCCGTCTTGCCAACCTTCTTCTTCAAGCGCTCGCCAGCATAGCGCACACCCTTATTCTTGTACGGATCGGGCGGACGCAGCGACCGCATCTCGGCCGCGACCTGGCCAACTTTTTGCCGATCGATTCCGTTGAGCGTCAGCTTGGTTAGCTTCGCGTCGATCGCGCAATCCACGCCCGAAGGCAGCGGATATTCAATCGGGTGCGAGTAGCCGAGGCTGAACACCACCGTTCCCTTGCCCTTCATCTCCGCGCGATAGCCGATGCCGACGATTTCGAGATCGCGCGTCCAGCCTTTGGTCACGCCATCGACCGCGTTATTGACCAGCGCGCGCGCCAGCCCGTGAACCGCCGAGTGGGCATCGTCCGGACGGATCGCGACCAGGTTGCCGTCCTTCTGCTCCATCGTGATGCCGGACGGAAGCGGTGTGTCCAGTTTGCCCTTGGGCCCCTGGACCATCACCGTGTTGCCTTCGATTTTCACCGTCACGCCCTTCGGGATCGGGATCGGTTTTTTTCCAATTCGTGACATAAGATCAGCTCTTAGCCTTTGGCTCTTAGCTCTTGGCTTTCATCGCTGTTGCATCCCGCTTTAGCTAAAGGCTAAAAGCTTAAGAGCTAACAGCTTGTTTTTCTACCAAACTTCGCACAGCAATTCGCCGCCGAGACCCTGGCGGCGCGCCTGGCGTCCGGTCATCACACCCTTCGGCGTGGTCAGGATGTTGATACCCATCCCGCCGAGGACGCGCGGAATCTCTGTGCGGCGCACATAGACGCGGCAGCCCGGGCGCGACACCCGCGCCAGGTCGGTGATCACCGCCTCGTTGTTGTTGCCGTACTTCAGATACACGCGCAGGACCTTGTGGCCCTCTTCTTCCGCCGGCTTGAAGTTCGCGATATAGCCCTCTTCTTTCAGGATGCGGGCAATCTCCGTCTTCAGCTTGGAAGCTGGTATGTCCACTTTCTGGTGCCGGGCGCGGATCGAGTTGCGGATGCGCGTCAGCATGTCTGCGACCGGATCGGTCAACCTCATTGTTTGCTTCTCCTAAAGCCGCTCGTTCGCTCCGCGTTCGGCGGAGAACCTGTCAGCAGCTTAACTGCTTTCGTCGTTCGCGATTCGCTGCTCGCCCTTCGCTGAACCGCGCGAAAAGCGAACGACGAATAGCCAACAGCGGTTCTTCTACCACGACGACTTCGAAACTCCGGGGATCTCGCCCCGCAGTGCCAGACTGCGGAAACACAACCGGCAAATGCCAAACTTCCGCAGATAGGCTCGCGGACGTCCGCAAATCTTGCAGCGGTTATGCCTGCGCGTCGAGAACTTCGGCTTCGGCCCTTTGCCACGCGCTTCATCAAACTTCTTTTCTATCTTCGCGTCCTTCACTCTTTTGGCTGTAGTCAAATTCGCTCCTAACACCAGCTGTCAGCCCTAAAGCTGTCAGCTCTCAGTGAACCCTAATTCGAGATTTCCGATCACCAGATCACCCGATGATCCGATCACCCGATAAACTTCACGCCCTAAACGGCATGCCCAGATGCTTCAGCAACGACCGCGCCTGATCGTCCGAGCCCGCCGTCGTCACAATGGTTACGTTCATGCCTTTCAGCTTGTCGACTTTCGCGTAGTCAATCTCCGGAAAAATCAGCTGATCGTGCAAGCCCAGCGTGTAATTGCCGCGCCCGTCAAACGACTTGGCCGAGACTCCGCGAAAGTCGCGCACCCGCGGCAGGACGATACTCACGAGGCGATCGAAGAATTCGTACATGCGATCGCCGCGCAGCGTAACCATCGCGCCAATCGGCATACCTTCGCGGACTTTGAATGCCGCAATTGACTTTTTCGCCCGCGTCACCACCGGCTTTTGCCCGGTAATCTGTCCCAGTTCGTTCACCGCCGGATCGATCAGCTTCGCGTTCTGCGTCGCTTCGCCCACGCCCATATTCACGACAATCTTATTCAACCGTGGCACCGCCATCGGGTTCTTCAGCTCCAGTTCTTTCATCAACGCGACGGATACTTCCTTCTCAAAGCGCGCCCGCAGCCGCGGCCGCTCTTTCGCCGCATGCCGTGGAGCTTCCGCGCTCGGCTTCTCGGCCGCTGCCTGCCCCTTGTCAGCTCTCGGCGGCTTCGCCTTTTTTTGCTGCTCCGCTTTTTTCTGTTCGTCTGCCATTGCTTCTGCTGCCTTCTCTCTCACGGTTTCGGATTGTTCGGCCTTCAGCTATTAGCTCTTAGCTCTGAAGCTCGACGTGTACCGGTTCGTAAGTCCCAAATTTTTCGCCACCGCCGCTCGCCTCTCAACCAACAGCTAAAGGCTAAGTGCCAACGGCTAAATGCTATTTATCCAGCGTCGTCCCGCACTTCTTGCACACTCGCACCCAGCGATCGCCGCGATATTCGTGTCCGATGCGCACCGGCCCGCAGGTCGCGCATACCAGAGCCACATTCGACAAAGGAATCGCCCGCTCCTGCTCGGCGATTCCACCCTTGATGTTGCGCTGCGGATTCGGGCGGACGTGTTTCTTCACCATCATCACGTGCTCCACCAGCACCTTGCCTTCGTCGGGAAGCACGCGCAGCACGCGATGTTCTTTTCCGCGATCCTTCCCGGTCATCACCTTCACGTTGTCGTTTCGGCGGATGTCAACTCGCTTGTGCGCCTTCGTAGTTGCTGTTCCCATTGTCAAACCCTTCCAAAGTCTCTTTGTCATCCTGAGCGAAGCGAAGGACCTGCTTCCCCTCGCTGCTGCTCAGCAACTGCCACGCGCCTATAAAACTTCCGGCGCCAGCGACACAATCTTCAAAAATTTTTTCTCGCGCAGTTCGCGTGCCACCGGACCGAACACGCGCGTGCCCACCGGCTCACCCGTCTCGTTGATCAGCACCGCAGCATTCTGATCGAAGCGGATATAGGTTCCATCGCGCCGCCGGTACTCCTTCCGCGTCCGCACGATCACCGCCTTCACCACTTTGCCCTTCTGCACCTGACCGTCGGGCGCAGCTTCCTTCACGCTCGCTGTAATCACGTCGCCCAAGCTCGCATGCAAACCAGTCGAGCCGCCGAGCGGCATGATCATCTGCAGCTTGCGTGCGCCGGAGTTATCGGCAACCTCGATCATCGATCTCATCATCAGGGCCATATTCGGTCTCCTTCTCTTTCGCCGCGACTAGCGCCGGAACTGCGGCCGCTTACTTCGCCGAAACGCCCAACCCGGCGTCCACGTCCACTTCCGGCACCAGCGCCGTCTTGCGCACGATTTCCTTCAGCGTCCAGCGCTTCAGCTTCGACAGCGGCCGCGACTCTTCGATCTTCACCACATCGCCGGGATGCGTCTCGTTCTTCTCGTCGTGGGCATAAAACTTCTTCCGGATCGAGATCACCCGCCCGTACATCGGATGCGCTTTCTTGCGCGTGACCTCGACGACAATCGTCTTCTGCATCTTGTTCGAGACGACGGTCCCAATCAATTCCTTGTGGTGCGGCTTCCGTGCTTCGGCCGGGCTCGTGGTTTCCGCCATTATCGTTTCTCCGCTCTGCTGGTCTGCGCTTTGCCACTCTGCGTTTTGCCACTCTGCGTTTTGCCAGTCTGCGCCTTGCTGATCTCGGTCTTCCGAGTTTCAGTTGTATGCGTCTCGGTTTTAACCGCGGCCAGTTCCTGCTCGCGCAGGACGGTCTGCACGCGCGCAATATCCCGGCGCAGCCCGCGAATCTTCTTCAGGCTCTCCGTCTGTCCCATATTCATCTGGAACTTCAGCTTGAAGAGCTGATCGGCCAGATCCCGTTGCTGGTGGTTGAGCTCGTCGTCGGTCAAGTTACGAATTTTTTCTGCCTTCATAATCCCCTACCCATACATTTGCCATCCTGAGCGAAGCGAAGGATCTGCTTCCCCCCGCTCGCGTCCCCGCCGCCTAAAACACTTCGCGCTTCACAAACGTCGTCCGCAGCGGAAGCTTGTGCGAGGCGAGGCGCATCGCCTCTTTCGCGTCGGTAATGGTGACGCCTTCCATCTCGAACAGAATCTTCCCCGGCTTTACCACCGCGACCCAGTGATCGGGAGCGCCCTTGCCCTTGCCCATACGGGTTTCGGCCGGCTTCTTCGTGACAGGCTTGTCCGGAAACAAACGGATCCAGATCTTTCCGCCGCGCTTGACAAATCGTGTCATCGCGACGCGGCTCGCTTCGATCTGGCGGTCGGTGATCCATCCCGGCTCCAGCACCTTCAGCCCGTACTGGCCGAACGCGAGCGTGCCACCCCGCCAGGCCTTCCCCGTCATGCGCCCGCGCTGCTGCTTGCGGTACTTAACTTTCTTCGGCATCAACATAAATCAGCCCTTAGCCTTTAGCACTTAGCTTTCGGTACTCAAATACCGAAGCGGGTACTGGTTACTGATTTTCAAAACGCTCCGGTCGTAGCCACTTCCCGAGCCGGTGTTGCTTCCCGCTTTTTCGTCGGGAGAATTTCGCCCTTATAAACCCACACCTTCACGCCAATCACGCCATAGGTCGTGCGCGCTTCGGTGAAGCCGTAATCGATATCGGCGCGCAGCGTGTGCAACGGCAACCGGCCTTGCAGATACCATTCCGAGCGCGCGATTTCGTTGCCATTCAGGCGGCCGCTGACGCGGACTTTAATTCCCTTGCAGCCAAAGCGCAGCGCCGAATCGACCGACTTGCGCATCGCGCGCCGGAAGCCCACGCGCTTTTCGAGTTGCAGCGCAATCGACTCCGACACCAGTTGCGCATCGAGCTCGGGCTTGTGCACTTCCTGAATATCGACATGCACTTCGCGCGTCGTCTTCTTCTGCAAGTCCTGCTTGAGCTTGTCGATTTCCGCGCCCTTGCGACCGATGATGATCCCGGGGCGCGCCGTCTTAATAATGATGCGCAGCTTGTTGCCCGGACGCTCGATCTCGACCGAACTCACGCCCGCCGACTTGAGCTTGTCCTTCAGCTCCGCCTTGAGCTTGTAGTCCTCAAGCAGCAGCTTGTCGTAATCCTTCTCGACAAACCAGCGCGACTTCCACGGCTTGGTGTAGCCGAGCCGGAATCCGTATGGATGAACTTTTTGTCCCATCGTTGCTCCTAAAATCCTCGCTATTCGCTGTTCGCTGTTCGCAATTCGCTGCCCGCTTTTCGCGAACGCCGAACAGCGAACGACGCTTTACTTCTTAGCCGTAGCTTTCTTGCCAACCACTTTCTTCTTCGCCGGCGCTTTCGCCTTGGTCTTCGGCTTGGTATGCGGCCGCGCCGCCGGTTTCGTCTTGGGCCCTGCCGTTGCCGAGGTTCCAACCTCCGCGCCGTTCTTGTTCTTCTCCGCCAGCACAATCTCCAGATGCGCGATGCGCCGCACATAATGGTAGGCGCGGCCCATGGGTGCGGGACGGATACGCTTCATGCGCGGCCCATCGTTCGCCACCGCATGCTTCACATACAGGTTGTCGAGTTCAACATCCAGGCCCTTTTCGGTGCTCAGGAAATTGGCATTGTCGATCGCCGACTGCAACAGCTTCGCAACCGTCGCCGCCACCCGCTTTTTGGTGAAGGCGAGCGTATTGCGCGCCTCTTCCACGCGACGTCCCTTGATCAAGTTCAGCACCAGCCGCGCCTTCTGCGGCGAGACCCGCATGTATCTAGCTTCCGCTCGAAATTCCATAACCTTTTTGCCTTTAAAGTTCGGCCCTTAGCTCGTAGCCCGAAGCTCATCGCCCGAAAGTTCGAAGCCGTTCTTACGCCTTCGGCGCCGACGGCGTGATCGCTCCTGGACCGCCCGGCACGCCCGCCGGCTTCGCCGCCACTTCCGTCGCCGCTTTCATCGAGTGCCCCTTAAACTGGCGGGTAAAGCTGAATTCGCCCAGCTTGTGCCCCACCATGTTCTCGGTCACATAGACGGGGATGAATTTCCGTCCGTTGTGTACGGCAATGGTGTGGCCGACCATCTCCGGAATAATCGTCGAGCGCCGCGACCACGTCCGCAGCACTTTCTTTTCGTTGCGCGCATTCATGCCTTCGACTTTCGTCGCCAGGTGCGAGTCCACGAACGGTCCCTTTTTAGTTGAACGTGCCATAAAGTCAGCTCTCAGCTCTCAGCTTTCAGCTCTCAGTGGTGCCGAACCAAAGCTGCTGGTTTTTCCTTAGAAACCTTGAATCTTTGCCTTATCCCTTTTGCCTGCGATCCTTCACGATAAACGCATCGGTCCGCTTATTGTTCCGCGTCTTGTAGCCGCGTGTCGGCTGGCCCCACGGCGTCACCGGATGCCGTCCACCCGAAGTCTTGCCTTCGCCGCCACCATGCGGATGATCCACCGGGTTCATCGAAACACCGCGGTTATGCGGACGCTTCCCCACCCAGCGCGTGCGTCCTGCCTTGCCCCAGGTGACGTTTTCGTGGTCGGTGTTTCCGACCTGCCCGATGGTCGCTAAACAATCGAGCACCACTTTGCGGGTCTCGCCGGAAGGCAGCTTCACCAGTCCGTAGTCGCCTTCTTTGGCAATCAACTGCGCCGAACCGCCCGCCGAGCGCACCATCTGCGCGCCCTTGCCCGGACGCAGCTCGATGTTGTGAATCGTCGTGCCCGGCGGAATATTCCGCAGCGGCAAGGCGTTTCCCACCAGAATGTCGGCCTCGGGACCGCTCAGAATCTTCGCTCCGACCTTCAAGCCATCGGGCTGGACAATGTAACGCTTCTCGCCGTCGGCATAGCTCAGCAAGGCAATGCGCGCCGAGCGGCCCGGATCGTATTCGATGGTGACGACCGTCGCCGGAATGCCGTGCTTGTCGCGCTTGAAATCAATCGTGCGCAACTTGCGCTTGTTGCCGCCGCCGCGAAAGCGCATGGTCGTGTCGCCCGAATTGCGTCGTCCGCCGGAACGGATCTTGCCCTCGACCAGCGCCTTATGCGGCGTGGACGAAGTAATATCGTCGGTCGTAACCGAGGTGCGATAGCGCAACGTCTGCGTTGTCGGTCTGTAAGTTTTAATTGCCATAAAATCAGCCTTTAGCTCTTAGCCGTTAGCTCTTAAGCGTTACCATTCATTCCACTGACTGAATGCTGAGTGCTGACTGCTATAGATTCTGCGCGTACTCCGGCATCTTCTCGCCGCTCTTCAACCGTACGTACGCCTTCTTCCAATCCGGACGGTAGCCGGTAAACTTGCCCCGGCGCCGTTCTTTCCCGGGATAATTCGCGGTGCGCACCGACGCGACTTTTACTTTGAAGATCGATTGGACTGCTTCTTTGATCTCGGTCTTCGTCGCCTTAGGAGCCACCTGAAACACCAGCGTGTTCTGCGTTTCTTTAATTCCGAGGCCTTTTTCTGTGATTACCGGCTTCTGGATAATCTGATAGGCGGATTTCATCAGGCCACCTCCGCCTTCGCCTTACGCGAACGCCGCGCTGGTTTCTTCTTCGGCGTTTCATCCGGCTCGGCGTCATGCGAACGCCGCGAGGCCGATTTCTTCAGCGAATCCTGCAGCTTCTCGAGCGCCGGTTGCGCGAACACCACGTGGGTGTAACGCATGATGTGATACGGATGCACTTCGTTCGCCCGCACCAGTTCGAGGCCGTCGATATTGCGCGAACTGAGTTCAAGATTCTTGTTTTCCGCCGTCGAAATATCGACGAGAAGCGTCGTGCCCTCGATCTTCAGCTTGTCGAGCGCCTCGCGAAACAGCTTCGTCTTTGGTTCCTTCACGTCGAACGACTTCACCACCATCAGCTTGCCATCGGCAAACTTCGAGGCCAGGGCCGAGCGCAACGCGCCCAGCAGCTTCTTCTTCGGGAAGGCGTAGTCGTAGGAGCGCGGCTGCGGTCCATGCACTGTGCCGCCATGGCGCCACAGTGGAGAACGAATCGAGCCGATACGCGCCCTGCCGGTGCCCTTTTGCTTCCACAGCTTCTTGCCCGATCCGGAGACTCGCCAGCGGTTCTTGGTGGCATGCGTGCCCGCACGCGCCGCGGCGCGATAGTGCGTGATCGCTTCCCAGAGCAGGTCTTCGTTGACCGCGCCGAAAACTTCATCGGCCAGTTCGAGCGACCCCGCCTTCGCTCCGCTCAGATTGTAGACATCAATAGTTGCCATATTCTTTCTCGCATTACTGAGTACTGGTTACTGGGTACTGGCTACCGCCCTTACCCCTTCTTAGCCGCCCTCTTCGCCGCCTTCAACGGATCGACCGTCGCCGAGCCGGCAAATCCGCGGCGCTCTCGCGGCGGCTTCTTGGCTTTATTGATCATGATGTAGCCGCCATTCGCGCCCGGCACACTGCCTTCAACAACTAAAAGGTTCTCGTCTTTATCCACGCCGAGAATCCGCAGGTTGCGGGTCGTAATTCGCGTGTTGCCCATGTGCCCCGACATCCGCATGCCTTTAAATACGCGCGACGGAAACGCCGATGAGCCGATCGAACCGGTAATCTGAAACATCGAACCGTGCGACTTCGGGCCGCCGCTAAAATGATGGCGCTTCACTACACCCTGAAAGCCGTGCCCCTTGCTGACTCCAATGACATCGACAAAGCGCTCGCCTTCAAAAATATCGACCAGGATGCGGTCGCCCGGCTTGATCACGCCCTCGGTGGTTTCGCCGGGGGCATCGACTTCGATCCCAACCTCGCGCACAAATTTCACCGGTGGCAGGTTGTGCTTCGAAAAATGCCCGCGCATCGCCTTGGTCAGCTTCTTCTCTTTCACAAACTCGACGAGGCCAATCTGCGCCGACTCGTAACCGTCCCGCGTCTGCGTCTTGTGCTGCGTAATCACGCATGGCCCAGCCTGCAACACCGTCGCCGGCCGCACATCGCCCTTCGAATCGAAGAGTTGCGTCATGCCGACCTTCTTGCCCAGAATTCCTGTAACTCTTGCCATATCCTTCTCCGTTCCCAGCATGGCTCGTCAATTCCTCGTGACGGCTATTGGCTGGGGCTGCTCAAGCTTTCAACCTGCCGCCTTTACTGACGGCTGATCGCTGAAAGCGGACAGCTATTTATGCTCTTTCCCGAACGCCTTAATCTCCACATCCACGCCTGCCGGCAGATCGAGTTTCATCAGCGCGTCGACCGTCTGCTGCGTCGGCTCGAGAATATCGAGCAATCGCTTATGCGTGCGGATCTCAAACGCTTCCCGCGACTTCTTATCCACGTGCGGCGAACGCAGCACGCAATATTTGTTCTTCATCGTGGGCAGCGGAATCGGGCCGGCGATTTGCGCACCGGTGCGTTTCGCCGTCTCGACGATCTCGCCCGTCGACTGATCGAGAATGCGATAGTCGTAGGCTTTCAACCGTATGCGAATTCTTTCTTTTCCCGTCACTGTGTCACTCTCTTTGCCCCTCCCGGCCGCTCTTCGATTCGAAGTCCTTCGATTCGAAGCCCCGGGAAGAAAGATCTGGCGGCAAGCTGCAAGCCGCTTACTCGTTCTTACTCTGCAATCTGACCTCTTACCTCTGACCTACTTCACAATCTCGGCAATC
>PKXQ01000127.1 GCA_003132405.1 Acidobacteriaceae bacterium | reverse complement strand
TCAGCTCGTCATCCGATGCTGCACTGGAGACCGCATCCGACCTCGCTCAGCACTTTCATGCCGAGCTCTACCTCCTGAACGTCATTCCCATGCTTCCAACGGGCACAAAAACCGTCTCCTTTCCTGAAACGGAGTACCTCCACAAGGCCGAGGATAATGCGGAGCGACAGTTGGCCACGTGCGACGCCGCCCTGGTTTCCAAAGGGATCAAGGCTAGTTCCAGTATCGAAATTGGCAACGACGTGGTTGGAAACATCATGCTGGTGATCGAACGTGAGCATATCGACATGGTTGTGCTTTCGACGCATGGTATCTCTGGCTGGCGCCCGCTGGTCTTCGGCTCGATCGCGGAGAAGGTCGTCAAACAGGTGCAATGCCCGTTGCTGCTACTTCGCTCCGTCGAACCAGCCACAACTTGCGCAGCCTTCGCGTCGATCTCTGCATGATCTTTGTAGTCAGAACTTGGAGCAGAGCAGTCACGCGATGGGTGGCAATGTGCTGGATCGATTAGTGCCGGAGGCTGAACATGAGAATCTCTGCGCTGAAAACGTCTTGGTTCATGGCGAGTCTCCTGTTTTGTATCGGATTAGCCACACCTTCGCATGCGCAGGCCGTTAAACCAGCCCCTCCAACACCGATTGACGTGAAAAAGGTCGAACTCGGTGGGACACCCTGGAATCCACAATGGGACCAGATCATCGCTTGCGTTTTTTTCTGCCACTAGTACTTATCCTGTTCGTACAGAGTCTATGGGCGCAAGAGCGCAGACCGCCGCTCTGATTAACGCCGACGTACCGGGAGAAGCCGCACAAACGTTCACCAGTGCTACTCCCGGCCCCGGGGGGTGCTTTCCTTCCTGCGCAACCCTCGGTGGGAAAGCCACACCCTACGCATTTTTCAACCCGCAATTTACCTCGCTCTATGCCTGGCGAAACAGCGGTAGCAGTTCGTATAACGGCTTGCAGTTGATGCTACGACATGGAATGACGCACGGATTGCAGTGGGACTTCAACTATACGTTTTCGAAGTCTCTGGACGTAGGGTCAAACGCGGAGCGCATTAACCAGTTCAATGCCTTTTATCAGGCAGATCAGATCATTAACTCTTGGTCGCCGAACCAACTCCGGGCGGTATCCGATTTCGATACTACTCACCAGTTCAACACAAACTGGGTGTATGAACTTCCGATTGGATCGGGGCATCGCTTTGCAGGTACTTCGAATCGTTTGGTGAATGCGTTCGTAGGAGGATGGCAGTTCTCCGGGCTGGCGCGCTGGACGAGCGGCTTCCCAACCACGATCGAGACTTTCACTTCGTTCCCGACTAACTGGGAACTGCCGTCCGCCGCGATTCTGGATGGTCCCAAGCCGAAAACGGGAGTCTTCTTCGACTCGAACGGCAACCCGAGATTGTTTCAAGATCCAGCCGCGGCTCAAGGCGCATTTCGCTACTCTTATCCCGGCGAGTCGGGGCAGCGCAACGAGTTACGTGGGCCCGGATACTTCGGAATCGACAGTGCTCTGAGTAAGTCCTGGAAGGTTGCCGAGTCGCAGAGTCTGAAGTTCACTTGGGACGTGTACAACGTGACCAACTCGGTTCGTTTTGATGTAGCGCCGCTGCCGCAAACCACCGGCCAATTGGATCAGCCGGCATCGAGCTTTGGATTGTATAGCAGCACTTTGACCAAACCCAGAGTCATGGAATTCGCGCTGCGCTACAGCTTCTAGCAGGTTCGTAAAGTCTTTTGCGTGAGGAGAAATCGCAAGCTCGTGTGAACCCAGTTGGATGGGATAAGCGCTCGACTGCGTACTCAGTCAATATGGTCGTGGACATGATGAAATTTGTATCGCAATGGCTCAAATGTTTGTTGAGCAACTTTGGCCCTATGCGACCGCGCAACGGGAAGACGTGTCTGAAGATGTGTGGCTTTGGAGCGTGCGGTCTCGTGCTTGTTGCGCTTGTCTCATTGCGAGTCGCACGGGCAGTGGTTTCGAGCCAAGCGCAGTCACCTGTTGCCGATACCATATTCATCGGTGAGTTCGTTACGCTGGATCGGTCGCATCCAAAGGCCGAGGCGATGGCGGTGTTTGCCGGTCGAATCATTGCGATTGGCTCCCGCTCCGAGGTGGAAGCACTCGCGACAAAGAACACGCGCAAAATTAGGATCAACGGCGTCGCGCTGCCAGGCTTTGCCGATGCCCACGTGCATGTGGCGGGCGTCGGTGAGCAGCTTGAGCGGATGGATCTCCGGGGTCTGACTAATGCCGAGATCCTAGCCTAAGGTTGCGGAAGCGGCCCGCTCGTCTCGCAGCGGCTCGTGGATAACTGGCGGCGGCTGGGACGAGGGATTCTGGCACCCGTCAGTATTTCCCACCGCGAGTGAACTCGACGCAGTGACTGGCGATCACCCGGTTGCCCTCAGTCGCATCGACGGGCATTCCACTTGGGTAAACTCGAAAGTACTGGTTCTCGCGAAGATTTCACGCGACACGCCTGATCCTGACGGCGGACTGATTCGGCGGAATGCCGCACACGAGCCAACGGGCATGCTGATTGACAATGCGCAGGAGTTGATTCGCTCTGTCATACCGAAGGCCACACAGGCCGACCAAGAGCATCGCATCCGCATTGCTCTTCAGCAGTTCTCTCGATGGGGATTAACTAGTGTCCACGACGCCGGCGTCGGCCTTGAGACTATTTCCATCTACAAGGATCTGCTTGAGCGGGGAGAACTTCCCGTCAGGGTCTACGCGATGGCCAGTGGCGAGGCCGCAATGACGCACTACCTCGCGAACGGACCGGAATTGGACCTCGGCAATGGGATGCTAGCAGTTCGGAGCTTCAAGCTTTTTCTCGACGGTGCGCTCGGATCGCGGGGAGCGGAAATGACGGATGCGTACACGGACGCGCCCCAAGAGCATGGCCTGGAATTGATGAAAGACGCGGATCTCGAACGAGTTCTTCGGGCGGCGCGCCAAAAGGGATTTCAGGTCAACACGCATGCGATCGGGGACCGCGCTGTTCGGCGTGCCCTTGATGCCTTCGAGGAAGGCGGTGTGACTCCGAATGAGCGTTTCCGTATAGAGCACGCTTCCATCGTCACGAATGATGACTTACCTCGATTTGTTCATATGGGCGTGATTGCCTCGATTCAGCCGGTGTTTGTCGGTGAGTACAGCCGGTGGGCCGAAGATCGCGTTGGGCCGTCACGCGTGCATTGGGTACTTCGTACGCGCGATTTTCCGACTATCTTTTCGATTATCATCGATTCACGATGCAATCCGAATGCGCCAAATATAAAGAGCTGAAAGATCGTGAAGACCGCGCTCACGCGACGTGGACCTCTTTTCTCTACCGCAATGAACACAAGCCGAAATTGTCGGATAAGGCCAAGCGGAAGCATCAGAAAGAAGAAATGGAAGCCTATCAGCAAGCTCACAAGGCACGCCTGGCGCACGCCAAGACGTGTTCAATCTGCAAGGAAATTAGCGCGAACTGAAAGCCTCTAGCGAACTACCAACACTTCTCTTATCGAATCGCGCGCCAGAAAGAATTTGATCGACGCAAAGTCCCGGAAAAGATTTTCAATGTGACGATTATTAAACACGCGCTGCAGACGGGGCGACCGTTTCTCAGACGAAGGACGGCCGGGCGGCGCGAACTTCACCTCCCGCATCTCTAGCATGTCAGTTCCAGTTACGTGGTAGCGATAGCAAGTTGAATCCGGCCCCGCATCGCGCGTGTGAAAAAAGGCCAGCAGAACCCCACCCGGCTTCATCACCGACCACAGACGATCGATGGTTGGCTTCACCAGGCTCTCTTCCATATAATCGGGCAGATTCCATACCAGGGCCACATCAAAGTGCGCCGCCGGATAGACCAGGTTGTCTTCCAGAAATTTCTTGCTGTCGATAACCGAATTCCCCGCGCTGTCCTGTACCCGCAGCGCCGGGTCGAGCGACGAGCACAACAAATCTTCGCTGTAATTCTTGTGTCCATTATTGGTGAAGAAGCGGATGTTGCTGGCCGAGGTCGCGCCCATGTCGAGCACACACAGGCCTTCCTGCGAATTCAGCAGCCGCGAAACCTCTCCCATGCCGCTCGATCGGCGGGTAAGCTTCTGTGGGACTGCCGGACTTGCGACCTGGTTAGAGCTTCGAAAAAATTTCATCACATTTTCAGAAACAGACGACATAGTTCCACGTAAAGTCCCGCGCACCTGGAAGCGCAATCACCTTGCCATTCACGACAGAGCATTCAGCACCCTTCACCAAAAAGCCTGTCGCGAAATCCGCACCGGGCAACCCAGAGATGTTCACGACCCGGCCGGCACGGCCCGTCCGGCTTCTCTCTGCACATCGACCTTCCCTTTCAGAAAAGCGCCTTCTTCGATGGCAATGCGCTGCGTCGTCACGTCGCCCGTCATCACCGCCGACTTGCGCAAATCCACGCGCTCCGAAGCACTAACGTTGCCATCGAGCTTGCCCTGAATCACCACCGCCTTCGCGCTGATATCGGCCTTGACATTTCCGTTCGGTCCGATCGTCAGGCTGTAGCTGCGCAGCTCGATCTTCCCTTCCACATTGCCATCCACGTATAAGTCCTCGGAGCCCGACAGCTCTCCCTTGATAACGACCGACTTGCCAATGTGGGCAAACTCTCCGGTCTTCGCAGCATCCATGCTTTGGCCTCCATCCTCGCTCGCGCTCTGCTCGCCGCGAATGAACCGATTGTAAATCATTCGCGCTATCGCGGCTTAAGCCCATAGCCGGAAATCATTTTGATCAGCGAGTTACTCTTGCCGACATGAATGTTGCTACAAACCCGCTGCCTCGTTTGCTAGGATCGTAGCGTAGCCCTGCTGTGTAGCCAATGAAGCCATTCTCCGTGATGACAGCCGTGAACTTTATCTGCTGCGCCGCTCTGTCACGCCGCGCTCGCAGTCTTGCCCGTATGATGAAAAGCCTTGCCCCGCACGTCATTTCGGCAGTCGTATGGATCGCGCCGCTCGTGGTGGGTAGCGTTGCGGCGCAACCTCCATCCGCTTCCGTTCATCTCGATCCCGCAGAACTAATGCGCAAATCCGCTGACAACGAAATCAGCGCGGCCAAGGACGACACCGCTCATTTCCTGTTTCGCGGTATAAAAATTACGCCCAAGGGCTCCACCACCCGACTCTACGTTGAGACCAATGAGGCGACCGCCGGGTTAGTGATCGGCTACAACGGCCAATCTCTCACTCCTGATCAACGCCGCGACGAAGAGGCGCGCGTCGAACGGTTCATCAACAACCCTGAAGAAATGAAAAAGAAGCGCGAGCAGGAACACCAGAACGCCGAACATACCCTGCGTATTATGCGCGCCATGGCCGACGCTTTCATTTTTGAATATGCCGGCGAAGAACTGGGCTCCGAAGCCGCCGGCCGCCCCGGCGATCTACTGGTCAAATTAACCTTTCGCCCCAATCCGCACTACCAGCCTCCCTCGCACGTGGAAGAGGTCCTGGCTGGCATGCAGGGATATGTGCTGCTGGACGCCGTGCGCCACCGTATCGCCCGCATCGACGGCAAACTCGTCAGAGAAGTCAGTTTCGGCTGGGGAATTCTCGGCCACCTCGATCGCGGCGGCCGATTCATTGTTCAGCAGCAGGAAGTCGGAGACAATCTCTGGGAAATTTCCAGCATGACGTTGAACTTCACTGGAAAAATCCTACTCTTCAAAAATCTCAACATCAGTTCCACGGAAGTGTTTGACCGCTTCAAGCGCGTGCCTGCGGACCTCACATTCGCGCAGGCGTTCGAATTGCTAAAGAAAGAAGAATCCATTGCGGCCGCGGAAGCCGCTGACAAAACTGCCGCCAGCAAAGTCGCCCACGAGTAAATGATCAAACGAGCCGTCCTATTTTCCCGCCCGAAACGTTTCTTCCCGCACGGTAAACTTCCTCACCAGATCCTCACGCACCTGGTAACCCGTGCCCGGCGCGTCACTGATCGCAATCATTCCATCGGCGCGGACTTCAACCTCAGGCTCGATAATGTCCTCTTTCCAATAGCGTTTCGAGGCCGACACATCTCCCGGGAGACGAAAGTTCTCAAGCGTCGATAACGCAATGTTGTGGCTCCGTCCCACGCCCGATTCCAGCATCCCGCCGCACCAAACCGGCACATCATGCCGCAACGCGACATCGTGAATTTTCTTCGCCTCCGTAAATCCGCCCACGCGCCCCACTTTGATATTAATGATACGAGCAGCGCCAATCTCCAGCGCAAAATCGGCGTCGCGCGCATTCAGAATCGACTCATCCAGGCAGATCGCCGTTTGAATAGATTTCTGCAGCCGTGCGTGCAAATAAATTTCATCGTTCCACAGCGGCTGCTCCATCATGAGCAATTTAAACGCGTCGAACTTGCGCAGGTGCTCAACCTGATCAAGCGTGTACGCGGAATTTGCATCGACGCTAAGCACAATATCCGCCCACCGCGATCGAATCTTCTCGAGCACATTAAGATCCCATCCCGGCTTTACCTTGATCTTGATTCGCCGGTATCCCGCCGCCAACTCTGTCTCAATCTTCTGCAGAAGTTGTTCCGGCGAATCCTGAATGCCGATCGAAACGCCGCATGCGATCTCGCGCCGCGTTCCTCCGAGCAACTTCCAGAGCGGAAGCTGTTTCTGCCGTGCTTCAGCGTCCCACACCGCATTTTCGAGTGCGGCCTTCGCCATACGGTGGCCGCGCACGCGCGCAAACCGCGCCTCACAATCGCGCCCCACTTCCAACGCGCTCGCCATCAGCAGCGGCGCCAGATAATTCTTGATCGTCGGCCACGCCGTTTCGGTCCACTCCGAACTGTAATAAGGATCTTCGCCGGCGACGCACTCGCCCCACCCCCGCACTCCATCCGCCTCGACGCCCACCAGCAGGATGCGGCGCCCATAAACGCGCCCAAAGCTCGTTTCAAAACAATGAACGAGCGGCATGTGAATTTCGCGCAGCGTGATCGATTCGATTTTCATAATGAATTGCAATTTCTACGCGCTAATATCGCCAACCTTCGTTCCAATCTCCCAACAAAAACCGTCCGTCCCCGCGCGCGTCACGCTCATAACCAAGCACGCTCAGTCCGCGGGCAAAGGCTGAACAAAAATGCTCGCGATTCCGTTTCTGCACTGCGAGCGCCTGCGCGCGTGTGTCCGCCGCAGCCTTCCACTCATAAATTTCCGCCGGCACTTCGATCCGCCCACGACACTCGAAAGTCGCGGCAACTGCATCCGCCAAAACCGCCTCCACCCGCTTCGACTTCATCCACCACTCCGCCACCAGCCGGTCAGAAGGCAGTCCGCCCTGCAGCGGCGACGATGTAATCCCATACTGATCCACGCTATAACGACGCGTGATCGCGCCCAGCTTTTCGATGTTCAAATACGCGTTCTTAATCTCCAGCGGATCAAACGTCCACTCCATCAACTCAAATCCGCGTGCCAGTGCGTCTTCTCGCTGATAAAGTTTCATGCGCCGCCCCAGCCCCCCGTTGCGATATTGCTCGCGCACCGCCAGCATTTGCGAATGCAGGTAAGCATGTCCGTTCCGTACCCCCGGAATCGCCAGCGCGAAGCCGATCAACTCTTCGGCGCCATCGCTCCCACCGTCACGCTGCCCACCATCATTCTGGACGAACGCCCCAATCACCTGCCCGCCAATTTTATTGGCCACGACAAACAGCCGCACCGGAACCAATTCCGCATCCGAAAACTTCCACACTTCTTTCTGCAGCGCGAAGCATCCCTGCATCTCCTCCAGCGCTTCGCACTTGCGGATCGTAACCTGTCCGGCCGCCGCTTCCGTCACGCCGGCTCTTCCTGTTGCTTCGCCTCTTGCCATAGTGCTTCCAATTCGTCCATCGATGCCTGCTGGGGCGATCGGCCGCCGTCACGAAGCCGTTCTTCCATCCACTGAAATCGGCGCTTGAATTTGCGGTTCGTTTTGCGCAGCGCCGACTCCGGATCGAGCGCCAGAAAACGCGCAATATTCACCAGCACAAAAAACATATCTCCAACTTCATCTTCAAGCCGCGCACGCAGTTCGGAAGAAATTTCCGGCTTTCCCGATCCCGCAATTCCCTTTCCGCTCGGCGTGCCGACGCCCGAACCCAGCGGCACGCCCTTCAACTCTTCCCGCAATTCCACTGTCTCTTCTTCGAGCTTGGCGAAGAGTCCTCCCATCTCCGGCCAGTCAAATCCCACGCGCGCCGCGCGCGAACTAAGCTTGTAAGCCTCCATGAGCGCCGGCATTTTCGACGACACGCCGGCCAGCACTGACTCTGCGTCATTAGAGTGTGCGTCACCATTCTCGCCCAGCCGTTTTTTCTTTTCCTCCGCCTTCAGCGCCTCCCAGTTGCGCAGCACCTCGGCAGAGGTATCCGCCTTCACGTCGCCAAACACATGCGGATGCCGATCAACCAACTTAGTGGAGAGCCGGTCCAGCACATCATCCACCGAGAAGCGCCCTTCCTCGCTTGCCATCTGCGAATAGAACAGAACCTGCAGCAGCAGATCACCCAATTCGCCCGTTAGTTCCGACCAATCGCGATTGTCGATCGCCTCGAGGACTTCGTACGCTTCTTCCAGCGTGTAAGGTTTGATGGAGTCGAAAGTCTGTTCGCGGTCCCAAGGGCAACCGCCCGGAGCCCGCAACCGCGCCATGATCTGGACCGCTCGCTCGAATCGTTCGCCAGTGCTAGACATTCTCTTCAATGTAAATGAGCAGGATTCCCAGAGCAACGAAACACACGTAGGGACGGCCGCCCTCGCGAGCCTGCCCTGAGCGAAGTCGAAGGGTCCGTGTCGAGCGAAGCTCGGCGGCGCTTTTCGTTGGCGCCAATTTGTTAGTTGCTATCGCAGCGATCGCACCAGCAATTCCGTCTCATCCGCAATGATCGCATCCGCGTCCCACACTGCGAATTCCCGCATGCGCACGGCTCGGTTCACCGTCCAAACCATAACTTTCTTCCCGGTAGCATGAACCTGCTTGATCAATCTTGCATTCGCCAACTTGAAATGCGGAATCACCCACTCCGCCGCCGTCTCGCGCCACGCTCGCAACTCGCTCCGGCTTTCACAAAGAAATCCCAGCGGAATCGCCGCATCGATATCACGAACCGCGCCGAGCACATCGGGAAGAAACGAAGAAACTACGAATCCCCTCCGTGGCGGATGCTTTAGCAGTGCCGCAACCGCGTGCCGCTCCAGCCCAGTAACCTTCAACTCAATATCGAGAAATGCGCGCTCTGCAAATTGCTGCAACACATCTTCCAGCGTAGGCAGCACCAAACTCTCAGCAGTAGCGGTCGCAATCGAAACTCTGCCAAACACCGCATCGTGGCAGATCACTGCCTGCCCGTCGGCGGACAGCCGCACATCGAATTCAAACCCGTCGCACCCGTGCTGCAAACAAAGTTCAAACGATGGCAGAGTATTTTCAGGAATGTTTTGAGAGGCCCGCGCTCCGCGATGCCCTAGGAGAAGAGGTCGAGTCATTGATTGTTTGGCTTTTCTCGGCGTCTCGGCGCTCCGGCGGTAAATCAGCGCCTGAATCAATCTAAATCGAAATCCCGAATCGGCCGCCCCGTATCCGGCGTCTCCTTGGCCTTCTTCACAGCCTCCTGGAATTTTTTCTCCAGCAATTCCGAGGCATGCTTTTGCGCCTCCATCGACTGCCGGAAAATGGAATCGCGCCGGCTGTCCTGCTCTTTCATGGCGCGAACCGCTTCTTCCATGTCGTTGAAGGTTTTTGGCTTGACTGGAGCCGTATGCGCGATGATGCTGCGCGTCGCTGGATCGATCTTCATGACCGCGCCGCAGCAGGGGCAGGTCACATCAAAACTACTCGCGTGAGATCTCGATTCGCGCTTCGCCACACCGCGATCATACCGCAATCCCCGTCAGCGCGGCGTCAGTTGAATGGGCAAAATGTGGAAGACATAGAGCATCTCCCATCCGAGCAGTACGATCGACACCAGCACTACCAGCACCGCCAGAATCTCTCCAAAACTCAGACCGGATTTCTCCTGTTCGAACCGCCGCGCCCCCAGACTCAAAATATTCAGCGTCGCAAATCCAAAAACGAGCCCCCAGAGAATGTTGTAGATTTCTTCGCGCGTCGATCGCAGCAGGAACATCGCGGGCAAAGCCGCGGCCGCCAACGCGTGCAGCGCGCGCCCAGGAAATTGCGCCCAGCCGCGCACCTGCCCAATCGCAAAAAATACCGATGCGTAACTTCGAGACGCCGCTCTCAAGGGCCGAAGCAATTTCATGCGGGAACATTGATAGTATCGTGTTCGCCTTCCCGAAGTCAGCCGCAACCCGCGAACCGCCGGCCCATCAGTTCATCCGGTTGCTTTTCTCCGGCCGGTCACGCAGGATAGTACCGACGCAGCATCGAGACGCACTTGAGACAGCAGGCAAGCCGCAAATCATGATCGTCAACTTCGCCGAGCGGGCCCACAATCACAACTGGGAGCTCGACCCGGTCACCCGTTCGCTGCTCGATACCGATTTCTACAAACTACTGATGCTCCAGTTCATCTGGAAGCATTACCCAAAAACTCAAGTCTCATTCTCGCTCGTCAACCGCACAGCTTCGGTGCGCCTCGCCGACATGTTTCCGCGCGAAGAACTCATTCACCAGATGGAGCACGTCCGCAAACTTCAGTTTCGCCGGTCGGAGTTGGTCTGGCTCGCGGGCAACACTTTTTACGGACGCCGCGGAATTTTCGAACCCGCCTTCCTCGAATGGCTGGAGCGCGATTTTCGATTGTCGGATTATGAATTATCCGTAGCAGACGGGCAGTTCGTTCTTACCTTCGACGGCCTCTGGACCGAGACAACAATGTGGGAACTCCATCTGCTCTCCATTCTCGACGAACTCAAGACCCGCGCCGGCATGAAAAAGTTGAGCGAGTTCGGCCTCGACATTTTTTATGCGCGAGCAAAAACCAAACTCTGGGGAAAGATTGAACGCCTGCGCGGTGTCCCCGGACTGGCCGTCGCCGATTTCGGCACCCGCCGCCGCCACAGCTTCCTCTGGCAGGAATACGTGGTCAACGCGATGACTCAAAATCTCGGCGCCGCTTTCACCGGGACATCGAACGCCTTCCTCGCCCACAAGCACGATCTCGAAGCCATCGGCACCAACGCTCACGAAATTCCGATGGTCCTCGCCGCGCTCGCGCCCGATGACGATGCACTCAAAGCTTCTCAATATAAGGTCCTCGAATTATGGCAGAGCACCTACGACGGCGCTCTCCGCATCATGTTGCCCGACACTTTCGGCACCACCCAGTTTCTCGAAAATGCTCCCGACTGGGTCGCCGACTGGACCGGCCAGCGCGTCGACAGCAAAGATCCATACATTGGCGGCGACGAATATATCGCATGGTTGAAGGCCCGCGGCCGTGATCCACACGATAAGCGCTTGATTATTTCTGACTCGCTGGATGTCGATGAAATTCTCGGCCTCCACGCCTATTTTGGCGGAACGCTTCCCAGCGGCGTTACTGTCGGCGATTTCCGCAGTGCTGCCGATTTCAACGATCCGAAGAAGTGGACTGCCGGCCGCCGCATTCGTTTCAGCGCCGGCTGGGGAACTTTGCTGACCAACGATTTTCGCGGATGCGATCCTGCCGGCGGCAGCGATTTCGATCCCGTCAGCCTGATCTGCAAAGTTTCGACAGTCGATGGCAAACCCGCCGTGAAGCTCTCCGACAACTACGCCAAAGCTTTAGGCACACCTTCCGAAATCGAACGCTATCGCCGAGTCTTCGGCACCAAGGGGATGAGTAACACACCCGTGATCACATGACGAATGACAGCGGAGAAAAGAGGGTGCCCCATTCATTCGCGTTCTGGGCGAATGAGTGGGTCGCCAGATTGCAGACAATTACCCATCCACGAATATGACAGAACTCTCGTTTCTCTACGGCACGGCGTGGAAAGAAGATCGCACACCGACCCTCGTCGAACAAGCACTGCACGCGGGTTTCCGCGCCATCGACACGGCCAATCAGCGCCGTCATTATTTTGAAGAAGGAGTTGGCCAGGGCTTAGCCGCCGCATATCGCGCCGGAATAGTCACGCGCAACGATCTGTTTCTGCAGACAAAATTCACCTATCAGCGCGGACAGGATCACCGCCTGCCCTACGATCCCGACGCGACTCTTTCCGAGCAGGTCGCGCAATCGATGGCCAGTTCGCTCGCACATCTCGGAACCGATCGTGTCGACAGCTACGTGTTGCATGGACCCGCCTCCAACTATGACTGGATCGACACCGACGCTGAAGTATGGGAGGCCATGCGCCGCGAGCGCGACGCCGGACGCACTCGCCTTCTAGGAGTGAGCAACGTTTCTCTCGGGCACTTGGAGCAGTTGGCCGCGAGCGGCGCCGAGCTTCCCGCGTACGTACAAAATCGCTGCTACGCGCGTCTAGGTTGGGATCGCGACGTGCGCGAGTTTTGCCGCGAGAACAAGATTATTTATCAGGGATTTTCGCTTCTCACCGCGAATCAGGAGGTGGTGCACCATCCTCTAATTGCCCGACTGGCCGCGAGCGCGGGAGCAACGCCCGCTAAAATCGTATTCAGTTTTGCGCGAGCTATTGGAATATTGCCCTTGACTGGCACATCTGACGCCGGGCACATGAAACACGATCTTGCTAGCCGCGATCTCGCGCTGCCGTCCGATGCTGTGAAGCTAATAGAATCTCTCTCCGGCTGAGGCTGGGTACCGGTCAAACATTATTTCGCCTGTGCAACGGCCTCCCGTTCGCCCACCTGCTGCCGCCACATCGCGTAATACAAGCCCTTCTGGTCAAGCAGTTCCGAGTGCCGTCCAAATTCGACGATGTGCCCGCGCTCCAGCACATAGATTCGGTCGGCGTGCATCACGGTCGAGAGTCGATGCGCAATCAGAATCGTGATCGCCTCCTGATTCGTCGCAACGTCGCGAATTGTCCGGCTGATCTCTTCCTCCGTCAGCGAATCCAGCGACGATGTAGCTTCGTCAAACACCAGCAGTTGTGGATGCCGCAGCAGCGCGCGCGCAATCGACAGCCGCTGCTTCTCGCCGCCCGAAACCTTGACGCCGCCTTCGCCAATTAGCGTATCCAATCCGCGATCGGCACGCGACAACAAGCTATGTGCGGCAGCCTGTTGCAAAACCTGCATGCACTCCGCGTCCGTCGCCTCCGGGTTCACAAACAGGAGATTCTCGCGGATCGAGCCGGAGAACAATTGCGTGTCCTGCGTAACAAATCCAATTTTTTCGCGCAGCACATCGAGATCAACGCGATGGGACGGAATTCCGTTGTAAAGAATCTCGCCCGACTTCGGAGCATACAAACCAACCAGCAGTTTCACCAATGTCGACTTCCCTGCCCCGGACGGCCCGACGAACGCAATCGTGTCGCCGCGAGCCGCGCTGAACGCAATCTCGTCCAACGCCAGAGCAGTCGAACTGTTATGCTGAAAACTGACCCGGTCAAACTGCAGAGTCATCAGCTCATCGACCGGCTCAGGATTGGCGGGCTTCGGATCGCGCGGAGTATCGAGAATCTGCTGAAAATTTTGCAACGACACTTCCGTCTCGCGATAAATATTGATAACATTGCCCAACTCCTGCAGCGGCCCGAAAATAAAAAACGAATAAAACATCAGCGAGAAAAATTGGCCAATCGATATTTGCTGGCGGAAGATCAGGTAGAGCATGAAAAACAAAATACTAGTGCGCAGCGCATTGACTGCCGTTCCCTGGATGAAGCTCAGGCTGCGCAAGTACTTCACCTTCTTCAGTTCCAGCTTTAGGATCTTGCCGGTGATGCCATTCAGCCGTCCAACTTCCTGATGAGCCAGGCCCAAACTCTTCACCAATTCGATATTGCGCAGCGATTCGGTTGTCGAACCCGCCAGCGCGGTGGTTTCCGCGACAATGGTCTTCTGCATCTTCTTGATCCGCTTGCTCAATACTGAACTGATGATCCCGAGCAGCGGCACCGTGAGCAAAAACGCGGGAGCAATCGACCAGTGCACGTAAAAGGCGTAGATCATCACAAAAACGATGCCGACGACCGATATAAAGAGCACGTTGACGGCGGCGGTAATAAAACGCTCCACGTCGCTCCGAACTTTTTGTAGTTTGCTCAGCGTCTCGCCGCTGCGCTGATCCTCAAAAACCTGATAGGGCAAATCGAGCGAATGCCGAATTCCGTCCGAATACATTTTCGCGCCTAAACGCTGCACGATTACGTTTACGAAATAGTCCTGAAAATTCTTGGCCACGCGCGACACGAATGCCACCCCCGCCATGGCCAGTAGTAAGAGCCCTGCTCCGCGAACAAATTGAGCTTGCGTATATTGGTGAGGCTTGGTGGCGTAGCTGTCAATGACATGGCGAAAAATCAGCGGATCGAGCAGCGAAAATACCTGGTTGGTTGTGGCCAGCAAAAGAGCGGCCGCAAACAGCTTCCAGTAGTTTTTAGAGTATTGGTAAAGAAGATTCATGATGTCAGCGCGCGAGCATGCAGGCAATGCCGTTTAGATGGCGCGCCGCTGATTTCGATTCACGCCGTGCCGGTGTTGGCGAGTGCTTCGACCGCTTCCCACGTGGTGCCAAAGGTCACGAAAAATTCCGTTACCTTGGTGATTTCCATAATCTTGCGTACACGCGGCTTCACTCCCGTCAGCACCAGGCAGCGTCCTTTTTTCTGATGCGCAACGTATGCCGCCACCAGCGACCCCAATCCCACCGAGTCAATGTAGGGAACATCCGAGAGGTCGAGAATCATCGTATCCGCCTGTTCGTGATGCACCGCCCGGTCAAATTGCGGAGCCGTTTCCACCGTGATCGGACCGCGCAGCAACAAAATGCGCTGATCCTCCGCCACGCCTTCATAGCGCTCGACGGTTAGTTCCTGTAATGCCATGGCAAAAGATTGTAGGCCACTCGGCAGCCCCTGTCACCTTCATAAACGTTGCCCAACGCTCGTTTGTTCCTAGCTTCAGAACCTGTTCCAACGCTCGTGATCTACTGCGGCTTCTTGTCGTCGCCATGATTCTCGTAAGTCGAATATTGATCGCCCGGATGCTTCATCTTGACCGTGATTTGCATCTGCGGTTTGTTGATCTCGTAGTCTTCCCCGAACGTCTGAAAATGTGGCGCCATCACCTGCACCCGCAGCGGGCAATACGGGATCCCATCAACAGTCGTCTTCCCGTCCGCATCCGTTTTCAAATCCATTTCGCCCTGCGCCTGCTTGCCCTTGCGTTGCACCGGGTGCAGCACTACCTGCGCATTCCGCAGCGGCTTGCCGTCCGTGTCGCGCACCACCACAAACTGCAAACTCGACATCGGCCCTTCATCGTCCTGGGCTCGCGCCAATTGCGTCGACGTTAGTCCCAGCGCACCAAGCGCAATCGCAATCGCTACGACGGTGACATTTGAAATCTTTATTTTCATGGTTATCTCATCCAGCCCTAAGGGGCGTTCTGCCATCACTGCGGCTTCTGCTCCGGCGTCTTGCTGTCATCCACTTTCTTTGTATCTCCATTGCCAGACGTGTATTGTCCCTTGGGACGCTTCAACTTCACCGTAATCTCCACCTCCGGTTTGTTGATCTCGTAATCTTCCCCATAAGTCTGGAAGCCCGGCGCCAGCACCTGCACCCGCAACTGGCCGTAGGGAATCCCATCAATATTCGTCTTCCCGTCGTTATCCGTCTTCAACTCCAGCCCGCCCAGTTCCTGCTTTCCATTCTTTTTCACCGGATGCAGCACCACCGCCGCGTTCCTCACCGGCTTGCCGTTGTCATCTTTGACCACCACAAACCGCAAATCCGACATCGGCCCTTCATAGTCATCCTGAGCCGCAGCACGGCCGGTGATGCCAATGCCCAGAATAATTACCAGCGTCCCTATCGCTAGACTAGCGATCGAAAATCTCTTCTTCATAGCCATCCATTCTAGCGTGTGATCTTCTTACTTCATCCCCCGGACCACATACACCTGCGACAGCGTTTGTACGTAGGGGTAGGCATACGCGCCCCCGTCGCCCACCATATAAGAAGCACCTATGCTCACAGCACCCGCAGCCAAGTCCTCGCCGATGGTTCTTACTGACTCCATCTTTCCCGTAACCATGTTCACCCGATAAACACTTCCGGTCTTACCGCTCTGCCGGACTGGAATCGCCAGAAGCGAGCTTCCATCCGGCGACCATCTAACGTGGTAGTTCGAGTCCAGACCCGGAATTAACCGTAGTGCGCTGCCCTCGCCTGAATTGGATGGTTCAATCTGCCATATACCCCATTTCCCCTCCGGACCCATCACGACAGTACTCCGGCCGTCTGGAGACGGCTCCACGCCCACCACACCCTCCGGAGTTATCGGCCGCGAATCGCCATTGCTCACCGCAATCAAGTAATCGCGCGCCCCGTGTCCCGGCTCGACTCCGCTCGCCAGCAATTCCTTGCCGCCGGCCAGCCATCGCACTTTGTGGTAGCTCACATTGTCATGCGTCAACTGCCGCGCCTCGCCCACTCCCGTCGGCACCAGCCTGATCGGCCCACCCTTCGCCGGTTGCGTAGTCACCCACTTGGCGTCTGGAGAAATGGCCAATCCCACTCCTTCGCCAATTCGCACCGGAGGAGATCCATCGCTGTCGCGGACAAACACGGTGTAATTCGGTCCGCCCCCTTCGCCCGCCTCCTCAAACAATATCTTCCGGCCATCTCGGCTGAGATCACCCAGAATCGACCAGTCGAGCCACCCGAGTTCGCGCTCCTCCTTCCCGCCGGGTCGCACTCCACGAATCCCGATGCGCCGCCGATGAGCCACCATCAGCGTCGTCTCGTTGCGCCGATCTTGCAGCCACATTCCGCCCGGCACATTGGTGATGGTTCGCACTTTGCCCGACAGCGTGACCGCGCGCGGGTTTGCCGCACTTCCGGCGCCGGTAGAGGTAAACCAGATTTCATCACCCGTTGGCGACCATAAAATTCCCTCCAGCGAGGTCCACACCGGAGTAAGTAGCCTCTCTTTATTATTGCTGCTGCCGTCCGACCCGATTACCGCGACCGCGCCCTCATCGTCGCCCACCGCGTTCTGATGATCGGCAAATGCAATCCGCTTCCCGTCCGGCGAAATCTTCGGATGACTGATCCAATTCGCGCCGTCGACCAGTACCTTCCCAATCGGATATTCCAATCGCCAATGCTGATTTTCGGGCAAGTATCGGACCACCGCCATACTTTCGCCGTCGGCCGCCCAGTCCGCGTCCTCGACATTATCCAGAACTTCTCGCGGCGATCCTCCGCTCATCGGAAGCCGCGCCAGCGTTCCGATATCTTCAAACCCAATGAGATTTACGGATTTAAGCCGAACCGCTAGCTCCCCGCTTTTCGAGATCGACAGCAACTCCGCATCCTTCACTCCCAGTTCGCGCGCTCCCGGGTCGTCCGCGCGCCCCACATATAACTGGTTTTCACCCCCGTCCCACGAAGCGCTATAGACAATGCTGCCGTCCAGCGTAAAGCGCGCATTCCCAATTGATCCTGTACGAAAAGTGATGGGTTGATACTCCGGCAAACTGGCCTTACCTGTCCCTCGGCCCCACCACCAGCCCACGCCAAGCATCAAGGCTGCCAGCACGACAGCGCCCGCCACGTCGCCCGCCATGCGACGCGATGACGGTTCCTTTCTCCGCGCGGGTGTCCCTGCCGCGGGTGTCTCTGCCGCGGGTGTCCCTGCAATGACCGGCTCTGCGATCCCCGACGGCGGCGCAAGCGCCGGCTGCGCCCCCGTCTTACCCATCACCGTTCCAAGCCCCGAAACATCCGTCAGCGCTTCCAGATTGAACGCCAAATCGCCCGCCGACTGAAACCGGTGCGCCGGATTCTTCTCCAGGCAATGCAACACCATTCGCTCCAGTGCGGGAGGAACGTTGCGCGCGGTTTCCGAAAGCTCGGCCGGCTCTTCTTTCAGAATCGCGCTCATGGTATCGGCAGGGCTCTCTCCACGAAACGCCGGCTGCCCGGAAAGCATCTCGTACAAAATCGATCCAAAGGCAAAAATATCTGAGCGATGATCGGCGGGCTTGCCGCGCACCTGCTCCGGCGACATGTATCCAACCGTCCCCATAATCTGGCCGGGCTCTGTGTTGACTTGCACCGTTGCCGCATCCTCGCTGGCATCGCCCTCCGGCCGCGTCAGTTTCGCCAGGCCGAAATCGAGAATCTTAACCCGCTCGTCGTTGGTGATAAATAAATTTTCTGGCTTCAGGTCGCGATGGACGATTCCCTTTTCGTGCGCCGCAGCCAGCCCACGCGCCACCTGCAGCGCGTAGTCGATCGCCCTACGGCTGGAAAGCAGTCCACTCCGTATCCGTTCACGCAGTGTTTGCCCTTCCAGCAATTCGGAGACGATATAGGGCGCGCCACGCTCTTCCCCAATATCGAAAATCGAAAGAATGTTGGGATGATTCAGTGCCGCCGCCGACCGCGCTTCCTGCATAAAGCGCTGCAAGCGCGCCGCATCGGTTGAGAACGTTGCCGGCAGAACCTTGATCGCTACAATGCGATTCAGACGAGCATCGCGAGCGCGATATACTTCGCCCATTCCTCCGGCACCGAGCAATGACAGGAGGTCGTAAGGACCGAGTTTGGTTCCCGGGGCGAGTGCCATCTGAGTTGTGGATTATATCGGACTGGCATGAACTCAGGCGGAATTATGCTCGCGCTTTCTACGGCGGCGTAGATAAAAAGACCTGTCAATTATGGCACCTGATATTGACAGGACTGGAGCGTTACTTATGGCCCGGATCATCGCTCACCAATCCGCGGCCCTTGCTTACTTAGTTCACCTTATAGCCCTACGCCTTATAGCCCAACGATAAGCGTCGCGACCATCCCTCCTGCTACGCTCCGACCATATGCTGCAGCGCTGGACGATTATGGATGATCAGCATCGATCCCTTTAATTCCGCCAGCTCGTTGCGCCGGAACTCCGACAGCAGACGCGTGATGGTCTCCCGGCTGGTGCCGATGAGTTGTGAGATTTCTTCGTGCGTCATCGCCAATCGGACGCGCACGCTACCTCGGTTGGCGCGCCCCTCCGCCGCAGTCTCCAGCAGAAATTTCGCGAACCGCTCGGTCACCGAGTGCGACAACCCGATGGTGCGCACCACGCCATAGGAATCCGAACAGTCGCGCGCCAGATGCTGGATAGCGTGAAAGCTTGCGTCGACGTGCGCGTCGAGAAAGCGCAACATGTCTTCCCGGAGGACAAAGTCGAGTTGGCAAGGTTGCATGGTTTCGACGGTCAGTTGATAGGGATTGCCCGTAACCACCGCGTGCAGGCCCAGAACCTCGCCCGCCTCCGCGATTCGGATAATCAAAGTCTTGCCGTCGCGCGAAGTGGTCGAAAGTTTGGCGCGCCCCTGGCACAGCACAAAAATTCCCCAGGCGCTTTGTCCTTCAACCAGCACCACCGCATGCTCGGGAAAAAGAGCTGCATGTTTTATTTTGTCGAAGTCAGCGATCGACTCGCGTGACAGGTCGCAGAAAAAACTGCGCGAACGCAAGTGACAACTGACACAGCTTTCAACGCACTTCATGCCGGACGTGCCCATAAGTCGCTCCTTGATCCCCTTGCTCCACGCAAAATACACGCCTGCGTCGGGTTGGCGAGCAACGATAAAAACAGCGATGTTTTTGAATCTGTCCCTGGTCGCCCGGCGCTGGAGGTGGTAGCAGGTCCATTGCACGCGAATAACCGTTCGGTTTTGTAAAGAAACCCATAGTTGCTGCATCCCGTAGCTCGCGGGCCGCCAGAATTTGGCCGGAAAACGGGCAGCTCTGCCGAAAGTTGGGCATGTTGCCAGCGTCCGCGCATGCAACCGGTCCAGCAACGCGCCGACCCCTCGAAATCACTCCATCGAAAACAACCGTTCCTACTGCACCGTCAGCGTCAGCGGCAGAGTGTGAGTCGAAGTCGACTCTGTCACCGCCACGGTAAAGTTGTGTTGAGCGGGCACTGTCGCCGTTTTTAGCGTGATGGTGCTGTTCGCCGTCTTGGTAGAATCCGCCTGCGACCTCGCTGTCACGACGACCGAAGACGGCAGACCGGCCGCCACAGTAGGAGCCGTGTATGTCGCCGTCCCATTACCGGTGGATGAAATCGTTCCCGCAGTGCTTGGCGAGATCATCCAATTGACGGCCGTTTGCGATGTATTGCTCACCGTCGCGGTGAAGGTTTGTGTCGATGAAGGCCATCCATCACCCGCATCATTCGGCCACAGGCTCGCTCCAGTGGGCGTAACCGCCACGCTCACCGGATTGCTGCCGCCGCCGCTGCCGCAGGCGATGAACAAGCCAAGCAAGGCCAGCATCAAGCACAAGCCAGCAATAGCCCAGACTTTGGATAGCTTCCGTCCCACCAGGCCAACCACAAATACACCCGCGATCGGCAGCGTAAGCGGCAACCACGGAGGCCGGTTGTCCGCTAGCCTATGCCGCTGCGCTTTATTGCCGCCACCATCGCCGCCACCATTCGGCCCCGAGGTTGTAATGTTCAGCGTCACAAGGGTTGGCGGCGATCCCGGCGCCCCAGCGGATACTTGCGCCGGACTAAAGACACAATTGGTCGTCGCATCCAGTCCCGAGCAAGCAAATGTGACCACCGATCCGAAGACTGTAGCCGGCGCGACCGGAGCCACCGTGAAGGAGTAGCCCGTAGCCGTCACCCCGGCCAGCACGGTCGTGGTGGTGTTACCGGTATTGGTGAGCGTGAAGTCCGGCGCGGTAATGGTCTCAATCAGGACGGCCGACGTGCTGGCAGCGTTGTTCCCGTCACCGCTATAGACCGCGGTGAGCGAATGCGCGCCCACAGGCAGCGTGGAGAATGTAAACGTCACCGGCTGCGAACCATTCACCGTAGCGCTGCCGATCGAGGTGAGCCCGTCGTTCAAACCCAGCGTGCCCGTCGGCGGGTTTACACCCGTAGTAGTAACCGCCGCAGTGAAAGTCACCGCGACCCCTTGCGTCGCCGGATTTAGATTAGAAGTGAGTGTCGTAGTCGTCGGCGAGCCGGGATAATAGTTGTTCAGAAAATTTCCCGCGTCGATCGAACCGAGCCCTGTAACTTCATCGAAGCCCGCCGTCACCAAGTATCCGGAGAGTCCACCCGTCAGCCCTGTCGGCGACGGCGTGCTGTTGTTGCACATGCTGGGCGTTGTGATCACACATCCGCTGACGCCACTCGAGGCCACTGTGACATCGTGAAAAATTGTATTCGTGGCATTGGACGCGAGTTGATAGAGGCGCTGGTTAAGTTCTCCCTGCGGTCCGCCCAATTTTTGATTGAGCAGCGCCGTAATTCCAGCCATATCGGGCGCGGCGGCGGATGTTCCGTAGAAGTACTCAAAGTAAAACTCGCCATTAGTTACCACGCAGTTGCCAGGATGCGCGCCGCCTGACGCCGCCAGACATCCGAAATAGCCGTCATGCCCGGAAGAACTAAATGCTATGTCGGGAGTGTAGCGTCCCTCGGTCCCCGGCACTCCCGTTCCGGTTTGCCACGACGGCGTTGCAATGTACATGCTGACGCCGCCGCCCGAAGAAGCGGCCTGCGTGTCTCCTTGGCTATTCAACGGCTCGTTCCATCCGCCTTCGGGAATATAGCGCAGCGCCGATTCGAGATAGAGGTCATTCGTGTTACTCCAATACTCGCTAGGATCAGACGCATCCGCAAACTCAGTTCCACCAACGCAAGTGGAGTAACTCGAAGCGCAAATGTAATTGGGACTGGCAATCTGAGTTTGCGGCGGAGTCTGAAAGTAAGTATCGCAACCCGCGGCGCCCGCATCGCCTGAAGAAACAAACGACGATATCCCTTCTGCCGCGCCTTGGCTGAAAACGGTATCCCAGAACTGCACGTTCGACGCATTCCGATCGGCTTCGCAAGCCCCGAAGCTAACGTTCATGACCTGCGCGATGACGGGATTGCTGTCGACGACATAGGAAGCCGCGACCCGAATCCCGTTGATTCCAGCCTCATCGTTGTCCGCGCTGATGACCAGATCAATGGTTGCCTGGGGCGCGACGCTGCCAGCGCGCATCACGTCAATCGTCGCTTCCACCTGATCGCCGGAGGCTGACCCGCCAGTTCCCGCGGGCGGTCCCGGATCTTGTCCGTTCGGAGGCACAATGACCGTCGGATCCCCCAGCGCGACACCTGCGAGAGACGCGAAGTTTTCGATGTCGGGGTCATACACCCTGGCGCGGCCAATGATGGCAATCGTCTGTCCCATCCCGCCGATTTGCTGGAGGTAAATGGGATCCAAATCGTAGATGACGGCGAAATCGCCAGGGCTAATGAAATAGTCGCAGCTTCCGCCATTGCAAACGGAAAGCGCCGGCAAATCCGATCCTGCGCCCACTGGAACCTGAGCCTGTCCGGCGCCATGATAGGAACGATCATGAACCGTGCTCAGACCGCTGACAGACTGAATCACGTCCGCTAGCGCTGCAGGAATCGTGGGATCGGAAGCCGTCGCCATGCGCCGCTCGCCATTAACAACGTAGTAGCGCATTTGAGTTGCGAATGCGGCGCCCACCAAAGCCGCGTCACCGCTGAAAACGATCATCACGCGACTGTTGGAGACGGAATCCACGCTCAACCCCTGGCCTCGAAGCCACGCGGAAACAACGCCAATGTCCTGATCAGAAACGCCGAATCTTTGGCCCACCTGAACCGGATTCAGGAAGTGATGATAGTTTCGCGATGCTGGATCCTGCAGTTTCTGCAAAAACTGCTCGAACGCTTTCTGGCGCTGCGGCGACCGCTTGAGCACCAAGGTCAAGTGCTCAAGCCTGGTATCGGCCGGGACCGGGCCCGAACTATTTTGTGATAGCGCCCACACCGCTCGCTGCCCCTGCAACACCACGCGGCCTCCGCTATCGACCGGAGCAGTTACTAAGTTCCCCGATTGCGCCAGAGATCTCGATGTCGACATCGAGATCATGATCACCATCATTGACAACAGGCAAAGGACTCTCAGAATGGCCGCTGCACTACCAAGGTCTGCACAGTGAAAAACGCCTCCGCGAGCCACGCTGGCCGTCATAAATAACCTCGCTTAGTCTGCTGTCAACACTCGCTGTCTTAAAGGTCGCAATAAAGAAAGATTGCAAACTTATTTCAGGTACGTCGAGCGAGGAAGTATACGTCAGAAATGCCGATCTCGTAAGTCCGTATAAGTGCCCAACAAGTTACCGCCGGCAGTTACACTTAACACGTACACTTAACGCAGATTACCAACTGAATCCACTGCGCATAATTCACCGTCTTACGACCGGCGCAGGAGAGCAATCGTGACCATCAAGTATCGGGGTGCGGCAGGATGGGCGGTGCATCCAGGAGAAATTCTTCGCGAGGAGTTTCTCGAGCCTATGGGTATCTCCGCTTACAATCTGTCGATGGAGCTGCGCGTCTCTCCTCCAACCGTGAACGACATTGTTTGAACGACATTGTTCGGGAGAAGCGTGGAATTACTCCCGAGATGGCCGCTCGGCTAGCCAAGTATTTCGGCACCTCCGAGCAGTTCTGGCTCAACTTGCAGGACGCTTTTGCCGTGCATCAGGTCAAGGAGAAGTACGCCAAGGAACTCAAGGCCATCAAACCCCTCGCTGCCGCCTCCGCCGGGTAAGTGGGGACCAGAGTCCATGAAATATTCATTAGCTATCATATTGATTATACAAATGTTATCCAAATAATTCGACTACTGCTTGACAATCTCCCACTCACATTCCTATAATTAGCACTCGAAGCAATCAAGTGCTAACAGCCCCGCCTTCGGGGCAAATCCAAAATCCGAATTCAACCTATTCCCTTAACCACTCTTGAAAGGAGTACGCAACTATGGCTACTAAATTCACCCCGCTGCATGACCGCATCCTGGTCCGTCGGGTCGAAGAAGCCGCTACCAGCCGCGGCGGGATCATTATTCCCGACTCCGCAAAAGATAAACCGACAGAGGGAGAAGTCATCTCCGCCGGCAAAGGCAAGATCAACGAAGAAGGCAAGGTTCGTCCGCTCGATGTGAAAGAAGGCGACCGCATTCTCTTCGGCAAGTATTCCGGCAACGAGATCACGATTGATGGTGAAGACTTCATCATCATGCGCGAAGAAGATGTGCTGGGCGTGGTTTCGGGCGCGACCGCAGGCGCAACCAAGAAAGAAACCGTCGGATCACGTAGGTAACAACAATGACTTGTCATCCTGAGCGAAGCGAAGGACTTGCTTTCGGACTCAGGACATAATTTTGCTGTAGCTGAAATAGCTCACAGCCAAACATCCCGCAAGCCACGCGCTTGCAAAAATCAAATTAGGAGCAAACGAAAATGGCAAAACAAATTATTCATGGAGAAGAATCGCGACAGGCAATTCTCCGCGGCGTCAACATACTGGCGGACGCTGTGAAGGTCACCCTCGGCCCCAAGGGCCGCAACGTCGTGATTGAAAAGAAATTCGGTGCGCCGACCATCACCAAAGACGGCGTCACCGTAGCGAAAGAAATTGAATTGCCCAACGGCATCGAGAACATGGGCGCGCAGATGGTCCGCGAAGTGGCTTCGAAGACCTCGGACATCGCGGGTGACGGCACCACCACCGCTACCGTTCTTGCCCAGGCAATTTATCGCGAAGGCGTGAAGACGGTCGCCGCTGGCGCCAATCCCATGGCGATCAAGCGCGGCATCGAAAAGGCGGTTCTGCTCATCACCGGCAGAGTCGATAAGGAAGGCAATCGCGAGAAGGGCGAATTGGATAAGTTCTCCAAGCCCGTCTCCGGCGACATGATTGCCCAGGTCGGAACCATCTCGGCGAACAACGACGAGACCATCGGCAGAATCATTGCCGAAGCCATGAAGAAAGTCGGCAAAGATGGCGTCATCACTGTCGAAGAGTCGAAGACCCTCAACACGGATCTCGACGTAGTCGAAGGCATGCAGTTCGACCGCGGCTATCTGTCTCCTTACTTCGTCACCGATCCGGAGCGCATGGAGTCCGTACAAGAAAATGCGTACATCCTGATCCACGAAAAGAAAATCAGCTCGATGAAAGATCTTCTCCCGTTGCTAGAGCAGATCGCCAAAGGCGGCAAGCCGCTCCTGATCATCGCTGAGGACGTCGAAGGCGAAGCGCTCGCCACCCTCGTAGTCAACAAACTCCGTGGCACGCTGCAAGTCTCGGCCGTCAAGGCTCCTGGCTTCGGCGATCGCCGNNAGGCCATGCTGCAGGACATCGCAACCCTGACCGGCGGCAAGGCCATCACCGAAGACCTCGGCATCAAGCTGGAGAACGTTCAGCTCGCCGATCTCGGACAAGCCAAGAAAGTCACCATCGACAAGGACAACANNCAACACCACCATCGTCGAAGGCAAAGGCAAGCCCGGTGACGTTCAGGGCCGCGTAAAAGAAATTCGCAGCCAGATCGAAAAGACCACCAGCGACTACGACCGCGAGAAGTTGCAGGAGCGGTTGGCCAAGCTGGTCGGTGGCGTAGCCGTAATCAAAGTCGGCGCCGCGACCGAAACCGAAATGAAGGAAACGAAGGCCCGCGTCGAAGATGCCATGCATGCGACTCGCGCGGCCGTTGAAGAAGGAATTGTCCCGGGCGGCGGCGTAGCGCTAGCGCGTTGCGTTCCAGCTCTCGACAAGCTGAAGCTGGAAGGTGACGAGCAGATCGGTGTCAACATCGTGAAGCGCGCCATCACCGAGCCCTTGCGCCAGATCGCCGAGAATGCCGGCGAAGAAGGTGCAATCGTGATCGGCAAGATCCACGACTCCAAAGACAACAACTACGGCTACAACGCCCTGACCGGAGAGTACGAAGACCTGGTCAAGGCAGGCGTGCTCGATCCGACGAAAGTAGTGCGCACCGCACTGACCAACGCCGGCTCGATCGCAGCCCTGATGCTAACCACCGAAGCCCTGGTAGCGGATATCCCGGAGGAGAAGAAGAACGCTCCAATGGGCGGCGGCCACGGCGGTGGCGGCGGCATGGGCGACATGTACTAGGAGCAGCCGTTAGCTCTTAGCCATTAGCTGTTAGCTTGAATCAAAGGCCCCGTTCGCAAGAGCGGGGCTTTTTTTGTTTGGGGGCGGAGTGTTCCACGTGGAACGCTATGCAGTTTATTTTGTACGTATGTATATGTATGCTATCGACGGCAAATGAAACGGAAGAAAAGAGTTAAGAGGCGCGGGAGAGTCGCCCGCCTGAGGGCTTCCGGAAGCGTGGAACAGGAGTCTGCGATAAGCCTCCGCAAGCAATGGCGGGAGCGGCGGCTAGAGCTTCAGCTCTGGCGGGAGTTACCCAAGAAGCGGGTCACGCTGAAACTGGACGCCGATGTGCTGGCCTGGTTCCGGGGGATGGGCCGGGGATACCAGTGGGAGATTAACAAGAGGCTGCGGAGGGTGATGGAACGGGAGCGGCGAGCTTTGAGCCGCGAGCTTTGAGCTTGAATCGTGTGGCGCGGGCGCCGTTGCCCGCGAAAAGCTGACACCAAACGAAAGCCCTGCTCGCAAGGGCGGGGCTTTTTCCTTCGTACTCGACGCATGGCAGTGAAGTGGCTCGATACGAATAAAAGGCCTGGCCGCCGTCAGGACGGTTGAGGCGTCTTCACCTTGGACGCTGATACCTTGTTATCGTTCCGGGCGTCAATCAGCACAATGCTTTGATCCTTTTCGAGACCCAGCTGTCTAAGAATCGATTCCACTCGGGCCAACTCTTCTTCGCTGTAATAAACGATCACCTTCACCGACCTCTTGGTTCGATGGGCTTTTTGATATATCTGAGTCTGATGTTGCAAGTTGTTCGCAAGTTGTGAATTGCTTGCTAGCTTAAATTCAACAAGTGCCTTATTTGCGCTTCCTTCGGAGATTGCAAAATCTACTGGACCCCTCCCGCTGTTCGCCTCGCTGTTCACGTCGAAACCCGTTGCAAACCACGTGAGACGGTAGAGAATATGAACATCTCTTTCCCGCGTTATCGGCTGCCCATTTATGTAAAAGATTCGCCATCCATCATTGTGCTCGATGACATCCTTCAGGTATAATGCCCTCTTCAACGCGGCCTCATAACTATCAACCGGCTCTGAATAGAAACTGGAGTGTTCTTCGAGAAGGCCAACCAGCTTTTCGACATTCTTAATAAACTGCGTCTCAATTTGAGTGACGTTCTCCCTGCTTAACTCGGTGGCTTTTCCGCCGTCTCTCTCCTTCAATGCGAGGTAGTAATCAAGAATCTCCGGAAACCGGCGGATTGTTTTCCGCCCAACTGTACGTCGGTCTGATTCGGTTGGCTAAAGTGGCCGCAAGGAACGAAGAGGCTTCCTGCTTTTTTTTCTTTTTCTTGCCAGCGCTTCTCTTCGCTTCTTCTCCTTCTTCTCCAGTATTATGCTCAATTGAAGACTGAAATAATTGTTTATCTGGGCCCGTAACTGCACATTCTCAATGCTGCCTACGATTTCTGCATAATCCCCGACCAAATCACGCTGGTTAATCCAGAGCTCATCCTTCGCAAGAAGATCTTGTGGAGTCAGAAGGACAAAATCATCAAGGAATACAGGTAGCCGATAGGTCTTGCTGACCCACGTTTCCGTCTTGTAATTGAAGTAGACACGTTCCACCGCGAAGTTCTTGGTTAAGGCTGGATCGACGTGCTGACGTGCGAACTCTTGCGTATATTCCAAGAGATATTTCTTGATGAGGTTAGTCGTGAAATCGCTAACGTGATCCCTGCCGACGCCTGAATCGAAAAGTGTGAGCTTTTCAAAGTGCGGGCTTTGGGTAACTTTTTCCTCCCCGAAGTCCCGGAATGTGGTACTGAAATTCTCGTGCAGCGCTCGCGCGAAATCCGGTCCTAATCCGTTCCCACTATTTCCAGAAAGGCAAAAGCCGAGCCAATTTTGCTTAACTTCCTTGAAAATATACCAAGCATGCATGCTTCCGGTATCGAGGGCGGAGTCGGCTGATTTGTGCTTCAAGAACCTCACGTACCTAATCATTTCAGCATGTAAGGATCGATATTCGGGCTTTGGGCTGTTGAAGAGCAGGAAAGGATCAATGAACATCGGGAGATCATTGATAAGCGAAATGTCAAACGCGCCATAGGCTCTCAGCACGTGGCGGCTGAGGTCAAAAAAATCTGAGAAATAGATCGGTATCTTTCGCATAGCGATGTGGGGAAGCTGCTGATCGTACTACAAAATATTTCCCACCACAAAACCTAATTCCCTCTTGGCACGGAGTGAAAATCCGCCCTTGATCAGTTAGAAAGCTCCCCGACTACCGACCTCTACGTCGGTTACCATGGCGGTACCGAGGTCACGTGACAAAACATACGGATAACGTGTATACAAGTAACAAGAAATCCGATGACCTGCCAAAAGACGACAAGCCGCTTGTTCCGATCGCTATCCCAGGCGACTCGAGACGGGCGCTGCGCGAGTTTCCGGCTGGCGTACGGCAAGATCTCGGGTACGCTCTTTACCAGTTGCAGCTTGGGCAAAACCCACCGGACAGGAAACCGGTTCGCACCGTAGGTGCGGGAGTCTACGAACTGCGCGAGCAGGACGCGGAGAAGTGGTACAGAGTTTTGTATGTACGTAAAGGCGGAACAATCCACGTCCTCCACTGCTTTGAAAAGCGGACGAACGCGATCGAGCAGAAGGACATCGAGACCGCCAGAACGCGCTTAAAACGCGTGCTGGAAGCTAAACGCGAGGAGAAGAGAATTGCCAAACAAGCGCTCCGTCGAAGGTGAATACAGAGTAACTGGGAGTGTCTTGGATGAACTCGGATTGGATCGGCAGGGCGCATTGGAGCTAAAACTGAAAGCCTCGCTGCATCAGAATATTCTGGGGTTGATTAAACGCCGCCGATACAGCGCCCGGGATTTGGAACGAATCCTGCGGATACAGCAACCGCGAGTGAGCGAACTCACACGCGGCAAGCTTTCCACTTTAAGTGTGGCCCGCCTTCTCCTATATGCCGATCTCTTGGGAGCTCAGGCTCAGATAAAACTCAAGCAGCTTCGGGCGAACGCGGCAGCTTGATTTCTGCGAACTCCCGCCGCATCCGCTCTTCATCCACCGTCGATCGTTCATCCCATCTTCTGCGCAATGGTGATGGTGTATCCATCCCCATCCTCAAAGCCGAATTCTTTCATCCCATAAAACTGCTCAGTTACCGGCATCGAGACTTTCGCTCCCGCTTTCTGCACGCGATCGAGGACCGCTTGCAGGTTGTCGACCTCCATGTAAAGCGTCAGGCTTCCGCCGATGTTTGCGGCGAGTTTGGGATATTCCGCGGCCACCGTCTTCTGGTCGTTGAAAAAAATCTCGACCGCTCCGTTCGACACTGACGCGAACACGTAAGGCGGCTGTTCGGGAACAGTGATAGCTTTTTCCAGTCCAAGAATTTCGAGATAGAACTTCAGGCTGGCTTCCACATTGCGGACAACTAGATTGGGCGTGAGTTTCGTGATCTGCATGAGTCTTCCTCTCTTTTTTAGTTGAACCGTAAATTGGATCGTGAATTGATTCCGGACGGTGTTCGTCATGAAGGACGATGGCGCACACTTCCGGTGTGCTCGCATCTCCTCCATCCACGACCCTTGCGAGGAAGGACGTAGGTAGGGGCCCTCATTGTAGGTGGCGCCGAGTAGACCGGCGCGCGGGTCCCGCGAGGTACGGCAAAATAATAGCACGAAGAGTCAAGAGGCCTGCCGCGAGGCAGCGATACAATAGCCGCTCTTGGCTTAGCTGGCGGGGAGACATCATGGCACGCAGCGCGATTCTTTCGATTGTTCATCGGGCGAATGTCAATCGGGATTCCATTCTGGACTCGGCGCGAACCACGATAGCGGCGGTCGTCTCCATGTGGCTGGCTCGGCTTCTGAAAATGCCTGAATACTATTGGGCCCCGATTTCGACCATCGTCATCATTCAATCCACCATCCCGCCGCGAACCTTGGGCTGGCAGCGCTTTGTGGGAACGGCGCTGGGAGCGGTGCTCGGCGCGGCATTGGCGACATTCTTCCGACCAAGCGTACCCGTCTATGCTTTGGGAATTTTCATCTGCGGATTGCTGTCCTGGCTATTAAACGTCGGCGCCGCCTACCGGTTTGCGGCGATTACCCTGAGCATTGTCTTGCTGATTCCGCATACCCGTCCACCCTGGATCATCGGCTGGCACCGCTTTTTGGAGGTATCGTTGGGGATCGCTGTGGCATTGGCGGTAACGCTGGTGTGGCCGTCGGCGAAGAAAACCGTATGACCCACATTCCCCCACTTCCGTGGGATTCTCAAGCCGCTACTTTCTGGGCTAGTATTTGCTGGCGTTTTCTAATCAAATTCTGTGCTCAATAGGTGCAAAAGATTTCTTCTGCCCCGGCGAAAAATGGGGCCAGACGTCTTTAACTCGAAGAAAGAGTTGTATAAAGTAGAGCTTGCAATTCCTTTCCCCGGCACTTTTTCGGCTTGATAACTGCTGTTTCCCTGTAAGTGGCCTGGTGGCCTATCTCCTAGTGGAGTAACCAATGGTAATGTGTTTTACGCGGTCTTCTGGGATCGGAAGACCCTCTATCTCTCGCATTCATCTGTTCTCTTTCACCATCCTTCTCAGTATGGCATTGGTTTCTGTTTCTTCGGGGCAGGTCCTCGTAACCACGGGCCGTTCCGACAACCAGCGCACGGCCGCCAATCTCAATGAAACGCTGCTGACGCCGGGCAACGTAAATAAGAATGGATTCGGCACGTTGTTCAGCAATCCGATCGATTATCAGGCGCTCGCGCAACCGCTCTACGTTTCCAGCGTGAACATCAACGGTCAGGGAGTTTTGCATAACGTTGTCTACATTGCGACCATGGCCGACTCGGTCTACGCTTTCGACGCGAACAACAATACCGGAGCGAATGCTGCTCCGCTGTGGTACGTAAATTTCACCGACCCCGCCAATGGAGTTACCCTGGCCACCGGCGTCAACCTCCCCTGCTCGGGAGGCCAGACGACCGGCTTCACCGAGGAAGGAATTGCGGGCACTCCGACCATCGACATCAATACCGGAACCATGTATCTCGTGGCCAAGACTGTGGAAAATGGCAAGGTCGTCCATCGCCTGCACGCGCTCGACATCACCTCCGGAGAGGAAAAATACGGTGGCCCGATTGTCATCTCCGCCACGAGCACAAGCAATCAAGAGCAAGTCACCGTCTTCAACAGCCTGCATCAGCTAAACCGTCCCGGATTGCTGTTGCTGAATGGCACCATCTATATCGGCTTCGGATCCAACTCCTGCAACGACGACAACAGCGGTTGGGTATTGGCCTACGATGAAACCAGCCTGGCGCAAACCGCCGTCTTCAACACTTCGCCGGATCACGGGTTGACCTCGATCTGGCAAACTGGCAACGGGCTCGCCGCCGACGAGAACAACAACATCTTTGTAGAGACGGCCGAATCCTGCACCAGTTGCTACAACATTCCGCAAGGCGGCCAAACCTACAGCAACAGCGTGCTGAAGCTCGATCCCACCTATCTCACGGTGGGCGATTACTTCACTCCCTGGGACGTTGCCTTCCTCAATGCTAACGATCTGGACTTGAGTTCGACGGGAGTTCTCATTCTTCCCGATCAGGACGGTCCGAATATTCATGAACTCGTCGCTGCCGGCAAACAGGGCTTCGTCTATGTTCTCAATCGCGACAACATGGGAATGTTCTCCGCATCGGGGAACGATAATCAGATCATCCAAGAATTCCCTCTGATTCCGGGTGCGCAGGAAGGCTCAAAAAGGGACGTGCTGTTCAGCTCTCCAGCGTACTGGAACAATACCGTTTACTTCGAGCCCGATGCATCGCCCCTATTGGCATTTCCTGTATCCGGCGGAATTCTGGGCACACCGATAAACACAGCCCAGACCTATACGGGCGCTCACTCGCCGTCGATTTCAGCGAACGGCAACAGCAACGGAATTTTGTGGGCAATCAGCGGAAACAATTTGTATGCCTTCAACGCCACCACCATGGCGATGCTTTACAGTTCCGCCCAGAACAAAACACGCGATCAGTTGCCAACCGTCGCTCACTTCGCAACTCAGACGGTAGCTAACGGCAAGGTTTATGTAGCCACGCGGACGACCCTCCAAGTCTACGGACTCTTCCAGAGTCTCACATTGGTCAGCGGCAGCGGTCAGAGCGCTCAGATACTCACAACCCTGCCTGCGCCGCTGCAGTTGCAGGTGATCGATCCTTACAGCGGAGCTGGAATTCCGAATGTGACCGTGACCTTCAGCGACGGCAACAAGGGAGGGGTTTTCAATCCCGCCAGCGTCGTTTCCGATGCCAACGGCAACGTGTCGACCAGTTACACCTTGCCTAAAACCGCAGGCACCTACACCATAACCGCCAGTTCCACCCTGGCCGGAAGCTTGACATTCGTAGAAACCGCGTTGCCTGGACCAGCAACTAAAGTTGTTCTCGCAACCGGTAACAAGCAGACAGGACAGGCGGGATCCATCCTGCCCGCCCAGTTAAAAGCCAAGGTTCAGGACGCTTACAGCAACGGCGTGCCCGGCGTTACTGTTACGTTCGTAGACAACGGTCATGCCGGCACGCTGACTCCCAGCATGGCTGTGTCGAATGCCAGCGGATTCGCTCTCGTGAGTTACCAGCTTCCGAATACAGCCGGAACCTATAAGCTTACGGCCAGCGCGGTCGGAGTGAACACAACGGCGCTCTTCACGGAATACGCCACCGGCGATGCGCCAGCCGCTCTGGTTGCAATTTCAGGAAACAACCAGACTGCTCCTGTAAATACAGCGTTGCCGCAACCTTTAGTTGTGCAGGTCAACGATGCATCGGGCAATCCGGTCACCGGTGTTTCGGTCGTGTTTTCCGCGCCGTCCGGAACTGTGACCGGGAGCCCCGCAACATCTACTTCCAGCGGAACAGTTTCGGTCAACTACACAACCGGCAGTTCGGTCGGCACGATTACGATTACCGCTGCCGTAAACGGTCTGAATACCCAGTTCTCTGTGAACGTGGGCGCCGGCGCGCCCGCCACGGTCGCGATCAGTGGCGGAAATAACCAGTTCGCAACCGCCGGCTCAATGCTGCCACAAGCATTGAGCGTTGTGGTTGCCGACCAATATGGCAATCCAGTTTCCGGCGTGGCAGTAAACTTCAGCGATGGCGGCGCTGGAGGATCATTCTCCTACACCAATCCGGTAACCACCAGCAACACCGGAACCGCCAGCCAGGTGTACACGCTTCCGCCAACTCCAGGAACGGTCTATATCAGCGCAACCGCTACGGGCATATCCACGCCCGCCGTGTTCACCGAGACCGGCCAGTAAGAAGTCTCTCCGGTATAGCTGGCGAAAGGCCTCTTCCCAACCTCCGTTTCCCGCATTCCAATCTAGCGTCTCGCTACCAGATTGTTCGCAGGCCATCTACGGCATACGCTGGATGTGCTTCATTCGGCCTTCACGCGCACACTGTCGTCTGGACGATTCCTCGTCCTTCGAGGAATCACATAAAAATACGCCGCAGGAGGCTTTTTCAATGTCTGCAACAAAACTTACCTTATTTTCGATGCTTCTATTGTGCGCGGTTTGGGTTATGGCTCAGAGCGCACCTGCTGGAGGAGCCGCACCGGGCGGAACAGCGGGATCCGCGGGCCAAGCAGCCCCGGGTGGAACTACGGCGCCCTCTGGCAGTACGGCAACGCCGCCTGGAGGCACGTCGACTCCGACTTCCCCGAGCACCGTCCCGGGGTCGAATTCTCCGAACCAACCGACGCCGGGCAACAATACACAGCCTTCTAGCGTCAATCCGAACACCCCTCAGACCAGCCCCGGTGGCGGCCCTTGCGGAAATATGCCAGGAGCAGCTCCGGGAACGACCGGCAACGCAACCCCGAATTCGGGATCGTCCAATTCGCCGAACTCCAGCGCAGGTTCGTCCACTACTCCAGGCACTTCAACCACGCCCGGAACATCTTCTAGCGCACCTTGCCCGCCCGCCAGCGGATCGGCCGCGCCGCATTCGAATTGATTTTCTCGGACTAGCAGATAGCTTCGGCTTCTCCTTTTTTCTACGCGGACCCGCCTCTCTCCGGGTCCGCTTTTTTATTGATAAAAACTAGGTCGCTTGATCCGTGGCTCTGAAACCTATGCCGCGCAGGCATCCAAACTGCGGTCATACTAAGGCGCGTACTTAGCGATCGATTTGATCGAGGCCGGATGGGCGTGCGCGAGTTTCTCGTACTTTGGGAGTGAGTTGCCTTGCTGAGCCAGTAGATCCCTCGGCCGTTTGGCCGTGCGATCGCGTACGTTTAGCAACTGCGCGCTTCGACTTCCCGGTTGCAGCGGCGCGACGGCTTTTTTTCTTGCGATGCGGCACACTTCGCGTGACGGCGGGTTGCGCTGTTGTTCCCTGATTCGTTTTCCGATTCGTCCTCTGATTCTTGGCCCGACGAACCGTAGTTGCAATCGTCGCCGAAAGCGCCGAAGAATCCTCCGCTGACCCATGAGCAAGTAGTCCATGGGTAAGATTAGTAACCGTGCCCGCTGCCTGGCCCAGTTTGCGCGCTACCGCGCTGAGAAGTGGCTCTTGCCTTAGCTGTTCTTTCGCTTTCTTCGCCGCCATTGAGCTGCCTCGTAAACGTTCATTCTTCATCGGAGAAAAAAATTAGTCCCGGCCCATAACGGGCCGGGACTTCCAGTTGATCCTTAGTTATGAGAGGGACAGACTACTAAGCGCGACGTTGACGATTCTGGTCCTGTTCGTGCTCATCCTCGCCGCCCTGTCCGCTCTTCTTGGGCGGATTCTGTTGACCCGACTGGCCGCCGTGCTGGCCCTGGCCGGATTGACCGCCTTGCTGGCCTTGTCCGGATTGATTGTCCCGCTGATTCTTCTTGTCCATATCATCTGCCATGAAAATTTCCTCCTCACAAAGTACGGGGCTTTCGGCCCCATTCGGAATTGAATAACATCCTTCTATTTAGTTGTCGCAAATGATTGCAAAGGTTGGGAAAAATATCATCCCGCACTTCATTCTTTTCAATGTGGGATAAGAGAATGCGGACAGGAATTTCAGCGGGTCGGAACCCAGAAGTAGCCGATAAAACACGTTTTCACAACCGCATACGCCGAGGACGGATGTCGGCCAGGTTCGGCCCGACATCGCGTCCTTCGACGTGCGACTTAAAAAGCTGCGACAAATCTAGACAGATGTTCCGCGTCGCGTCAGGTGGGCGAAAAGTGAAATCACAAAGAGCACCAGGAAGACGAAAAACAGCAGCTTCGCGACACCCGCGGCAGCAACCGCTACGCCAGTAAAGCCCAGGACTCCAGCAATCACCGCGATTACCAGAAACATTAGGGTCCAATAAAGCATGATGCCCCCCTTCAAAATTGCCTTCGAATCGAATGCTCAGTCGACTATAGCCGTGAGCCAACGGCGATCACATCCACTTCAACCTGTATTTCACCGTCCTCTGGGCTGTAATTACCCATTTAGCCGATCCCCAAACAACTCTTGATGCTACGCCAAAGTTTTTTCGTCCCCATCGCGCATTTTCGCATCTAAAGCGCAATCGGGGCGTGCTTAAGAACCAGAGGGTCGGACTCTCGAAGACGAACAGTGTCAGAGAATCGGCGGAGGATATGAGGTAACGAAGTTCAGATTTTTACTGTTTCTCTGAATGGAGCCAACACTTATCTACGCCGATTTAAGTTCTGATTCAGCGCAATTTCAATTCTAAGAACGCCCGCCTCCGTTTTGAAAACGCGACGTTAAACTTCCGACGCAGCTTCTTCAGACAGCGCCCCACCGGGCCGCGCGCCGATTGCCCCGTCACCCTCATACTTGCCATCCAGGTCACACCAGCGGATGCGCACCATCTCTTGAAACATGCGCGCGCCGTCAATTAGCGGATTGATCCGCGTGCCTTCGCTGTGCGCCCACCGCACTGCCACCTGTGTCACCCTGAAGCCGAACTTGCGCGCGAGAAAAAGAATTCAGGATCGAATCCCCAGCCATCAATCCGCTGCAATGGGAGAATCGCTCGCGCGGCCTGCCTGGTGAGAGCTTTAAATCCGCATTGCGTATCTTTGAAGCGCAGGCCGAGAATCAGCCGCAACAACAAATTAAATACTCTGCCAAACAGTTGGCGAGCCAGCGATTGGCGCTTGCTCTGCAGTTCCGCCTGCATCCACCGGGAGCCGACAGCAATGTCCGCCCCGGCCGCCAGCGCCTCGAGCAACTTCGGCATCTCCTCGATCGGCGAAGACAGGTCGGCGTCGCTGAACACAATGATATCTCCGCGCGCTTGCAGCACGCCGTGGCGGACGCTATAACCTTTGCCGCGATTGCCGGGATTCTCCACCAGTCGCAACCTCGGATCCCGTTCGGCGTAGGCGCGTACTAACTCTGCCGTATTATCCCGCGATCCATCATTGACTACGATTACTTCGGTATCCCATCCCCGTTGATTCACACAGGCAAGGACCTTTTCGAGAGTTGCTCCCAGACGTTCGCCTTCGTTGTAGGCCGGAATAACAATACTGTAAGTAATGCTCAATTTGTTGACGCCCCTTTTCGTAAGTCTTAAAGTCTTCTGCCCTAATTTTTTGCGTTAGCAATCTTGGCGTTAAAGTTCCCGCTAAATTCCGCGAACTTCGATCTGGTTTTCAATACGCCGATTGCCTGCGTAGGCCTTCGCTATCTCGCTTGCGAGTTCGCGTTGCCTGTCGTCGGCAACCTTGCCCGTTAACACGACTGCGCCGTCGTCGGTCTTGACGCCGATCCTCGTATTCTCAAGCGCCGACTCCGAAGTTAGTCGGTCCTCGATCAACCGCTGAACCTCCGGCGTCGTCAAATCCCAGGACGATTGCGGCTGCGGATACGATGATTGCTGGAGTGACGCTTGGGCGGATGGAAAACTGGATCGATCCCGCCCCCAGAAGCTGACGCCCGGACAGGGCCGAAGCACCATCCCGCGATCACAACTGCCAATACACACACTGCGAGTTTCATAAAACACCTCCCGATTTTTGCGTCGCTTTAGGGGACGACTGCGTCTGAGCGGCCGGCCGATCATGACGATCGCCCTGCGCTGATTTCACCCCTGACTGTTTTTGCAATTCCTCAGCCGCTTGCGCAAGCGTCAGATCGTCAGGAACTTGCCGAAAATTGCTTCGATTCTCGTCCTGCTGCACCGAGATCGTCTTGAAGAACAAAGCCTTGCCATGCATATTGACGTGCAGCAGGCTGATCTCCCAATGGCGCGGCGACACCTCTGACTGTTTGACGTGGAACTCTCCACCTTTATCCAGGTACCCGAGCAGCCCGCCGCCAAATTTAACTTCTCTTATAAGGTGCCCTTCGATTTCGGCCAGCCGATCCTCTTTAACGCTGATCCAGATCCGCCCTTCCATGGCATGAAACACTGACGCCTCCCGAGTAGGCGGGTCAAACTTCGGATTGGGCTCGAAGAGGAGTTCCACCAGGTCGTCCTTGCGCTCTCCGTACTTCACCGTCAGCGCGTTAGGCAGCATCTGGAATAGATCCTCCGTCTGGCGCGCATCTTTTTGCTGAGCCCGCTGCCGTTTTTTGGTTACATCGGCTTTGCTCAACAGGATCGCAATGCGGCGGTCTTCCTGTTTTTGTTGTTCCGCAGAAAGGGATTTTCCGTTTACTAAAAGCAGGCGATCAAGCTTACCTTGCTTGGTCTGAACCACGCACTTGACTTCTTCTTTGCCGGAATGAGTTTCTTTGACCTGATACATCCAATGCGTATGATCGTCGGCCTGTCCCTTCAACTCTCCGTCGACAGCGCGACGCAATAGTTCGCCGGCCGATAGGTTGTTTTCCGCCGACGTGCTCTGCCCCACGATGGAGTGCACAAGCACAGAAAGCAGCAAATCATGCTCGCGGCAGCGGCGACACGCCATGACCTATCCCCACGCTGCGCGTCTTGTGCGTTAGCAAAATGCATGCCAAAGTCATCTCCGTCTGTCGTTATAAGAGTAGTTCTACACTCCATCGAAACGCTTTCAGCAGAGTAATAGAAGTTAGCCGAGTGATGATATAACGTGCTGTAGTTGGTTTTAATGTTTACAGGAGTTACTGCAGGAGGGTTAGTCGAGTTACTGCGCACTACTAACTGCTTATGTTAGCTGGTCCACCAGCGCTTATCCACCAAGGCCAGGGTTGCGTAAGTCGTGAGCGGACACACCTGTGCCCGCTCACTATCGACCATTTAATTTAGCTGGCCTTGCGCTCCCGTTGCAGGTCGCGCTCGCGCTGAGGGTTAGGGTCATCGACCACCACTGGAGGATTCCAGTCGTCAACCTGCTTGGTGGCTGCGTCCTTCGCGATGCCGTAGCGCTCCTGGATCTTGCCTACGAGAACGTCCTTCTGTCCCGCGATAACATCCATATCGTCGTCGGTGAGCTTGCCCCATTGCGTCTTCACCGAACCTTTCATCTGCTTCCACTTGCCCTTGGCTTCATCCCAGTTCATCGTTCACTCTCCTATAGTTTTAGAAATGTGCAGCATTTGAAAAAATCGTCTTGTGAAGCAGCTAGACTCGTCCCAATAAGACCAGGACCAGCACGATGACGACCACCAATCCGAGCCCGCCGCTGGGGTAATATCCCCATCCACTGCTGTAGGGCCAGGTTGGCAATGCACCGACGAGCAGCAAAATCAAGATGATCAACAGAATGGTTCCCATTTTCATTTCTCCTTATGATCTAGACGCCTATTGTGTCAATCGCCAGTGATCCCGCTCAGCTAACCTTGCGTTACAGAAAGCGGCGCCTACGCGCATTTTTCATACTTTTCCTTCTTAGGCATAATTGACCTGCATTCACATTAGTGAATGCCCGCGAAAGAAAGAATCGTAGGAACCGTGTAATCCGAGCCCCTGTTTGCTGTAGGCAGCCAGCCCTACCTTCATTCCTCCGGCCGCATCAAATCGAAGTCTCACATTGAAGTTAATGAGGAGACCTGAGGAGTACCCATGATTCGAAAACTCAAATCCGGCGAGTACCGCCTCTACTCGCGCAAGAAAAACCCGAAGACTGGACACAGGCGCAATCTCGGTACGTTCGCCACAAGAAAAGCAGCCGAAGCTCATGAGCGCGCGGTCCAATATTTCAAACGTCACTAAGACGCAAGATTAGACCACGCACGATGAAACTTCGGTTGCTCACAGCATTAATGTTTAGTGCGTTAGCGCTCCCCGTTCCTGATTGTGCGACTGGGCAGAGTACTTTCTGACCGTGGCCAGGAAGGGCTCGCTGCCGGCTGGAGGAGCTACCTGTCCATCGAGAATGTCCCGAAATGACTCCATGCTGCCGTAAAGAACCCGCGTCTCGTCCTTGTCCTGCGTGATCGCCGAGCCGCTCAAGTCGACGCCGGCGAATAGACCGCGAGCGCGCGAATAAGTCAGCACTTCCGCCTTCATCTTCCAGTCCGTGTCGGCGCCGGCATCACGTCCCACCGGGCCAGCCGCGGCAGAAGCGTCCGCGCCGATCTTGAATTTGCTCGCGAGCAAATGCTGCATCCCGTCGTCATTGGTAACGATCATCACGAGATCGACGGCCTGCCCCCCGAGCTGCAAACCCCAGCTCCCGCCAGTAACCGTGATGGGAGCGGGTGCGCTCCAGCCGTGCTCGGTACGGCAAGTGGCTACTCCCTTGCCATGATTGCCACCGAAGCCGACCGCAATTTTCACCATCGAAGGTACGACGGCAATGCACTTCGCGTCCGACATCACCTTGTCTGGAATTGCTTTGTCCGGAGTGCTCATAATTTCGTTAAGAACATCCGCAGCCTTTTCAATTCGTTTGTCGACATCTGATTTGTCTTCGGCCCAACTGGTGCCCGCCATGACCACAACCGACATGGTCAATGCCGCGAGGCAAGTAGCCAACTTCTTTTGTAATTTCATCGCACAGCCTCCTGAGAACTCTTTAAGCAGTAGAGATTTTTCCACCTTCTCAACCTACCGTCGGATCGTCCTCCCAGCTATCCAGTGCAGGCTGTAAATTCGGCTGCAGAATGACCGTACTGTGCGGCAGACCGTTCTCCAACCAAATCGCCAGATTTCGTTTTTACATAACATTACGATTCAATACAGCGATTACCGTACTCCCAATTTTGCTGCCCTGGGTGTACAGTCAATCTAAGAAGATGTGACGACGGCAGTCGCGAGGGCGCGGCTCTTGTCCTGTCCAACCTTATCTCAATCAATCTACGAAATAGACGCGAGAGGTGTCCTCTCTCGAAAGGAGAATCAAAAATGAAACTGGAAAAAAGGGAATTTGAAATGAAAAGCGACAGCCCCAACAAAGAACAGCCAGTCCAATCCCTCCAGGCTCCGGCCGATCTGCAAGAGCAAGTTCGGCGAAGAGCCTATGAACTCTATGAGGAGCGCGGCAAGGTTGACGGCTTCGAAGTCGAAGACTGGCTCCAGGCAGAGGCGGAATTTCTAGGTGCCCGTCGCACGGGCAGAGCGGCGTAAGCACACGACCCTATAGCGCGGCTGGAGGGCACACGTCAGGCGTAATTCGCGGGCAGCCCTCCAGCGTCCGCGCCCCTCGTCTGGTTTCCTCCTCTCTTTCACTCATCGACACCGGATTGTTTTCTAGTTCGTAATCCACTACATCGCCAACCCCTGCACAGGTTTGTATGTAATGTATATTTTGCAGAAGGTCCCTCACGGGCGCTGCACCGAATCCATGGGCATGACATTTACGAAAGCTAAGAATGCGATCGGACGCGCCTACCACGACGCGCTTCAAGACCAGACCTTCCAAGCCGCGGCTGCTCTGTCCTACTACACCATCGTGTCTGTGTTCCCCGCGCTGATCTTGCTCTCCGCCGTGATGGCCTATATTCCACTGCCCAACTTCTTTGCCGACGTGCTGGTGGCGATGACGCGCGTGCTGCCGGCTGACGCAGTGATGCCGACAATTTACTCTGTGCTTATCGGAGTGCTCGGCGCAAACCTGCGCGCTTGGCTTTCGCTCGGAACCCTGGGCACGGTCTGGCTCGTGTCGTCCGCTTTCGATGAGATGATCGATGCACTCGACGCTGCCTACAATGTTACTGATCAGCGCCCGTTCTGGAAGACGCGGCTCCTGGCGCTCGGTTTGGCCCTCATCACTGGCGCGCTTCTGATGTGCGCTGTGGCCAGCATGGTCCTCGGCTCAAGAGTCGGCGCGTGGCTCGCCGGCAGAATGTCGATGTCCGGAGTTTTCACCTTCCTTTGGCCTTTGATTCACAAAACTCTCGCGATTGCCTTCACCATCGTTGCCGTGCAGACGGTTTATTTTCTCGCTCCCAACGTGAAACAACGCCTTCGTGCCACGCTGCCGGGCGCAATACTTTCTGTCGTCTGCTGGATGGGTCTCTCTCTTTTGCTCGGAATTTATTTTCGCCATTTTGCTAATTACAACCGAATCTACGGAACTTTGGGCGGCCTCATGGCTTTAATGACCTGGCTTTATTGGGCATACTTCATTTTCGTCGTCGGGGGACAACTCAATGCGGAACTGGAAAAGGAAAATCGCGCCACACCCTCCCGGCTGCGAGATAGCTCTGCCATTGCGAAGCCTCAGGACCGTACCGCCTGACTCAAAACTTGGTGTGAAATTTACCGTCCACGGACACTCCTCCCACGTCCACGGAGCCCTGCGCCGATAAATTGGAAATTGTACTTTCGTGCGAGTCGTCGATCTGAGACTCCACATCGACCTTCGCCCGAAAATATCCGTCGTGCTGCAGAAATCGCAATAGCGCTTCCTGTGCGAGCGGTATGCGTGCCGCGTCATAAGGATCTTCTTCCTGCAAGTTCACGACTTGCAGCAGACGGCCGTATGAAAACGATGATTTTGCCACACCTTGAAAATCGATCATGCCCAGGTAATAAGCCGCTTCAAGCAGAACGTTGAGGCGCAAACCGGAGGTATCCGGAATCACATTGACGGTTACTTTGTCGAAATCGCCTTTCTGTTGCAGCGCGGAAATGCTGGCGAGCACTTTCTCCTGGTCATACGGCTCCCCTGCTTTTTGAACAACCGACCCGCGAAGAGGTTCCACATCCCGGTGAGGATTCGCAATCAAGTCGATTGCACTTACGGTTTGCCCGTTGTATAACCCCTGCGGACCCATGGAAAAAACCTGCGCCGCGCCAAAAGCTCTGCTGAGCATTAGAAGTGTCAATACCGAGAAACGCATAAGAAGACGCAAGAAGACGATTGATCAGCTACAAGTAATCCACGCTGCGTGCCTTCACGAGCTAAACCAAGGATTCGCCCGATGAAGGAAGCGCCGACCGTGCGAGCGAAGGTGAGATGCCGCTGAAAAGATATGAGTTGGTAACCGGACCAATCGCCATGCAACGAGATTGGCTCAGTTCGTAGCAATGCCCGTTCGTATCCGCAACACTTCTCACTACCAGAAATGGGCACTGCCCTAGGGTGAATCGTGGATTGGCCACATCTGCCCTTCCCATTAAAATCGGTTTTGAATCGATAGCGGAAGGATGCCCAATGCCCGACCAGGAAACAATCGACCGTGCGAGAGAAGACGCTCGCGAAGGTAAGTCGCCTTCGACCCAGGCAGGCGAGTTCGTGCGCGAAGAGATACATCATGTCCGGGAGGGCAAACACGGAGCCCGCTCGTCCCAGCAGGCCATAGCGATTGGCCTTTCAAAAGCGCGACGCGCCGGCGTGAAACTCCCACCCCCAAAAGGCTCTTCAGCACTAAAGAAAAAAGCAGCACAAGACGAAAAGGCAAGTGAGAGCCCGCGGCGGAAGGTATCCGCTAAACGTTCCCGCGCGACCGAAAAAGCATTGAAGCGCGAGCCCCGAAATTCCGTCAGCAAACCAGCCCTGGCCCGCCAGGCCAAAAGCGCGGCGGCCAAACGAGGAAAGAAAGCGCGCAGCGCGGCAGCGATAAAAGCCGCTCGCACTCGAAAGGCTGCCTAGCGGCGCGGGGCGGTCCTTACACCTCATTTGCTGGCTCTCAAGAGCATAACTGGCGACACTTTTATTCGCAGCACGCGAGCCAATTTTATAACTGTAGTAAGTCAATATAAATCCGTGAGGTTAATATGAACTTTTTTCCCGCAAACCTAGACAGTCTCCGTAAGCTTTACGTTGATCAACTCGAACAGCTTTATTCCGCCGAAACTCAAATCACAAAAGCTCTCCCTAAAATGATCGACAAGGCAACCGATCCGCACTTGAAGAATGCATTGCAAACTCATCTCCAGGAAACTGAGGGACACGTCTCGCGCCTGGAGCGTATTCTGAATCAGGTGCAGGGTTCCGTCGATTCCAAGAAGTGCAAAGGCATCGCGGCATTGATTACCGAAGGTGAGGATGTCATTAAAGACACAGCAGACGAATCGGTTCGGGACGCGGGCATCATCGCCGCTGCCCAGAAAGTCGAGCACTACGAAATGGCTGCCTATGGCGCCGTGCGCACCTTCGCCGACATTCTGGGAAACGAAGAGGACGCAACCCTGCTCAACCAGACGCTGGAGGAAGAAAAGCACGCGGACATGATTCTTACCGGCATCGCCGATACTGCGAACGTTAAGGCTGACAAAGCTGCTTGACATGGCGGGCACGACTGGGCCAGACGGCGCGCGACACGGGGACGGATTGCCCGACCTGTCCCGCCGTCTCGCCCTGCTTACTAAAGGCAAACGTCCTTGGTTGTGATGGCATCTAACAAAATTGGTCGCAACTGTTGACAGCAGCCGAACCACACTTGCGAAGAGTGAAGCAATCGCGCCGCTGGCGTTGGATTGGCGCCATCGCCGTAGTGTGCGCCGCCGTCATCTTCGCCTTTATTGCCATAGCCGTATCCCGCGCTGAGCCCATCTTGCGTGCCTCTGTCATTGAAACTTTATCGACAAGATTCAAAAGCAGAGTTGAACTGGACGCCTTTCATGTTTCGCTCGTAAAGGGACTTCTCGTCTCCGGCTCCGGCCTCAGAATTTTCGGAGAAACCGACCCAAACAATCACGAACCTGGCTTCCAACCAATTATTAGCGTAAGCGAATTCCGGTTTCATCTTGGAATTCGTCAATTTCTTCGCACTCCGACACATGTCGACACGGTATTTGTAAGAGGGTTGCAGTTGAACTTGCCGCCTAGAGAACACCGTGACGAATTGAATAACATGAGACCTCAAGACGGCAAAATAAAGATCATTGTCGATACATTTATCTGTGATCAGGCGCAGCTCATCGTGAACACGCTGCGGCCCGGCAAACTGCCTGTCGAATTTGACATCGAGAGCTTGCGAATGACGCGCATCGGCTCCGACCAGCCTATGCATTTCGATGCCAGCCTCACCAATCCCAAACCCGTAGGGCGGATCATTTCCAGTGGTCTGTTTGGTCCATGGCAGGCAGATAATCCGCGCGACACTCCCATCAGGGGCACCTATTCATTCCACGATGCAGATTTAGGAACCATCAACGGTCTAGGCGGCACCCTCTCATCTACCGGAAGGTATGCCGGCATTTTAGAGAACATTGTCGTCGACGGTGCAACCGACATACCTGATTTTCGCATTGCAACAGGTGATCGTGCTGTCCCCCTACACACTGATTTTCACGCCATTGTTGACGGAACCAGTGGAGATACCTACCTTCAACCGGTCAAGGCGAAGCTCCTCAATACCTTCCTGCTGGCAAACGGCTCGGTCGTGCGAACCAAAGACATTAAAGGTCATCACGTCATACTTAATGTCGTGATCGATCGAGGCAGAATAGAAGATCTCTTGAAATTGGCCGTTCACAAGAATCCTCCCATTGTCACTGGCTTCGTTCGTTTACAAACTAAGTTTGACCTTCCTCCGGGACAACCCGACCTTACCAATCGCCTGAAGTTATCGGGTACCTTCAAGGTGTTAGACGCCAATTTCACGGATGAACCTATTCAGCAGAAGCTCAATGCACTGAGTAGACGAAGCCAGGGCAAGATAAAAGATACTGAGAATGCTACCGCTGAGGATGTGCACTCAGGACTCAATGGCACATTCGCTCTCAACAATGGGCTGCTCTCTTTCTCTCAGCTCGAGTTTACAATTCCAGGAACACGAGTAGATTTAACGGGCACCTACAGTCTGGATGGCAATGAAATCGATTTTCACGGCAAGGCGCGCCTTGACGCAAAACTCTCACAAATGGTAACAGGATGGAAGTCCGTGCTGCTGAAACCTGCCGACCCATTCTTCAGCAAGAACGGCGCCGGCACCGAAGTCCCCGTCAAAGTGACAGGAACAAAGTCAGACATTCACTTCGGCCCAGACTTTGGAAACAAAGATAACAATAAAGAACCCAAGGCTCGTAAAAACTAGCTTCCGCGAACATCCGCTGTATACGTGTCACTGCAGATCAGCCGTTGGTTTAGCACTAATATCCATCGCGAAGGTTGCCGCTACTCTCGCAGGTAAAGCGCGACCGGAAACTCGCCGAGCACTTCCGAAATGGCAATCTTCTTGAATTCCCCGTTTGAATCGATCTCCTGTGTCCCGAGGTCTTTGCCCGTAAATGAGTTCCGATAGCCTTCCGGGTTAGCCACAGGTAGTAATAGGTAAGTATTCTCCCACACACTCGGTCCAATAGGTGGGATATCTACGTTGTTACTGTCGTTCCCGTTTAGTAAGGTGGCGATCAACCGTGGCGCGACGACAACAATACTCGTATTGCCAGAAGTTCGCACAAACGCCACAACATGATCAGCCTTTGTGCCCGAAACTCCCAGCGGCACGTAGGCTCCAGTTTCGAACACCTGCGGTATTTGCGTACGCAAGCACAGAGTTTTCCAAATTACATACAACTTAAGCCGGCCGTCTTCCGGAGTCTCAAGTAGTCGCGCCACCCCATCAGGGTCGCTTCCTAATTGCCGAATATCTGCAAATGCCCGCTCCCGACGCGCGAAATCCACTGGGCTGCGATTGTCTGGGTCGACTAAACTAAACTGCCACAATTCATTCCCTTGATAGATGTCAGGAACTCCCGGCGAAGCCAACTTCAGAAGCGTCTGCGATAAGCCGTTCCAAAGGCCGATGCGAGCGACACTTCGTTGGAAGGGGATAAAGTCGTTGAGGAAACGATTCTTTTCGCTCGGCGTCAGCGCCGCCTTTACAAACGACGATACCGCGTTTTCGTAATCTTCGTTGCGGTTGATCCAACTGGTGTTCTGCTTCGCTTCACGAATCGCTTTCAGCATATAAGTCTCTATGCGCTCGCGAAAACAATTCCAATCACCCTCCTTACTTATGGGCTCTAATGGCCACGCCCCGACCAGAGTCTGATACAGGAGATACTCGTCGTTCGCCGAAGGGGCGAGCGTCTCGTTCACTACCCGCTTATGGCGCCGATTAAAGCGCTTCCAGTCCCGCAGTCGAAGCCGCCACAATCCCGATATTTCCGACAGAACATTGATCCGTGCCCGCACATCTTCTGAGCGTTTAGAATCGTGCGTACTGGTCGCCAACATGCTATGCGGCCAGGAATGTAGACGTTCCTGATTGGCTAAGTGAAACTCAGCCGTGGTAACTCCAAATCGTCGCAAATCGCTGCCAACGTCATTCAATGACACCAATCGATTGCTACGGTAAAAGGCTGTGTCTTCCAAGCCCTTGGCCATGACCGGGCTGGTGAATTGCTGACATTTCATGGCGAACCTGATCACGGCGTTGCGATAACTTGCGTCTTGGCCTTCCGCAATACGGGTTAAAAGAACCGCCGAGACAAAATCGAAAATGCTGGTATCCGCGGCCGGACTTCTCCATTTCGCAGACAAAACCGCCGCTCGTATATAGCGAATATCATCCTCCGAAATATCCGCGAGGCTAACATAAGTGCGATAAACAGGAAAAGTGGCAACAATTTCCGCCAGAGTGTCCCGCAAGCTGTTAAGCGTAAAGTCGCAGGTGCGACGCTTAAGTAAAGCGATATGGGCAAGTTGGTGGGCAAGCACGTTCAGTTCGCTGGCCAAAGCGACTCGCATAATTAACTTGCGACAGTCATAGGCCAGATCCTTGTAGTCAATCCAATCAGCAATAAAGTTTCTGTAAATACGCTCCATCCGCATAGCGGCGGCCGAGTCTACGAAAAGCCCATTCACCAGATTCGAGAAATCGTATCCGGTGGTTCCGCACACTGCCCAATCAACAGGCAACCGTTCCGGGCCGGTAAGGATTTTCTCAATAACGACATACGTCTCACTCCTGACTCGCTCTCTCGTCGCTGGGTCGTTGCCAGACCCGCTTGTAACTGCCGTAATACTCGTCTGTAGCCGTTTGAAATACTGCGCCGGATCGTACAAACCATCAGGATGATCGATCCTCAATCCATCGACCTTGCCTTCTGCTATTAGCTTAAGAACCAATCGATGAGTCGCTTCAAACACATTTTCATCTTCCATGCGAATACCAGCGAGGTCGTTGGTATCAAAAAAGCGCCGGTAGTTAATGTCATCTGAGGCGACTGTCCAACTCGCCAGGCGAAAGGCCTGAGCCTTGATCAGTTCGTGCAATGCGTCGAAACTGGCGGAATCACCGCGAACTCCATTAATTCCCTCAATCACCTGTGCGATCGCGTGGTCGATCTCAGGTGATCGCGCACAAAGTTCAGCCAGCCTGTGCTTATGGATCTCCTTGTCGCGATTGCGCTCAGCGACGCGCTCGCTCTTCGCCTCCTGCCTTTCGGGCAGGTGGCCAAAAGCGGTGATCAAACTCTGAAATTCAATCAGGTCAGGATTCTGCTCTCCAAGTTTTTCACTAACTCGCGCAGCGCATGCTTGCAGCACGCGCGGATACTCTTTCGGGTCGATGGGAAAACGATGTTCGTGATAAACAATATCAAGCTCGCCCCGGGAACAATTAAACGCTAACTTCAAATCGCCACTTTCCAGTACAGCGCCATAATGATCCTGCAACACTGGCACTAATACCTTTCCCTGGAGTTCCTCCTTCAGAGGATGCCAGTCAATGTCAAAGTATCCGGCATAGATCGACGCCTCCCCATTTTCAAGAACGTCTAACCACCAGGCATTGTCGCTGCCCATCACCCCCATGTGATTGGGTACAATGTCCAGAATCAATCCCATGCCATGGCGGTGCAAAGCACTAACAAAGCGGTCGAAGTCTTCCTGACTGCCTATCTCTGGGTTCAGCGAGTTATGGTCTACTATGTCATATCCGTGCATGCTGCCGGGCCGGGCCTTAAGGCACGGAGACACGTAACAGTGACTTATGCCGATGGTAGCGAGGTAGGGAATGATCGCGGTAGCTTGAAGAAACGTAAAGTCGCGGTTAAGCTGCAACCGATAAGTCGCGCGCGGAATGTGCGGGCGTAGGTTCATGGTTCCCCATACCACGCCACAGACCAGGCTGGTAGCATTCCTTGTCTAAGCATGTCGTCACTAACTCCTTCGCTTGCGTAAATCAGCCGAGCGATAGGAGCAGTAAGTCCTGGCAATGGAGCCGTTGCAAGATTGGCTCGCAGCAGAAGCTTCGAGCCATCTTCACACATCCACTGCGCGGAGATGCCCTGACTGTGATGGAGGACCACGAAATCGGCCTTATTGCCGCATCCAGTACACAATCTTGGAACAATGTGCTGGCATCTTAGCTGCAGCAATCGTTTATACAAGCTGAGCCATTGCCGGTGGGAGGATTCGTCGATCGTGTCCCAATCAAGTTGAGACGCCTCGAATGTTCCGACAGCGTTGGGATCGGGTATTTTCTCGCGCTCCGTCGGGTCGTTGAATCTGGCAAAACGAGCGAACTCATTCCGCCGCCCTTGCGTTACTGCCTCAGCCAACTCTAGGTCAAAATCGCAAAAAAACAAAAATGGCCTGTTACTTCCAAATTCTTCACCCATGAAAAGCAGAGGCGGGAAAGGCGCGAGCAGCAGTATCTCTATCGCTGCGCGAACGGACCGGGTATCCGCAATTTGAGTTATCCGCTCACCGAATGCTCGATTTCCAACTTGATCGTGATTTTGGAGAAAAGAAACAAATGCTCCCGGCGGCAAACATCGAGTGGACTCGCCACGACTCTTCCCGCTATATTGTGACAGCTCTCCCTGATACGCAAACCCCTGAGTCAGGCAACGACCTAATAAGTCGAGCGGGCGATCATTATAATCCAAGTAATAACCGTCTCTCTCGCCGGTTACAATAACGTGCAACGCATGGTGGATATCGTCGTTCCATTGCGCGGTGTAAGCCCGCGGTCGGCATAACTCGTTTCTTCGGAGATAGCGTGCCTGGTTACGTTCATTTTCCACGATGAGATGAACGTGGCGATCAGGCTCCGAGACCTTCCGAGCTGCGGCCGCCAATTCCGTGAGAATGTCCGGCTCCGAGTCGTCAATGATGGCGTGAACTGCATCCAGCCGCAATCCGTCGAAATGATATTCGGTCAGCCAATACAAGGCATTCTGTATGAAGAAATCACGCACAACCGTGCTCTTCGGCCCATCGAAGTTAATGGCGTCGCCCCAGGGAGTATGGTGCCGATCGGTAAAGAATTGCGGAGCATAACAATTAAGATAATTTCCCTCTGGACCAAAGTGGTTATAGACCACATCCAGTAGAACCATAAGGCCGCGGCTGTGGGCACTCTGCACTAGCTCTTTAAGAGTGTCCGGTCGGCCATAAGTGCTATCAGGCGCGAATGGTAAGACGCCGTCGTAACCCCAGTTACGCTTCCCAGGAAAGTCCGCAAGCGGCATCAGTTCAATCGCGGTGATTCCTAACTCCGCCAGATAGTCGAGCCGTTCCCGCGCAGCCGCAAACGTTCCTTCAGGCGTAAAAGCGCCGACGTGCAACTCATAGATAACAGCTTCTTCCCAGCGGCGCCCCCGCCATAAGTCATCGTTCCACGCGAACGCGTCAGGATCTATAACCTCGCTCGGCCCGTGCACATCTCGGGGTTGAAAACGCGAAGCGGGGTCAGGCACTTTGTGCCCATCATCGATGCGAAAGCGGTACTGGGTTCCGGGTTTGGCGGCATCAGTGACCAACTCAAACCAGCCCTCATCTAGCCGGTCAAGAGGAATGTGAGTCGACCGGTTCACATCGCCCGCACAAAGCTCGACCTTCTGTGCCGCAGGCGCCCACAGGCGAAAGCGCACGCTTCCGTCGTTACGACACTCGGCGCCAAACGGCATCCTATGACGCCGCTTCATTCGACTCTTCCCTCTTGCCGTTCCCGCCGTTGCCCCGGCGCTCCATCAACACCACCAGAGAGCGCGCCTGCAATGGATATGCAGCACTAGCGTCGTGAGTTTCAGCCGGTCGCAAACCGCCTTCTCGCGATGTGTCCATCCACGCGCTCCAGCGCGCGCCAGGATGGAATTCCGGCAGCGTGAATGGCACGTCTTCGTGATATGCGTTCAGCAACACAAGAAACGTTTCGTCACTGAGCTTCCTACCCCGTTCATCGGTTTCATCCAATCCCTGACCAGACAGAAACATTCCCAGGCAGCGCACTCCAGGATCGCGCCAATCGTCTTCGCTGATCTCTTGACCATTTGGCTTCAGCCATAGCACATCTTTTACGTTTGCGCCTTTGATCGGACGGCCCTGAAAAAAACGGCGGCGGTGAAGCACCGCATGACGTTTACGCAGATTGATCATGCGTTGCACGAACGCCAGTAAGTCGCGATCTTGCTGGCTCACGTCCCAGTTCACCCAACTAATTGCATTGTCCTGGCAGTATGCATTATTGTTCCCCGTCTGCGTCTGCCCGATTGGGTCTCCGCCATAAATCATCGGCACACCTTGCGAGAGCAGCAATGTGGCGAGGAGATTCCTCTTTTGTTTCCCGCGCAGCGCCTGTATGTCAGGACTATCGGTCGGGCCTTCTGCTCCGCAATTCCAGCTGCGATTATTATCGGTGCCGTCTCGATTATTCTCTCCGTTGGCTTCATTGTGCTTTTCGTTGTAACTCACCAAATCTTGTAGCGTAAATCCATCATGAGCAGTTATAAAGTTAACGCTAGCATAAGGCCGCCGCCCGCTGTGTGCATATAAGTCGCTGGAACCCGTCATGCGATAGGCTAAGTCACCAACACAACCCTCGTCGCCCTTCCAATACGACCGTAGCGTGTCGCGATAACGATCATTCCACTCCGCCCAACCTACAGGAAAGTTCCCAACCTGATAGCCGCCTTCGCCAAGGTCCCAAGGTTCGGCAATCAGCTTCACCTGCGAGAGCACAGGGTCCTGATGGATGATGTCGAGGAATGCTCCCAGTCGATTCACTTCATGCAATTCACGAGCCAGCGTCGCCGCGAGATCAAAGCGAAAGCCATCGACGTGCATCTCCAGCACCCAGTAGCGCAAACTATCCATGATCAACTGCAGCACGCGCGGATGCTGCATGTTCAGCGTATTTCCCGTGCCAGTATAGTCCTTGTAGTAGCGCATATTGTCCGGCACAAGGCGGTAGTACGCGCTATTGTCGATCCCTTTCAGAGATAGCGTCGGCCCCAGATGATTGCCCTCCGCCGTGTGGTTATAAACCACGTCGAGGATTACCTCCAATCCTGCCGAGTGCAGTATTTTAACCATAGTTTTGAATTCCGTGATGGATCCACTCGCCAGGTATCGCGGCTCAGGCGCAAAAAAGCCAATCGAGTTATAGCCCCAGTAATTTCGCAGCCCGCGCTCCACCAGTTGGCGGTCATCCACGAAACTGTGTACCGGCATTAGTTCGATCGAAGTCACCCCCAGGCGCGTAAAATGTTCGATCACCGGTGCCGTCGCCAGGCCGGCATAAGTCCCGCGTAAGTGTGCCGGCACCTCGGGATGGCACATGGTGAATCCTTTTACGTGGAGCTCATAAATTAAAGTCTCGTGCCACGGAATCCGGGGCGGCATGTCGGTTCCCCATGTAAAAGCCGAGTCGATCACTCGATTCTTCGGCATCCCTGCCGCATCATCGCGCCGGTCAAATGACAGGTCCTCCTGCTTGTGCCCGAGCTTATATCCAAAATGCGCGTCACTCCATTGAATGGTTCCCTGCACTTGCTTGCCATAAGGATCAAGCAGAAGTTTGTGATGATTAAAACGATGGCCCTGCTCGGGGGCATAAGGGCCATAGACGCGGTATCCATAAACCTGCCCGGGCCGCGCCTCTGGCAGATAGCCATGCCAGACCATGTCGGTCTGCTCAGGAAGGGTGACTCGCAGCATCTCGCGTTTTCCCGGACCATCGAACAGGCAAAGCTCCACCTTTTCCGCGTGCTCTGAGTAGAGTGCAAAGTTAACACCCTCGCCATCCCAGGTTGATCCCAGAGGATAAGGGCGGCCAGGCCAGACGATGGGCTGCGATTGAAGAGCCATTTAGCGCGCGCTCCTAAACATAGCTAGAAAATAATTGGGACGGCAAGAGATCGCATTGGGATTCAGGTCAGCCTAATTCCTTGAGGAACCCCGACCATCGTTTGAACACACGCCGACAACCGTGAGCAACCAACCATTGGATGCCTGTGAAGTGACGGGGTTGCCGTCACCTCACAGAATCACGGTTGCCACCAAAAATAGTTCGCTACCGGCAGAGCAACGGCCACAAGTTGCCGTCTAATAATCTTCCCGGTCGCTCTTCAGTTTATTTGCAAGTTTCCTTATCTCTTTTTCCCGCTCGATATTCACGATTCCTCTCGCATCGTCGTAGAGGCTGTCGTGCAAAAGAGTGAGAAGCCGAGCCTTGAGTTTTGCCCGTTCTAAAAGGGGCCTGGGCACGGCGATCGTACTTGCTTGAGAACACGTCAGAGCGCTCCCAACATACGAAGTCTTGAGATCGGATCCTGGTCCTCCCGATACCTGGCTAAGTACTTGTGCGCCAGCGAGGGCAGAACCAAGAACGACAGGCAGCAGAATAAAACTCCTTTTGGCCACATTTCTACCTCCCCTTTACTTCCCTGCGCTGCGGAAATTCACATCTTTCTCGCAGGCTCAGCAGAAGATGAGGTGATTTATGATCGTGGTTGTTCACGTAATTGTTCGCTAGGGTAATCCACTGTGCTTCCTACTGCATCCCTGGTAATGGAAACCGATTCCGCAACCAATCAGGTAATTAACAGACGATCTTAGGTATCCGCCGGTATGGCACGTCCCCGCCCTGACTCTCATAGTTACGTCACCCGCACGTAAGGTGTAAGGTCTAGCGCTTCTCTGTCAGCCGCTGGATGCCCTGCGTCGGCTATCTGTGGGGAGGATCTTTAAATGCGCCGCGTATCCATTGATGTTACTGCTCGCAACATCCAGTTATTTCTTGGCATCGTCGCTCTGCTAACGCTGAGCTTCGCGCTCGCAGGTTGCGGCGGCACCAGTTCAGCGGCATCTACCCCCCCACCGACACAACCCACTCAACCTACTTATCCCTCTGTGCCCCCAGTGCCCATCACCTGGTCGCCCAGCACCAGCCCACTCCCTGCACCACCAGCACAGGTTCCGCCGCCCACGCCATCCACTGATTTTCCGTTAACCGTCTCCAACCCCACTGCAGGTGTAAGCCTGACCTCGCCCATCAATGTCGTAGCTACGGCCACACCGAAGAATCCGATTTTCTTCATGCGCGTGTATGTCGATCAGCTCGCTGTCTACTTCACATTCGACAATTCAATCGACACGCAGATTTTTATCGCTCCCGGCCAGCATACGATTGAAGTCATGGCCGAAGACAACCAGGGATACATCTCCGCCACGCCCATCACCGTCACGGTGACAACCCAGGCAGCGCAGACAACGATCTCGAATATTCAGAGTATGCCTGGATGGCAATCCTGCTCCGCAACCTTCCCCCCCCGGATCAGGACGCGCGGGACAGATCTGCGCCGCAGGCTTGGGCACCGCCGTCTCGACGATGACTCAGAATCAATCATCGCCCTCCATCGACGGCCAGTCGGCCCACTTCACCCTGGGTGGAACCCAGCCCTACTCCAACATGCTGTACTTCAATCCCGTGGCCGTCGGAGACAACGTCAGCCATTTCATCTATGACGTATATTTCTACATCGATCAGCCCGACTACGCGCAGGCGCTGGAGTTCGACACCAATCAGACCTTCGGCGGGCAACGCTGGGTGTGGGGTTCAGAATGTAATTTCAAAGCTGACGGCGTATGGGATATTTGGAACGACGTAACCGGATGGCAGCGGACGCCTTTCCCCTGCACTCCTTTTCCCGCGAACACATGGATTCATCTGGTGTGGAACCTCGAGCGCGTCGACAACCAGGTCCACTACATAAGTTTGACGATCGGCGATCAGGTATATAACGTCGACACCTACTATCCCAACCAACCCGACTGGACCCTCGAAGAAATCGACGTGGCCTTTCAGATGGACGGAGACTACGCCCAGCAACCTTACAATGTCTGGCTCGACGAGATGAAGCTGACTGCCTACTGAACGCCTACTGCGCCTACGGAATGACCGGCGTCGGCGGTTAGCCAGCGCTGCGAGATTCGCTAATAGTGTGTTGACAGGAAGATAATGTACTTGTAGCGCACTCGGAAGCCGCACTTTCGGCGTCGCACACTCCCCGAGCCCAGGAGCTCGCGCCTTTGACCAGTCGCCTTCAAACACCGTTTGACAGTGTAGAAAACGCCCACCAGTATGTGCAGTTATTAGTCGAGGCCATCGCCGAAGCCAAGTCTGAGATCACAACCGATCTCGATCTGGCGACAAAAGCGAAACTGGAGCGGCGAGTGCAGGCGATGCAAATCGTCCAATTCAAGTTAGAAAAACTGGAGCAGCATCTGAAGACTAGCAGCCGCCTGCTTAACGATCTGCGCAGCCTGCGACGGCTTCTGCTCGAGGAGCGCCTGCTGGACAGCCACTCCGCGCCTGCTCCCGTCGCCCCAGACCACAATTCCGCAGCCTAGATTCGCAACGGGGATTGCAGAGCTTCCGACCTTACGCTTTCAATTTTTCCGCATACTTCTTTTCCAGCTTGGCCAGCTTCGGCGAGATGGCAAACATGCAATAAGGCTGGCGCGAATTTTCGTTGTAGTAGTTCTGATGGTAGCCTTCCGCCACATAAAATTCCTCGGCCGGCTCAACCGCCGTCACGATCGGTTCAGGAAACACCTTCGCCGCCGTCATCTCCGCAATCACATCCTCCGCAATCCGCTGCTCCTCTTCATCTGCATAGAATATGACGGAACGATACTGTTCGCCCGCGTCGCTTCCCTGCTGATTCAGCGTGGTCGGATCGTGCATCCCGAAAAATACGTCCAGCAGTTCGCGATAGTTGATTTGGTCGGGATCGAACGTGACGCGCACCACTTCCACATGCCCCGTGTCGCCGTCGCACACCTGCTTATAAGTCGCCTGGTCGGCACGCCCGCCCATGTAACCCGACTCCACGTGAGTGACCCCGGTCAACCGTTGAAATACCGCTTCCATGCACCAGAAGCATCCGCCGCCGAAAACTGCCGTCTGTTCTTTTGCCATGATGATTGGATGAGCCGCTGATCCTGAAGTTGCGCGTCCGCAAATCAGCTCAAGATTTCCTTCGTGTTCCTTAGTGTCCTTTGTGGTTAGGCGTTCAGTCCGAAGCGCCAACGATTTCGCCGCTACACCGATACAGTAAACGAAGTCTCCGTCCGCGTAACCGCCCGATACAGCGTGTCGCGCTCAACCGGCTCGCGCCCAGCCTCTTTGATCAGGCGCACCAGGTCGTGCCGCCGCAACCCTTGCGGAGTAGTCGCTCCCGCATCGTGATAAATCTTTTCTTCTACCACGGTCCCATCAATGTCGTCGGCGCCAAAGCGCAGCGAAATCTGCGCGATCTTAGGAGTCATCATCTGCCAATAAGATTTAATGTGCGCGAAGTTATCCAGCACCAACCGGCTCACCGCAATCTGTTTGATGTCCAGCATCCCGGTAGTCGTAAAAAGATGCTGCAGCGGAGTATTCGCCGGATGAAACGCCAGCGGAATAAATGTCTGGAATCCTCCCGTCTCATCCTGCAACGCGCGCAGTTTGAGCAGATGATCCACTCGGTCTTCATCGTTTTCGATGTGGCCGTAGAGCATCGTAGCGTTCGACTTCAGCCCGATCTGGTGCGCCAATCGCGCCGTATCCAGCCACTGATCGCCATCAATCTTGTGATCGCAAATAATACGCCGCACCCGGTCGGAAAAAATCTCCGCGCCGCCGCCGGGCAGCGAATCCACGCCCGCCTCTTTCATCTTCTCCAGCGTCTCGCGGATCGTCAGCTTCGACCGCTTCGCCAGGTAAGCAACCTCCACCATAGTGAAGGCCTTCATGTGCACTTGCGGAAAGCGCTCTTTCAATCCCGAAACCAGATCTAGAAAATATTGAAATGGCAAGTCGGGATGCAATCCGCCGACAATATGAAACTCAGTGATCGCCTCGGTATATCCGGAAGCGGCCGTCTGAAAGGCTTCTTCAAGCGCCATGGTATAAGCGCCGGGAGCGTCCTTCTTCCGTCCGAACGCGCACAACCGGCAGGCCGCGACGCAAACATTCGTAGGATTGATATGGCGGTTAACGTTGAAGTAAGCCGTGTCCCCATGCATCCGCTCGCGAACCCAGTTGGCCAGCCACCCCACAGCAAGGATGTCGCCCGTCCCATAAAGAACAAGCGCATCGACCTCATTGAGTCGCTCGCCGGCGAGAACCTTATCTTTTATCGGGAGCAGGCGCGGGTCGTCAGTCTGAAAAGCGTGCGCGTTCGGCATCTCCCTAATAATAACCCAGCCTTGCGCAGGATCACTTCGCCTAGCGATGATATTGAATAGAACTGCTCCTAAGTGGCTTGGAAAGGGACGGCTTTAAAATATTTCATTGACTTTCGCCACTACTATGGCAACATACAATTGTCAGATAATAATCAGCGAGGTCGCTCGTGCTCGATACCCGAGAAATCCACTCCTTGACCGATTTCCTGCGGAACCATAAAAAGCATGTCGCGCGGCTTAAAAAGACGCAAGCCCCGGAAGTGCTGACCGTGAACGGTAAGGCCGAGGTCGTTGTGCAGGACGCGGCCAGCTACCAGTTGATGCAGGAACGCCTGCACCGCATGGAAACTCTCGCGGCAATTCAAGAGGGAATGGCGAGCGCGGAACGGGGCGAACTGAAGCCCGCCGCTCAGGTGTTAGACGAGATGCGGGCCAAATATGGCCTATCTCGTTAGCCTCGCCGCACCCGCCGAAGCGGACGCGTATCAGGCGTTTGAACGCATACGCGCGGCAGATCCCCGGCATGCGGAGAAGTGGCTCACGCGGTTATTCGAGGCCATCTCCAGCTTGGACAAGCTTCCCACCCGGTGTCCCGTCATCCCCGAGGCAAAAGAGCTCGGTTTTCCCGCCCGCCATTTGCTGTACGGCACAGGGAACGGTATTTACCGAATCATTTTTGATGTTCGCGAGGACGAGCAGCATGTGCGCGTACTGCGCATCTGGCACGCCTCCCGCGATGCCATCACCGCCGCCGATGTGCAGGAGTAAACACAGCTTCAAATGGGGGGTGCGCTACTTCTCGCGCTTTTCGAGAACTGGCTGCCGCACAGCCCATCAAGAAATTTGCATCCGACCGCCGAATCTCACCCGCGCCGCAGCAGCAAATCCCCCGCCACAAACAAAAAGAACACCACCGAAATCACGCCGTTCATAGTGAAAAACGCCGCATTCAACTTGCTCAAATCATCGTGCCGCACCAGGGCATGTTCATAGAGCAGAAGCGCAGCCACCGCGATCACTCCGACAATCGCCAACTTCCCCAAGCCAAACGTAACGATCAAAGCGATCAGCAGCCCAAGCATCACGATGTGAAACACACGTGCCACAACCAGCGCATTCCGAATTCCCAGATACCGCGGCACCGAGTGCAATCCGTGGCCGCAATCGTAGTCATAGTCCTGGCAAGCGTAGATCACATCAAATCCGCCAACCCAGAACGTCACTGCCGCCGTCAGCAGCAAAATCCGCGGATCGAGCGACCCGCGCACCGCAATCCAAGCCGCCGCCGGAGCGATGCCGAGCGCGAATCCGAGAAACAAATGCGACCAGCGCGTGAATCGCTTGCTGTACGAATAAAGCAGAATCACTGCCAGCGCCACCGGGGAAAGCAGCAGCGTCAGTCGGTTCAACTGCGATGCGGCAAAAATAAAAATTCCGCACGCCACCAAAACAAAAGTGCTGACAAACGCCGGCGTCAACTCTCCAACTGGCAAAGCACGAGCAGCAGTGCGAGGATTCGCTGCGTCAATCGAAGCGTCGGCCAACCGATTGAACGCCATCGCCGCCGACCGCGCCGAAACCATCGCGACCACGATCCACGCCAGTTGCCGCCAAGCCGGCAACCCTCCCGCCGCCAGCATCGCTCCGCAAAGCGCAAATGGGAGCGCAAAAATCGAGTGCTCCCACTTAATCATCTCCAGCGTGATCTTCAGATTTCGGAAGAATCCCACAAACCAATTGTAAAACAGCAAATCAGGAAGACAGCATGCGATCGGGTAATGAAGCCCTTCGTGATTCTTAGTGGCCTTGGTGGTAGGCGATTTTTTCTCCTTTCTAACCCCCCGTCCACCGCGCCCTACACCAGCGGCACAAACCGGCAGCCTTCCAATATCTTCACCTCAGCCTCTCCGCCGCTCTTCGTAATCAATTGCAATTCCTGGCTCGACGACGGACCCACCGGCAAAATCATCCGTCCGCCCTCCGTCAACTGCGCAAACAAAGCCGGAGGCATCTCCGCCGTAGCCGCCGAAACTAGGATCGCATCGAACGGCGCATACTCCACCCACCCCAACCGCCCATCGCCGGTGCGAATGCCCACATTCAAATATCCCAAGCGCCGCAGCGTTGCCTCCGCTTCACTCGCCAGCGCAGCATGACGCTCCACCGAATACACCTCCGCGCATAACACCGAAAGCAACGCCGTCACATATCCCGAACCGGTGCCAATTTCAAGAATGCGGTCACCAGCCCGCAAAGCAAGCTGCTCCAGCATCGCCGCCACAATATAAGGCTGCGAAATCGTCTGGTCCACACCTATGGGCAATGGATGATCTTCGTAAGCCTCATCTCGATAAGCCTCGAGAACAAACTCATGTCGCGGCACGCGCCGCATAGCCTCAAGCACGCGAGCATCGCGAATCCCGCGTGCCGCAAGTTGCACCCGCACCATCTCTTCGCGCTGGGAAGTAGCGTCCATGCAGCCTAATACGGCCCGATGATCCCACCAATACTGCGCGTAGCGGGCAACTCGACCCGCGCCTTTCTCTCCCGCGCCTCAATCACATCGAGATACTTGTAGGCCGACCCCGTATTAAACAGCACAACCGTATCCTCGGCGCCGAAAAATCCGCTGGCCCGCAGCTTCCAATAAGCAACCAGCGACGCCGCTCCCTCAGGAGCAGCAAAAACTCCCTCCACGCTGGCCCAGTGTCGCATCGCCGCCAGAATTTCTTCGTCCGTCGCGGTCACCGCGGTCCCGTGGCTCTTTTCGAGGATGTCGAGAATCAGATAATCCCCATAAGCCTTGGGCACGCGCAGCCCCGCCGCAAAGGTCTCAGCCCCAACCCACATCTCGCTGACCCACTTATCCGCGGAGCTCTTCCCCGCTTCCCAAGCCTTCACAATCGGCGCGCAGCCCGCCGCCTGCACCGTAATCATCTTCGGACGCTCGCCACCAATCCATCCCAACTCCTCCATCTCATCAAACGCCTTCCACATCCCAATCATCCCCACGCCGCCGCCCGTCGGATAGATAATCGCGTCCGGCAGTTTCCACCCCAGCTGTTCTGCCACCTCGTACCCCATCGTCTTCTTGCCCTCGACGCGGAACGGCTCCTTGAGCGTCGACACGTCGAACCATCCGTCGTTATTTTTCGGCCACCCGTCTTTCTTTATGCGCTCGGCCACCATGCGCCCGCAATCGCTGATCAGCCCATCCACCAGCGTGACATGCGCGCCGTAGTAATCGCACTCCATGCGATTCGCCAAAGGCACATCCTTCGGCATAAAAATATGAGCCTCAATCCCCGCCGCCGCCGCATAAGCCGCCAGCGCCCCGCCAGCATTTCCCGCCGAAGGAGCCGCCAGCTTCTTCAATCCATAATGCCGAGCCATAGTCACCGCAGCCGACATGCCCCGCGCCTTGAACGATCCCGTGGGATTCAGCCCTTCATCCTTGATAAAAACATGTGCAAACTCGCGGCTGGGAAGCAAAGGAGTAAATCCCTCGCCCAGCGTAACGGGCTTCTCATTTCCAGGAAGTTCTGGCAAAACCTCGGCATAACGCCACATGCTAGCCATGCGCCCCGACAAATCTTCGCGGCGCAACTTCCCTTTCAACCCGGCAATATCGTAGCGAACAAAAAGCACTCCACCATCATTAGGGCAAACATTCAGCGGACGATCAGCAGAAAAATGCTCTCCGCAGCGCGTGCATTCAAGGTAAGAAATTCGCATCGAGGGAAGGATAGCATTTTGGCCAAGGGCAGCTAGCTCTGGCGGCCAATCTTGACGAATGCGTCTACTATCTTCTACTGTGCAGCCACTGTGTTTGAGAATCTATACGACAAGATTTCGACACTGTGGTCTTGGCGATGGCCCGAGACAGTTGGCGAGGTCACCGCAGTCGACGTTGAGAGGGTCCACGATCCCGAAGGCGGCGAGACGCTCCGGCTGGCCGTAGCCTACAAGTTCTCAATCGGGGACGACGGTCCTTACACGGGTGAATCTTTTTGGCAACCGTTATTCCCGCAATTTTCAAAGAAGAGAGTACTCGCTGCTCGTCACAACGTTCTCGTCCATCAGCAAGTATTAGTACGCTACCGGGCAGACGATCCAAGCGTCAGCAAACTGGATCGATGCGTGTGGCAAAATCTGTAAACGCACCGGCCTTCTAAGTCGACACCCTCTTCAGCACTTCGCTCGCCCGCCGAAACCACGGTCTCTCTCGCCGCTTCAAATACCCCGGCATAGTCGCCTTCTTATCCAGCACCTTCTGCGCCCACTCGCGTGCCTCGGCGTTTCGTCCCTCAGAGGCCAACAACTCCGCGAAATTCAAATATGTCTCCGACAACGTCGACGTAATCGTCACCTGCCGAAAGAGCGCCTCGGCCTTTTCTTTTTGTCCCGTCTGCGCGTAGGCGTGAGCGAGCAATCCGGCGGCTCGTCCGAAATCATAGTCCGGCTCTTTGGAGACGGTCCTCTCCAGGTCAGGCAACGCAGCCCCGGCGTCACCTAAAAGAATGGCGCAAACTCCGCGCCGATAGAAAGGATCGAGAGTATCGGCCCGCGCGGCAATTGCCGTATCAAAGGCAGCGCGCGCCTGCGCGTAGTCGCCGTCATCCATGTAGAGGCCACCAAGCTCTTCATAATTTCCTGCCGAAGGATTCTCCCGAATCGCAGCTATCAGCTCAGCAATGCGCCGCCGCCGCGGAAAAACTTTAAACGATTGGCCGACCAGTCCAATATCAGGCAGCGCCTCCACCAGCAAATAAATAATCGCCCCCGGCGCGCCCAGAAACAGAATGATAAAAAACCAATAGTTATCCGGCCGCCGCCGTATGAAGTGAACGATGGCCAGCCCCTGCAAGATGATTCCCCACGGATATAGAAGGTGACTCAGAAGTCCCATGTCGCTCTCAAGACTAGCGTGAGATTGCACATTTGTGGAAGATGGACAAAGAAAGTAGGTGAGAACGTAGATGTCAGATCCGCAAAGCGAAAAGCAAAATGATACTCATACTGACAGCGACGAACAGCAGATCCTAGCCCTGCACGAGGCCGGAGACAAAGCCCTGATGACCGCCGATCTAGCCGTACTGTCCCAAATCTTTGCCGACGACTACGTGCAATACAACGAAGCCGGCCAAGCCTTCACCAAACAAGATATATTAAATAATTTTCGCACCGGCGCCATCCGCTATCCCTCCATCATCTCGACCGCGCGCAAGATTCGCCTCTTCGGCGACACCGCCGTCGTCCATGGAGCAGAATCAGACGAAGTGGAAACAAACGGCAAGCGCTCCGCCGTCCGTTACGTTTATATGGATGTTTTGCGGAAGCGCGATGGGGAGTGGAAGTTAGTCGCGTCGCAACTGGCTAGGCCCGGATAGCAAGCACAGCTGGTATGAATCAGTCCTGAACTCGCGCTTTAATTCCGGATTGTCATCCTGAGCGAAGCGAAGGATGACAGAGTAATTTTATTTCGGGAATTTTAGCGATCCAAGCTAGCTTTCCTCAGCCCGTAGCCGATTCTGCCAGTGCGACCAAACAAACCACACAATGCCTGCCACCAGAAACGCGCCAATCACCGCATCGAACTTGTGGAAGTATTTCCCCAGCGACCGCCAGTTCTCGCCCAGCTTCATCCCAAAGTAAGCCAGCGCCAGGCACCACGGCCACGATCCGAGAAATGTATAAATGTGAAATTTGCCGCGCGGCATGCGCGCGACGCCTGCAGGCAGCGCAATAAATGTACGGACTACCGGGAGCAGTCGCCCAAAAAATACCGCCATATATCCCCAGCGTTGAAAGAAATGGTCAGCCCAATCAAGTTCCCGCCGTCCCATCAAAACCCAGCGCCCGTAGCGCTCCACCAGCGGACGACCGCCGTAACAGCCAATCTCATAAGCGACCAGCGAGCCCAGGTTGCATCCAATCGCCCCCGCCGTCGCCACCCAAAGCAACTTCATCGCACCCGTATAAACAAGGTAGCCAGCAAAAGGCATGATCAATTCCGAAGGCAGCGGAATGCATGCCGATTCAATTGCCATGAGCAGCGTAATCCCCAAGTAGCCCGTAGCCGCCACCAGAGCACTGATAAAAGCAAAAAGTAAGGTGAGAATTTTCTCGGTCATGGATATAGGGTCATTGCAGAAATCGGGTCATCGGGCGATCGGGTGATCGGAAGTCAAAAGTGTGGGCGGTATCCGGATGTAGATTTTCGATCACCCGATGGCCCGATCACCAGATCACCAGATGTTCTTCAAAACGCCCCTTCTTGCGTGAAGCTGAAGCCGGGCAAGGTCACGCCCTCCGCCAACTTTGCGACCTTCACCTTCACCACGGGCGCATCAGGCGCGTTGACCTCTGCCGGACGCAGCACCGCGTACTGCGTGAACACTTCGCTGTAAACCTTAGTGACAAGATGATCCTGGCCGGTTGCATCCTGCCGCCAGACCTGCCCGAGTTTGATGCTCTTCACAGCCACAAGTTTTTTCCTTTAGTTCTCAGACTACTCACGCCCCCGCCAACCCGTCAATCAGAGCGCCAGTTACTTTTGGCGGACCCGCGCACGCCTTTGTTACCATAAGCCACTGCTCAGGAGGACACCATGGCTCGCGGCAACACACCCCGTCAACCCAGCCGCAGTGGACGCCAGGAAGGCGCGCGCCGGTCGACCGCTCCAAAGCTGCCCAAGCCCGCGCCTACGAAAAAGAAATCTGTACCACGTCCGAAAGCCGCAGCCAGCCGCGCTTCTTCCTATAACCCATTAGCCCCCGAGCGCGTGCGCCAAATCATCGCCGGTCTCGATGAACTCTACGCCGGAGCAACCTGCGCTCTCACCCACCACAGCGCGTGGGAACTACTGGTGGCGACGATTCTCTCCGCCCAATGCACCGACGTGCGGGTCAACATGGTGACTCCCATTATTTTCGAAAAATATCCCATCCTCCAGGCTTTCGCCGCGCTCGAGCCCGAGCAACTGGAGCCCGACATCCGCTCCACCGGCTTCTTCCGCAACAAGTCAAAATCCGTAGTGGGCGCGGCGCGCAAGATAATCGCAGACTTTGGCGGCGATGTTCCCCAAACGATGGACGAGTTACTAACCATCCCAGGCGTAGCTCGCAAAACAGCGAACGTCGTCCTCGGCACCTGGTTCAAAAAGAATGACGGCATCGTCGTCGATACGCACGTCACGCGAATCTCGCGCCGGCTGGAGCTGACGAAGCAGGAAGATCCGCGAAAAATTGAAGAAGACCTGATGCGAATCATTCCTCAAGAACGCTGGACGGACTTTTCCCACGAAGTGATCTGGCACGGAAGAAAGCTATGCATTGCGCGCACACCAAAGTGCGCCGATTGCGCGCTGGAGAAACTATGTCACGCGGCGGATAAAACCTGGTCGACGGTTGAAATTCACAAAAGCGCTCGGCCGTAGAGAGATTAATCGGAGCGGGTAAACTTTACTTCGACCAATTCCGTCGACTCCTGAGACGCTCGTTCCCATTTCCAATGCCGCACCGCGCTCGCTGCCGCATCGGCCAAAACTGGATGACCGTCTTTTATCCCCACCGCCTTGACACTCCCATCCGGAGAAACCACGGCCTCGAGCCGAACCACTCCCTCCAACCGCAGGGTCCGTGCCAGTGACGGATAAGCAGGCTGAGAGCGCTCCAACAAGCGGCGTTTGCCTGTAACGTCAGACTGTGATTGTGAGAACGAAGAGTGCGTGAAGACCGTGCACAAAAGAATGGTAAGCGCCAAAGGAAAAACTGGAAAAGAGGATCGAGGGGAAAGGGTCATGGCCGTTGTTCTCAACTGAAATGTGAGTCTAATGGCCCCTGCCCATTCAGCAGAAGATCACCAAGGTAATCCATTTAGTTGTCACTTCTAGTTGCCCGTGTAGAAGAGTTCCACCACCGTGCAATCGTCATTCAGCGGCGTGCCTCCGCAAAAATCCGCCACCGCGCTGAACACATCCTCCATCGACGAGCTTTTCCCCGCCACCTGCTCCAATCGCTCGCTATCGAACATATCTCCGCGCGCATTCTCCGCCTCAGTCACACCGTCCGTCACCAGAATCAGCCGATCTCCCGGCCGCATCTGGCAGCGATCGCTCGAATACGTTGCATCGGCCAGCAATCCCACCGGCAAGTTCCCATGCGCCGGCCGCAACACTTCTTTGCCGCAAATCCACACCGGCGGAACATGCCCGCAATTCACATATTCCAGATCGCCGTCATTGCGTAGCCGCGTGATGATCATGGTCGCGTACTTCTCACCAATATGTTTGTAGGTGAAAAAGCGATTGACCGCATCGACAATCTCCGTCAGCGGCATCCCCGAAATCAGTTGCGAATAAACCATCCCCTGCAGAATCGAAGCCAGCAGCGCCGCCGATACTCCCTTGCCGCTAACATCCGCCAGCACGACAGCCAGCCCTTGCGGCGTATTCACCGCCTCAAAGAAATCGCCGCCGATTTCTTTACAAGACATGTTGCGCCCATTCACCCGCGCAAATGGCACTTCCGGCAGCGTCACCGCCAAAAGCCGCTGCTGAATTGACGCCGCAATCGACAGCTCCTGCTGATAGCGACGTCCCGCCTCTTCGGCCTGCACCAGCCTCGCATTCTCGATCAATTGCGCGGCTTCTGTCGCGATCGCGCGTAGAATGTCGTGGCTGACGCTCGTGATATCGCGCGAAGCAAACCGAGAATCCACATAGAGCGCGCCCATTACCTCGCCGCCCGCCGGCTGATCCGCGCGCGTAGTCTGCACGATCGGCTTGCGCAGCGGCATACAAATCACCGTCCGCAGATCGAACGCCACAATGCTCTGCCGCTCCTTCACGTCGAGCATCTGGCTCGTATCGGTGACCAGGTATTCGGAGTTCGAGGTCAATGCCCCATCGAGTACAGAACGCGAGATTGTCTTGTCGTCAAGCAGCGGCTCGCCCTTCGAGTTGCGCCCCGCCGCCAGCGTCAGCGCCCCTTCCACGTCGCGCAGAAAAATATATCCGCGTTCCGCGCGCGTCAATTTGAGCGTCGCATCGATCAGCGTCATCAGAATCTCATCCAGCACACCGATCGTATTCAGCTTGCGCGCCGCCTCCATGAAGAGCGTCAGCTTTTCCAGATCGCTGGCCTCGGGCGCAATCTGTATGCCCGAGATTTGGCTGAGAAACTCCCTAGCCGTATTCGATGTAGTGTGCAGGGGATGGAAAATCAGGTAGGCAACATCGCGCGCGCCAAATTCCAGACGATCATTGCGCTGCAGTTTATGGCGATCGACCTTCTCGCCGTTAACAAACGTCCCGTGCTTGCTTCCCAGGTCGACAACAAAAAACTCGCCATTTTCCGCCACGATCGAAGCATGCTCGCGCGACACTCGCGGATCCGCAATCACCAGATCGCGGTCAACCTTGCGCCCCACCGTATAAGGAGTGTGATTCAGCGAAAGCGTCTGCTGATCGCTTCCCTGTACAAAAATAGCGATAGGAAAAATACTGGATATGCCCGAATGCGACGAAGCTGACATTTGCGCTGAACTCTCCTGCGACCGTCGTGATAATGGCCATCATGCTAGCAAAATATGCCAGCACTTGATACGAACCCCACAGCATTCTACGACGTGCGCGGCTCCGCTGGTACCGTAAAAAAACCGCGATAGCAATGTAGCAGCGTGAGGCTTGCCACCCCCAACGGGATCTGAAGTGCAGTCCAGAGTGGTATTGCCCAGCCACGCTCGACGGTCTCCAGCGGGAGTAGAAAAGAGAGCCCTCCCAGCGCGACACTCGAAATCCAGGGCCAAAAGATCAGGGTGGCGGCGGTCAGGAACAACACTCGGTCGGCTGGACCTCTCCGCCAAATCAAACGACGTTCGTGGAGAAGCAGCAAGACCGCTGGAATCAACAGCACCTGATTGTATGGAGCATAAGTAGGCACGAGAAGAAGGGTCGCAGCCAACGTCAGGGCTGTGATTGAGGAGAATGTCCTGGTGTTCGCCGCCGGCCGACGCTCCTTCCAACATTTTTGCAACACGGCGGCTAATGCCAGGACTTCGAGAGCTGAACTCCATGGGGTGCCAATCAATTCGTGCATCACCGAGATCCCCGCCGTATAACTCTCGTAGTCGCGAAACGCCTGCCAGAATCGGGGAATCCAGTGCGGGAGGAACCATTCCGAAGCAGCCACTAAAACCGTCATAGTGGCGAGAAACGAGGCGGCCCAGCGGTAGCGGCTCCGCCAGTCACCCCAGGTCCAGATCATTAACCAGAGCAGCAGTAGCCACACGAGCTGCGGCTTAATTGTCGCTAATGCCAGGACAACACCAGCCGCGACCATGTGATCCGACATCAAGAGAACCACTGCAATCGCGATCAAGGCCGCCACCAAGAGGGTGATCTGCTGGAGTTTGAGGCCTTGCATCACAGGCAGGCTACCCAGGGTGAAGACGATGAACCCAGCCTGTACCCACCATGGCGCGGGCCAGCGCAAGGCACGCAGCCAGAGCGGGATCGACGCTAAAGTGAGTCCAAGCAAGACATAAAAGAACCCTTTTTGGACAATCTCAAACCGAAGATGGATAGTCGGCGCAAGAATGAAGGCGACATAAACAGGGTACGCGAATCCCTGCTGATCCTTTGGATCACCGGGCCGCGTCGGGTCGAGCGCCCGACCGTAGTAGCCTTGCTGAATCTCACGCGAGACGGCAGGACTGTAGGGATCCCGCCCATGGAGCAGCAATTCTCGCGCGCCGAGCCAGCGCGGATAAAGGTCCGAAAGATTACCGCGGGGACGGTCTTGAAGAAGAGCATCGGCGGTCTGATAAGGAATTAACACGCGGTTGGCATAGGTCCACACACCCGCGGCGCAGAGCACGGCGATGAGAAGCAACAGGAAAGGCCCGTAGAAGGCGCGACATTGGGGCATGCAATCTGAGAGAATCTGCGCAATACTTCAAGGCTAGCTCATGACGCAAGATTTCCGATCTATTTGCCGGAACTCAGGTCATCTAGCTCCATCATGTCACAACTGATCGCGCAACAGACCGCTTCCCCACTCCTCCGCATCAAGCCAAGAATTGCGGTTTCCGCGTCAATTGGGTTGGTGAGTGGGCTATTTTGCTGGTTGATGGTCGAGCGCATTTATCATGGTGCAGCTGATTTCGGTTGGGCGATTTATGGCGCACAACGCACCCTCGCTCACCAGAACCCTTACGATACTCCGCTTTCTCAATATCCTGTAACGGCTGACTTTCTTGCGCTACCTTTCGTCCACCTGCAGCCGGCGATGGCCGCTGGTCTGTTCTACGGTATCAGCTCTGGGCTCCTAGCCTTTGGTCTTACGCGCAATGGCTATCACCGGTTGTTTATCTTTTTGGCCTTCCCTTATTGGGCTGGCCTCATTACCGCGCAGTGGTGCACCATTATCGCCGCCGGCGCCTTTTTCCCCCTCCTCTTGCCGGTCGTCATGGCAAAACCGCAGGTCGGATTGCCGGTCCTGCTTACCCATATAAGCCGGCGCGGCGCGTTGTCATGCTTGATATTGGGAATTCTGACGCTGGTTTTTGTGCCGCACTGGCCGTTCCTATGGCTACACCAATTCCGGTATTACCAACACTTCATCCCTCTTCTGGCTCCGCCGGGACCCCTGCTGCTGTTGGCTTTGCTGCGATATCGCCACCGTGATGCGATTCTTTTGCTGCTATCGGCGATGATGCCGCAGCGTTGGTTTTTCGACAGCTTCATTCTCTGGCTTATACCCAAATCGCGACGCGAAATCCTCGCCACCATCCCCTTTGGCTGGGGCGTTGGCATCTGGCACTGGTATCACATGCCGCGCACTATGCATGAAGTGGGATTGTGGACTGTTCTCGGAATTTACCTTCCGATGCTGGCTGTGGTTTTGCTGCGGCCAGGAAGCCACGGGAGTGTTTCTCGAAAGGAACAAGGCGAGCACCTGCTGACCATACCCTCGCATTCAGAATCGGCGCAAGGCCGATCCTATAATCCTCGTGAAACCCACCATGATTCTTAAATTAAATGGGCCACGGTCCTTTGCCCTCATCGTGTTCTTCGGATTACTCGCGATGACGGCGCGCAATGCGGTCGATCCCGATCTGTGGTGGCATTTGCGCACCGGACAGTGGATCGTGGAAACGGGCCACATTCCGCGGACCGACCCTTTTTCTTTCACACACGCCGGAAGAACGCCCCAAATTTTTGTTTTGGATACCGCCGCTTTTTCTTCTTTGGGTAAATTTGCATGCCGGATTCGCGCTTGGCGCGGCTTTGATGATTGCTTACGGAATCGGACTGACGCTGGAGACCGCATTCGGCGCCACATCTTGGGAGGAGGCGAGGCCCATTCTCCTTCGGGTGTTATTTCTTGTCGTTGTTTGCGCGGCGATCGTGCCGCTGAATCCCAACGGACTGCAACTCTATCGCTACCCGCTCGACACCCTCCGCTCGCCGGGGTCCCCGGGACGGGAAAGATCGAGCGGGCGGCCATAGTATCCGGCTTGAATCTCGCGTGTGACCTCGGCGCTGTAAGGGCTGCGGCCGTGGAGGAGCAGTTCCCTCGCGCCCAGCCAACGCGGATAGAGATCGAAAAGATTTCCGCGCAGCCGTCCCGTCGCGGCCGAATCCGAAATCTGTTGTGGAATCCACACGCGATCGACGTACAGCCACATTCCCGCTGCGCCAAGAACAGCGGCCGCGACTAGCCAGGACCGCGAATGGGCAATGCCAAATCTCATAACCAACTCTCATAACCAAATCTCATAACGAAGCACAGGAATCTGGATGCTACCGCAACCGGCCGGGGTTTCGATCTAGTCCCTTTTGGACCGCGCGCCGGAGCTCGCTCGATGGTTACGATGGCCCATTAGACCGTGACGATCCCCTGCGGATTTGTTTTTGGTGTGATGGTCGCAACCGGTGTGAGCAAGGGCCAACGTATCGCCCTTAGAATTCCTAGAGCCAAAATCAACATCGGTACAATAAGCACATAAGCCCGATCGATTCCGAGAATCACCGCCCAGTACAATGGCGTGCAGATCAACAGCAGCAACCCCGCTGCAATCGGTCGCCGCGCCCTGCCTGGCAGGCCCGGTTGCAAGATGAATCCGCCGCCGAGCAAAAACAGTGGGACGATTAACAAAGTCATATCGTAGACGAGGGAGTAATAGTTGGTGACGATGGTGATCGAAAGAGCCAGACAGTAACCTAGGCCCAAGCCCGCAAACCCTGAATTCATAATAGGCCGCCAAACCCAGACGGTGAAAGCGATCGCCACAATCGCGACCGGCAAGACCAGCCAATGGATCGGGCCCGGATAAGGCGCCCGCCCGACAAATGCAGACAACAGACCACGAAGATTCGGCATACTCTCGGCGGTTATAAGCCCGCCGCCAACCGTGCGATTTAGACGAAGAATGTATGAGGGATAAACCCACAGAACATCTACACCGGAGATCATGCAGGAAAGCGCCACCAAAACGGCGGCAGTCGGCAAAAATCCAGCGAGGATTCGCATCCGTCCGGCGAGCCAGACGATAATCACGATGGGCAGCACCAGGTGAAACTTGAACAGCCCTAGGGCAAGAATGAGGCCGGCAACCGCATCTTTCTTGGATTGCAAACAGCTGAGCGCTGCAGCGATGATCAACAGCATGAGGATGGCATCCTGTCCCTGGAATAGATCGAGGAAAACCGGGAAAAATCCCAGACAAAGAACGACCTCCAACCAGCATGGATAGATTCGAGAAAAAGGATTCGGACGCGGAATCAGCCTTGCGCTAAGCCACAAAAGAACGATTTTGATGAGCAACCATATTGCAAACGCTACCGGGTAAGAAAAATACGCCAGCGGAACAAAGATAAGCGCCTGAAACGGTGGGCGAATAAATGGAATGGGCCCCTTGCGGATGTCAACCGTCGAAGCAAACTCCTGCTGCACCCTCCACTCCTCGCGTTGGTCATAGAGCAGCCTCCCCTTTCCCTGGCGCAGCAGCAAGCCGCTGCTATAGAACGACGAGAAATCTCCATAGCCGGCCAGGATTCGAGAATGCTGTTGCCATATCTCGATCCCGTTCGCGATCGCCATAGCGAGTAGAAAAGCGGCAACGAGCCTATAGCGAGCTTTAATATTCGGGTTCATCATTGCTAACTCTGAATTGCTATCGCCCGGCCGGCAAACTTTTGAAATCAGCCGTTCGAATCGACTGCCTAGTCTATCCAGATTCCGCTTGGCCAACCTGCAAAACACGCGGACATTCTATAATCGCCACCGACGATGCGACGAATCCTCCACGCACTCAACAGCATTGGAATCCCTTTCGCCGCCATCCTCTTCTTCGGCCTGCTCGCCATGACCGCGCGCAACGCCGTCGATCCCGATCTCTGGTGGCACCTGCGCACCGGCCAGTGGATCGTCGAATCCCACGGCATTCCCCACTCCGATCCTTTTTCCTTCACTCGCGCCGGCCACGCATGGATCTCGCATGAATGGCTGTCGGAGGTAATTTTTTTCGAGCTGTATAAGCACGGCGCCGCAGCGGCGCTGATCGTTTTTTCCGCGATCATCACGACCGCTGGCTTCATGCTGCTCTACCTGCGTTGTCTTCCCGGCGCACAAAAACGGCACTGGGCCGCCGCCGCAACCGCGCTCGGCGCTCTCGCCTCTGCGCCCTCCTGGGGCGTTCGCCCGCAGATGTTCACCTTCACCCTAGCGAGCCTGCTTCTTTTCCTCATCGAGCGCGGTGAGGACCGTCCCAAACTCCTGCTCTGGATCCCGCCGATGTTTCTACTTTGGCTCAACCTGCACGGCGGATTTGCCCTCGGCCCCGCTCTGCTCGGCGCCTATGGCGCAGGCGTGCTCCTCGAAACCGCCACGGGCAACACGCCCTGGCAAGAGGCCCGCCCCATCCTCCTCCGTATTCTTTTCGTTCTCATAGCTTGCGCCGCGCTTGTGCCTCTCAACCCCAGCGGCACCCACCTCTACCGTTATCCGCTCGACACTCTGCGATCGCCCGGAATGCGCTCCCTCATCGCCGAGTGGCGCTCACCCGATTTTCATATGAGTCTCTATCGCCCATTCCTAGTGCTCTGGCTGCTGCTTCTGATCGCGCTCGCTAGCGCGCGTACCCACCTCAAAGGCCGCGTCATCGTGCCCTTGCTCCTCACCGCCTTCGCCGCTCTCGACGCCTCGCGCCATATTCCGATTTTCGTCTTAGTGGCGATCCCAGTCATTGCTGCCGCTGTCCCGCTTTCAGATCCGTCAACTTCACCACGGCGTCTCGCGTGGCGCTTCCGCCCGGCTTTCGGCGCCTTAGCCATCATTCTGATGGCGCTGTTCGCCCTGGCAAAATGGACCACTCTCGCCCGCAATCAAAATGCCCGCGTAGCCCAAATCTTCCCCCAAGATGCTGTCAAGTTCTTGCGCGCTAACTCCTTCCCCATCAATACCTCATCTCAAAACACGAAACTCTTCGTTTATTACGATTGGGGAGGATACGCGATCTACAATCTCTACCCCCGTTATCGCCTATTCGTGGACGGCCGCGCCGACCTTTACGGCGACGATCTCATGCGCGACTCCATTCGCACTCTGATCGATCTTCGCTCCGGCTGGCAGAACATCCTTAACCGCTGGCAAGTCGAGACTATCCTCGTTCCGCCCTCCTGCGCACTGGCCCAAGCCCTTCTCCTCGATCGTCATTGGCACACCGCATTTAGCGACTCCCAAGCCGTCATCTTCTCCCAAAGCCCTTCTGACGCGCCCTAGATATTGAAATTTCCACAAATAATCCACTCGCCAGATTGGCAAAAAGATGAAAAAATGTTTCCCGTTCCCACCTTTAATCTGCGAAACTAGGGCGCATATAGGGAATGGCTTCCAAAGCTCCCCCAGATCGTAAATTTCTAACGTAAGTTAACTTCTCGAAGGAGTCTCTATGACACAGCTGTGCAAACTATTGTGGCGCAATGAAGAAGGCCAGGACATTGCGGAATACGCCGTCATGCTCGCAGTAATTCTGGTAATCGTAATCGGCACCGTCCGTCTCATCGGTAGCAATGCCAATAACGTGTTCTCCGGTGTGGCCAGCCAGATCGGAACGCAATAGCAAGCATTGTTTTCGGCTGGTGAATGTGCATCTGCACCAGCGATTAGGTCCGGGCTGTTTCCGGAAGGAGTGGGATGAATCGACGGCGTCTGTTGATGATCGGAGGACTGGCTTTAGCGGTCGGCCTGCTCGTGAGCTATGCCGTCTACAACCAGCTGCGAAACCTCGCGGGCTCCAACAGCAACGCCGCCGGAGTTGCAGTCGTTGTGGCCGCCAATGACATCGACGTCGGAGCCAAGCTGGCCGCCAAGGACGTTCGCGTTGTCAATGTCCCGCCCAGCGCGATTCCTCCTGGCGCATTCTCTAATCCCGCGAAAGTCCTGAACCGTGGCGCCATTCTTCCCATCAGTAAAGGCGAATTTATTCTCAACAATAAGCTGGCGGCGCTCAACGCCGGAGCCGGCCTGCCTTCGCTGATTCCGCCCGGCATGCGCGCCGTTTCCGTCCGCGTCAATGATGTTGTCTCGGTGGCGGGCTTCGTGCAGCCCGGCACCCGCGTCGACGTGATGTCCACCGGCACTCAGGGCAGCGGCGGTGAAGCGCAAACCATCACCGTTCTGCAAAACGTCGCCGTGATCGCCGTCGGCGGAAGTCTGCTCGAACGTCTTACCTCGGGCGAATCGAACGCTCCCGTGATCACGCTGCTCGTTTCTCCCGACGATGCTCAGCGACTGGCGCTCGCTTCCCAGGAAGGCAGAATTCAGCTCGCGCTCCGTAATCCGCTGGACACCAAGAAAGAAGGTATCGGCGCCACCCATGTAAGTGCGCTCTACCCCGGCGAGAAAGCACCAGCCGCTGAAGGCAAACCGAAACTCCACAGAGCGACCGCCAAGGTTCCGGCGCCTGTCAATGCGCCCTATCAGGTAGAAATGATTCGTGGCAGTAAACGGGATGAAACCAAGTTTCCAGAAGATAAATCGCCAGAGTCACACTGAAGATCAATTGGGCCGTCGCTATCGCATTCATTCGCGCCCGGTCATTGTCTCTATCGCTGTCTTTATAGCTTTCGATTTGCCTTCAAAGCATTCGCTCGTGCCGCCTCCAAGAGGTCTGAATTCATGAAAGCTTTTAAGCTCGTCGCAGCCGTTCTGTTTCTCGGCGCGACGGTCAACTCCGCGCGCCCCGTGGCCTTCCCCGAGTTGGCATTCAATGGGCTAGCGTTCAATCGCTTAGCGCTAGATCGGTTAACGCTCGATCGGTTAGCTTTCGACAGGTTGCCGCTCGGCAGCTCCGCGCTCGACAGCAGTACCACCGGGTCTCCCGCCCCTGCTCCGAGCCCTGCCGCAGAAACTCAGGACAATCCCGCCGCGCCGCCACCCGCCGCCACAACTTCTACCTCCACATCCGCCGAAACTTCCGGCGCCGCACCCCTCCGCGTGATGGTCGGAAAATCTCTGCTCATCAACACCACCGAACGTCTCAAACGCGTCTCCGTCACTGACCCGTCCGTGGCCGATGCGATCGTCGTCACCCCCACCCAAGTCCTCGTCAACGGGCTCGCTCCCGGCGAAGTCTCCTTATTGATCTGGGATGCACTCGAGCGCTCGCGCAGCTTCGACCTACGGGTCGATGTCGACATCACCGCCGCCTCCGAAGAAATTCATCGCCTCTTTCCGACAGAACAGATCAGCGTGACCCCATCGCGTTCCGCCATCGTTCTCTCTGGCCACGTAACCACCGAAGACATCGCCAAACATGCGGGCGCACTCGCTTCGGCCTACTCGAAGAACGTAGTTAACGTGCTCACCTTCGGCCCCGTCGGAGCCGACGAAGTCCTGCTCGAAGTCAAGTTTGCCGAAGTCGATCGCAGCGCTCTCACTCAAATCGGCATCAATCTGCTATCGACCGGATCGGGCAACACTATCGGCAGCACCACCACCGGCCAGTTCGGCGGAATCAGTGGCCTCGGGACCATCACCGACAACGGAACGGGCGCGCCATCCTCCACAACCGCGACGGTGTCGAATATGCTCAACCTGTTCTTCTTTAACCCGCAGGTCCATCTCGGCGCCGTGATCGAAGCGCTCAAAACGCAAAACCTGCTGCAGATTCTCGCCGAACCCAATCTCGTCGCTGTCAATGGCAAAGAAGCCAGCTTCCTTGCCGGCGGCGAATTTCCTTTCCCAGTTGTGCAGCCCGGCGCCGGCGGCATCGCCACCGTTACGGTTCAGTTTCGTGAGTTCGGCGTGCGCCTGAAATTCACTCCCGTAATTCAGCCCAACGGCAACATCCATCTGCACGTCGCTCCCGAAGTGAGCACGCTAGACTTCGCCGACGCCGTCACCGTTTCCGGCACCACCATCCCCGCCATTAGCACGCGCAAAGCAGAAACTGAATTCGAACTCCAGGATGGCCAGAGTTTCGTCATCGCCGGCCTCATGGACAATCGCGTCACCAACACTGCCAACAAAGTTCCATGGCTCGGCGACATCCCGATCATCGGCAACTTTTTTAAGAGCAAGAGCGACCAAAAGAGCAACTCAGAATTGATGGTTCTATGCACGGTTCACCGCGTTGCGCCCAGCGTCGTCCCGCCGAAAGGCCCGACCATGCCGGTGCCCAATCTGGACCCGACCAAGTTCGATAAGGATAAGTCAGGAGCCACCAAGTAAAATCGGGTAATCGGATCATGGGGTGATCCGATCATGGGGTGATCCGATCATGGGGTGATCCGAACATGGGGTGATCCGAACATGGGGTGATCCGAACATGGGGTGATCCGGACATCGATCGGTGCCAGATAGCTTGATCACCGATGATGAGATGACCCGATCGGGGTAGAAACGAGTCATGCCAGAGTTATCAGTAGCCGTATTCGCCACGGACGACGATCAGCGCGCCGTGTTGCAGGTTTTAGTCGACGGCACCAGCGTGGCCTCCACGGTTTACAGCAACGCTGCCCTGCCACTGACTGCGAACGACCCGGTCATCCGCAAGACTCAATCCTTTGCCCCTGATGTCCTCTTGGTCGACATCTCGACGGACGCCGTCGCCTCCGCTCTCCGCGCCATCGAATTGCTCCACCAGGAACTCCCCAATTCCGCCGTCTTCGCCGTCGGCCCCATGACGCAGCCCCAATTAATTGTCAGCACCATGCGCGCCGGCGTTCGCGAATACATCGAGCGACCCACCAGCACCACCGATCTCCTCGAAGCCTTCGTTCGCCTCACCTCCACCCGCCGCAAGCCCGGCCGCGAAAGCTCCCGCGGAAAAGTTTTCACCATCGTCAACGCCAAAGGCGGCAGCGGCGCCACCACTGTGGCCGTCAATCTCGCGCTTGCCTTGCAGTCGGTTCATCACAGCACCGCGTTGGTAGACCTGGCGCCGCTCGGGCACTGCGCCTTGCATCTCAATCTCAAGCCCACATTCACCGTCTCCGACGCCGTCACCAATCTGCATCGTCTCGATTCGTCCCTGCTCGATAGCTTCATGGCCCGTCACGAGCGCGGATTGCAGGTGCTTGCCGGCGCGGCCGCGCCCACGTCCATCGAACCTTTCGCCGCTGACTTCGCCCGCCTATTCGACACCATGGTTGGCCTCTTTCACTACATTGTCGTCGATGCTTCCTCGCGCCTCGACAGTGCCACCCGCCTGGTCAGCAATCTCTCCGAGAAAATTCTGCTCATCGCCCACGCCGACGTCGCCTCCCTCTGGAGCGCGGGACGAGTAGCCCAATATCTCGGCGAGAGCGGCTCTCGCGACCGTTTTGCCCTGGTCCTCAACCGTTATCGCAAAGTCGCCGGTTTCAACGAAGCCGAAACCGAAGCTGCCATTGGAGCACCCGTGCTCTGGCGAATTCCCAATCAATATTTCGCCGTCTCCACGGCCATCGATCGCGGAGTACCATTGATGCAGCAAGGCAACACCGAAATTGCCCGCTCCATCTCCGGGCTGGCAGAATACTTGACGAAAGACGATCTGGAAGTGAAACGCACCGCCTGGTCATTATTCAAAACCGTGTAGTGAGCAATGCGATAAGCGAACGACGAGCAGCGAACAGCGAGGTTTTCCTAACACCTGTCACCTGATTTCCTATGGCCAACCTACAAGCCTTCGAGCGCAGCGAATACCAACAGGTCAAAGCCGATCTGCATCGCAAGATCCTCGATCGCCTCGACCTCGAAAAGCTGGGCCGCACCACCGGAGACTCCGCGCGCGACGAAGTCCTCATTCTCATCCGCAGCTCCGTCAACAGCGAAGCCGTCCCACTCAGCTTCGCCGAGCGCGAGCAATTGTCGCGCGAGATCCTCGATGAAATCTTTGGCCTCGGCCCGCTCGAGCCGCTTCTCAAAGATCCCACCATCTCCGACATCCTCGTCAATCGCTTCGACCGCGTCTACGTCGAGCGCGGCGGCAAGCTTGAAAAAACCATCTTGTCGTTCAAGGATAACCAGCACTTGATGCAGATCATCGACCGCATCGTCTCCCGCATCGGCCGCCGCGTCGACGAATCTTCGCCCATGGTCGATGCCCGCCTGCAAGACGGCTCGCGCGTCAACGCCATCATTCCGCCCCTCGCGCTCGACGGAGCCTGTCTCTCCATCCGTCGTTTCGGCCGCGATCCCGTCACCGCCCGCAACATGCTCGACAACAAAACCTTGACCGAGCCCATGCTTGAACTGCTCTCCGCCATGGTCAAGGGCCGCCTGAACCTGATCATCTCCGGCGGCACTGGCGCCGGAAAAACCACCGTCCTCAATGTCCTTTCTGGCTACATCCCGAATTCCGAGCGCATCGTCACCATCGAAGACGCGGCCGAATTACAGCTCAAACAAGAACACGTCGTCCGCCTCGAAACCCGCCCTCCCAACATCGAAGGCAAAGGCTCCGTCCGCATGCGCCAGCTCGTCATCAACAGCCTCCGCATGCGCCCCGATCGCATCGTGGTGGGCGAGGTGCGCGGAGAAGAAGCCTTCGACATGCTCCAGGCCATGAACACAGGCCACGAAGGCTCGCTCACCACCGTTCACGCCAACTCCCCGCGCGACGCCCTCTCCCGCATCGAAAATATGGTATCCATGGCCAACCTCAATATCCCCGAGCGCGCCATCCGTCATCAGATCGCGAACGCCGTCCACGCCGTCGTCCAGGTCGCGCGCCTCTCCGACGGCTCGCGCAAAGTCATCACGGTCTCCGAAGTCATCGGCATGGAAGGCGACATGATCACCTTGCGCGACGTTTTCGTCTTCGACCGCAGCGGTATCGACGAGAGCGGCAAAGTCCGCGGTGTCTTCCATTCCACCGGCGTCCAGCCCCAGTTCACCGAACGCCTCGCCACTGCCGGCTGCCGCCTCAACCCCGCGCTCTTCGAATCCCGGATGGAGGTCTGACCATGCTGTTCGTCATTGCCATCCTCGTTTTCGTCGTCGTAACCATGGCCGTCTTCGTCACGATCTCATTGTTTGACGAACGCAAGTCCCAGGCTCGCGTTCTTCGCGATCGCCTCTCAACCGTGCAGCAGCCCACCGCCGAAGCCATGCCCAACGTGGCTCTGCTACGCGATGAAGTGCTCAGCCGCATCCCCGCCTTCGACAGTTTTCTCCGCCGTTCCGAGCGCGTCTCCGCCCTCCAAAAAGTTCTCGCCCAGGGGAACATTGATGTGCGTGCCGGAAACTTCCTCATGCTCTGCGTCGCTTCCGCGCTCCTGCTCGCCGTCATCTCCTACATCGCCGGAGGCAACATCATCTTCGCCTGGGTCGGCGTCGTCCTCGGTTTTTTTCTCCCTTACGCCTACGCCTCGCACATGCGCAAAAAGCGCTTCCAGAAATTTGAAGAGAAATTTCCCGAGGCCATCGACACCCTGGCCCGCGCCGTTCGTGCCGGACACGCCTTCACCACCGCCCTCGAGATGATTGCCAACGAAGTCTCCGAGCCCGTCGCCGGAGAATTCCGCCAACTCTACGAAGAACAAAAATTCGGACTTCCCGTGCGCGACGCCCTGCTCAACCTCGCCGACCGCATCCCCCTGGTCGACGTAAAATTCTTCGTCACCGCCGTGATGCTACAGCGCGAAACCGGAGGCAACCTGGCCGAGATTCTCGACAACCTCTCCTACGTCATCCGCGAGCGCTTCAAAATTCTGCGCCAGGTTCGCGTCCACACCGCCCAAGGACGCCTCACCATGGTCTTACTCATGGCTCTTCCGCCCACGGTGGTAGTCGTCATGTTCGTGCTAAACCGCAGCTTCATCATGCCGCTCTTCGTAGATCCAATTGGCCACGCGCTAATCGTCGCCGGAATCACCATGCAAACCCTAGGCTACTTTTTCATTCGTAGAATTATCAGGATTCAAGTGTGAAGTATGTCAGTCGTCAGTTTTCAGTTCTCAGTTAAACCCGCGAACGGTGAGCTCTAGCTTTTACTGAAAACTGAAGACAAAGAACTTTTGTACCGAGAAGCGGAACAACAATGTCGTTACCCTTAATAATCTCGATCGTCGCCTTCTTCACCATCGCCGTAGTCGTCTTCGCCTTCGGAGCCGCCACGGTGACGCCCTCCTCCGTCCTCGGCTCTCGCCTCCGCGAAATCGGCTGGCAGCGTACCAAGCCCGAGACCAGGCCCGCCATCCGCGAGCGCATGCAGCAGGCTCTCGACCCGCTCAGCCGCGCCCTGCCGCTCTCCCCGGCCGACGTCTCCCAAACCCGCCTCTGGCTCATCCAGGCCGGATACCGCAGCCCGCAACACGTCACCATCTATCGCGGCCTCCGCGTCCTCTGTGCCGCCATCGCCTTCGTCTCCGTCTTCGTCTTCACCGGATTCAACTCCCCTCTTCTACTCGTAGGCCTCACCGCCTTCGGCTTCTTTCTCCCGCGCTTCATCCTCAAAAAGAAACTAGCCGAGCGCCAGCGCCGCATCCGCCTCGGCCTTCCCGACGGACTCGACCTGACCGTCATCTGCGTCGAGGCCGGACTCTCCCTCGACCAAGCCATGATGCGCGTCGGTAACGATCTCGCCTACGCCCACCCCGAACTGAGCGCCGAATTCCATCTCTTCGATCTCGAAACCCGCGCCGGCAAACCGCGCGTAGAAGCTCTCCGCAATCTAGCCGACCGCACCGGCGTAGACGACATCCGCTCCTTAGTCGGAACCCTGATCCAAACCGATCGCTTCGGAACCAGCGTCGCGCAGGCCCTGCGCGTCCACTCGGATTCCCTGCGCACCGAGCGTCGCCAGCGCGCCGAAGAGCAAGCCGCCAAAACCACCGTAAAAATGATCATCCCCCTCGTTCTCTTCGTGATGCCCTCCCTGATCTTCGTCACCGTAGGCCCCGCCGTCATCCAACTCATGCACATCTTCGTGCCCGTAGTTCCCGGCAAACGATGAGTTAACGTTGCTTCGATGATTTTGGTTCTTGCTTTGGGTGGCGCAGCGGTTCACCGCTGCGATAATCGGATCATTAAAACGCCGGCTTTAGCCGCTGAGGTGAGGCCCGCTAAAATCAATTAGGAGTCGCCATGCCGCGCGGGCCCAAGTCCTACGCCTTCAACCGCACCCGCAACACCTACCTCGCGACCGACCTCGTAATCGCCAGCACTCACTGGACCCGCTTCCGCGGCCTCATGGCCACCAGCGCCGACCACTTCCTCCCCGGCCAAGGCCTCTGGATCAACCCCTCCCACGGCATCCACACCTTCGCCATGCGCTTCCCCATCGACGCCGTCTACCTCGACCGCGACCGCAAAGTCATCCACATAGAAGAAGATCTAAAACCATGGCGCATGGCCGCCGTCCGCACCAAAGCAACCTCTGTCATCGAGGTTCCCACCGGCACCATCCAGGAATCCCAAACCACCATGGGCGACCAAATCGACATCCTGCAAGAGCACCCGATCCACACCGAAGCCGCATGAACGGGAAGGGCACGACTTCAGTCGTGCCGTTAAGCGCCAAAGATGCGGGTGCGCTTTAGCGCCTGAGGCGAGCTTCTTAGGTGTCAAGAGCCAGGATCATGCGGTAGCAAAATCGTTGACAATATATAGTTATATCACTATATTTCAGAGAGCCTTGCCCGAGAGAGCGTCATGAGCAAAAAGAAATACGAAAGCGTCAGCCGCAACGTTTTCAAAGATCTCGGCATCCGCAACGCGGACGAGCACTTGGTCAAGGCGCAGCTTGTTTTCAAAATCGAAACGCTCATGAAAAAGCGCGGACTGAAACAGATCGAAGCGGCTGATCTTTTCGGCATCCGCCAGCCCGATGTCTCCAAAATGCTGTCCGGCGACTTCCGCCAATTTTCCGTGGAGCGCCTGCTGCGCTTTCTAGTAGCACTCGATCAGGACGTCGAAATCCGAGTAAAGCCTCATCGTGATTCGAAGAACGCGCCAGCCCTGCATGTGTCCTGAATAGAGAAGCACACTGGCCCTTGCCCTTGGGCGACGCAGCGGTTCACCGCTGCGATAACCGCAGCACAACTCTCGGAAAGGCGGGCGGCCAGTCCTATCGCGAAGCGAAGGGCGAGGGTAAATATCCATTGACGGTATGTATAAGTGCGCGCTAGAGTTTGTCACTCATTATTCCGCTCGCGGCATTCCCTATCGCGTTCAGGAGGATACCTCCGTGATTCCCATTCCACAGGCGTATCTCGATTGTTGCGAGTATATCTACAAGACAAGAGTTGATGCGGAAGCGGGCGCTCTCACCGGGGGTAGCGGATTTTTTGTCGGTGCGAAACTGGAAGAAAACAAGGATTCTACTCAACTGTATGTCGTAACAGCTAAGCACGTGCTAAGAGGCATGGAACACCCAGTTCTTCGTGTGAATGTCGCGGAAGGCGGAGTGGATTATCTGACAACCGATAGGGCGAGTTGGGTTGGGCATCCCGATGGAGATGATTTAGCGGTCTGCCAAATAGAGATCGAGTATGGAAAATATAGCATGCGCTGCGCATTCGTTGAAGATTTCGTGGATTACCGAAAGAACAGTTTGCTATACCCCGGCGATGAAGTGTTCATGGTTGGCCGCTTTTTTAGCCACGAAGGAAAGCAACAGAATGCCCCAAGTGTGAGATTCGGGAACATCTCGATGTTGGCAATGGAAACCATGAAAACATTCGAGGACTACGACCAACGCACGTTCTTAGTGGAGCAGCGGTCACTGCCCGGATACAGCGGATCGCCAGTCTTTGTGTTTCTCGATCCAAGTCAACCGCGTCCTCCGATGTGGATGGTAGCAATCAACAGGGCAGGCAAGATCAACCTTGAAACGACCGGCCCCTGGCTACTTGGAGTTGACTGGGTTCATATCCAAAACTATGAAGAGGTACTTGAGAGTACAGCGCCTAAGAAAATTGCCGTGCCTTTGCGGTATGTCAAAGTCAACACAGGAATGGCGGGCGTCATTCCAGCATGGCGTATCGCGGATATTATCAATAGCGAGGAGTTCGTTATGTACAGAAGGAAAGAAGATCAGCGCATTTCGGAGCAAAAGAGAACTACCAGTTATCAAAGTTAGATTCCGCGCGAGAAGAAAAGGCGGACACCCAGATCAACAGGACGTGAGATGCCTGTCCCAACGCGTGCGCAATCTACCAGTTCTCTAGAGAAGACGAGTGGCTGGTCCTATCGCGAAGCGAAGTGCGGAGCCTCTGACTGTTCATCACAAAAATACAGTGAGCCCCATCACAGACTCCCACGAACCCATCGCCGACAATAGACTCGACCTGTGTCAGCGCAGAAGTGTGCCCGCTCCAAGAAGATCCTCGAAGGTGCCCCAATCCCACTAGCCGGAACCCCGATGAAAACGCGAATTTTAAGGGGTCAGCCGTCAAGGCCCCCGCAAAAAATCAAGCGAAATGCCAGCTCCAGCTAACTCCTTATTCCGGAATATTTTACAAATAACCCCTTTAAAGTCAAAGATTTGGAAGGAATTTACCGCTAACATCATGATTCTAAAGGGCAGAGGTATCAAAAAAAATCAGACGCCAGTATAGTAACTAATGAGTAAATACACGCCAACTCCAGGCCAACCCATTCTCCACCACCAGAAAAAAACACTGAAGGGACGCGAAAATCGCCCACTCTTCTGGCACACTATGACTAATCCCCCAGAAGTAACGCAGCCCAAAATAAATGTCCGCAGTCATCACGACACCCGAGGTCGAACCCATCACCGAGCAGCAGTGGCCCGATCCGCCGCGCCTGCTGGTCGAATGGTCGTCTCCATGGGATGAATTCAAATCCGCCCTGCGTCCCGCTCTCGCGCGCTCTCCGAAAGCCCTCGCCGGAGAAGCGCCCATCGGCATCTTTCCCTATCGCGGCATTATCATCTGCTGGCTGCTCGAGTGCCTGCTGCTGGTCGCCATCATCGTGCTCCCCGAGCGCTTCGTCAGCCTCGAAATCCCGCCTCCACCAACGCGCCCGCAATGGGATGTCATCTATTATTCCGGCGACGAGCTGCCGCAGACGCAAGATCGCGGCGGCGCGCAGTCTGGCAAATCTGGACGCGCCGGAGGTCAGCAAGCGCACCACCGCACGCAAGCCATCCGGGTAGCGCGCGGCGACCGGCCGAGCGAAAAAATTGTCGACGCTCCGCATGTCAATCTGCCGCATTCTGATTCCGCCGTCGCCAATCTGCTCGCCTATAAGCCGACGCCCGGACCACCGCCGTCCGAAGGCCTGCGCTCCTCGCTCATCGCGCCCGCTCTGCCGACAGTGACTCCGGTGGCGCCAACGCCGGAATTAAATTCGGACCTGAAAAGTCGCAACGCCAACAGCCTCACGCCCAGCATCATTCCGCCTGCACCTGATGTATCTCAAACCAACACGCGCACGTCGCCAACATTGAATGCCGCCACGCTACAACCGACAATCGTTCCGCTCGCGCCCACCGTCGCTCGCGACAAGATGCGCACCGCCGATCCGCTAGCGCAGACCGTAGTCGCGCCCGCTCCACGCGACACGCCGCGCGACCTAGCCAGTTCCCGCACTCCCCTAACCCAAACTGTCGAAGTAGTTCCGCCCCCGGTTTCCGCGCCTCAGCGTGACGTCTCCTCCACGCACAAACTCACTTTGCCCGCGCCCGTAGTTGTAGCGCCGCCGCCGTCACAAGTCAGCCGCGATCTCAATAGCTGGGGAGCAACCGCCGCCGGCGATCTCCGCGCCAAACCCGTCCCTCCACCACCATCCGCGAGCGGAGGAGGTTCATTATCAAGATCAAGCGCGGCCACGCTGACGCCGCAAGTCATCCCGCCTCCAGCCAGCATAGAAGGAAGCGCATCAAACGCCGGAGGCTCCGGAAAGTCCGCCAGTCGATCCGCAGGATCGCTACTAGGCTCCGCCACCGTCGTACCGCCTCCACCAAGTCTAGGCGGAGGCAAATCCCTTTCCGGCAGCGGACGAGGCAGCAAAGGAAATGGCGCAGGAGCGCAGCTCGACCTGGGTTCACCATTAGCTCCGCCCGCAAACGCCGGAGGAAACACCGCCGGCAACGGCGTAGTAATCTCCAGCCAGCCCGGAACAAAAGTAGGCCTGCCGAATTCATCCGAGCCCGGCGCCATCGCCATGTCGCCCACTGGCAGCGCAAAGAGTGGCCTAGGCGGCAGCGGTGGAGGACCAGGCATCGGCAAAGGCAACGGCCCCGGCAGCGGCCTGCAAGCCGAAGGATCAGGCGCAGGCAGAGAAGGCGCAGGACGCGGCTCCGATCCCAACGCCCGCGGAGGCATCTCGCCCTACCCCGGCCAAGGTGGCGCAGGAACCGGCACCACCGGCACGCCCGCCATGCCCGGTGTCTCCGTCCAGGGAGGCACCACCACCATCACCCTGCCCAGCTTCGGCCCGCCAGGAGGCGACGCCAGGCCGATCGGCCCAGGGCGTTCTTCAACCAACGCTCCAGGCGGCCCGAGCTACACGGTAAAGGCTACTTCAAATTCCGGCGGCGTCTTCAATCGCTATGGCCAACTGAAGGGCGACAACTATTCCTCCTACCTCGATACATCGCTAGGAGTCGCGGTGATGCAGTACGCCGATACCTCATCCGCCGCGCACCCTTACTCTGGAGACCTGATCGAACCTAAGCCCATTCGCATTGACCTGCCCGAGGGACTGCGTTCGACTTACGTCGTGTTCGCCTGCATTCTCGACCGCTCCGGAAATCTGAAAGACATAAAGGTGCTCGAGCCCGGCGCCGCCGAAACCACATCAAAGATTCTGGCAGCCCTGCACAGCTGGAAATTTCGTCCCGCCTACCGGGGCAACGAACCGGTAGAAGTAAATGCCTTCCTGGGCTTCGGAATCGACACCCGCTAAAACCGATGTACATTACTTTATTAGTACATAATGGTACGCACATTTATTGGGAACACTTTGTCATGTTGCAGAAAAAGACTAATAACCTCTAACCTTATCGACGACCGCCAGCAGCGGAACCCCCTCCAAGTGGCGCCGTAGATTTTCCGAAAAGAGAGCGTAGTGCCGCTGCCACAACTTATCGGTCAAAGCAGCCGTATGCGGAGTAATCAAGAGGTTAGGGACGTCCCACAGCGGCGAGTCGGCGGGTAGCGGCTCTTTAGAAAACACGTCGAGCGCCGCCCCGCCAATTTTCTTTTCCCGCAATGCAGCGGTCAGGGCGGCTTCATCGACGAGCGGGCCGCGTCCGACGTTGATCAGGCAGGCACCCGGCTTCATAAGTGCCAATCGTTGGGCATTGGCGATCGCCTTGGTGCTGTCGGTGACCGGCGCGGCCAGCACGATGTAGTCGGCTTGCCGAAAGATTTCGTCGATTTGGCTGGGGCTGTAGATCGCGTCAGCGCCCTCACTTCCCTTCTCTGGGTGCTCGCGCACCGCAATCACCTTCAGGCCGAGAGCCTTTACGCTCGTCGTAACCGCGCGACCTATGCTGCCTAGCCCGATGAGCCCGAGGGTTGCGCCCGCGACTTCACGCACGCGCGGCACTTCATCCCACAAGATCTGCTGCCCCCAAATGTGCTTCTCCTGTAGGTGGACCGAACCTGGAATTTTCTTGGCCAGGGCAAATATCAACGCGATAACGTGTTCTCCTACCACCGGCCCATGCACCTCGCGCGCGTTGGTGAGAACGATGTCGCTGTTAATCAGTTCCGGAAACATCAACTGATGAACCGCAGCCGCCGGCGAGTGAATCCAGTGCAGTTTCTTTGCGGCGGCAATCTGCTCGGGGCGGATCGACCATGCGATGGCGATCTCGGCGTCGACGATCTCTTCGTCCACGCGCTTGTAGTCTGGAAGGTTGACTACGGTGACCTTCGGAAACTCCTGCTCCAGTTTCTTTAGGAACCAATCGGGAGCGTTCCATTGATCGAACGGATGATTTACGAAAATAAGAAGCTTATGCGCCGGGCCATTAGTGATCGGGCCATTGGACGATCGGGTCATCGGGTGATTAATAATCTCTCTCGGCGTTCTCAGCGTCTCGGCGGTTAAGATTTTAGCGGCGTCCGCAAATCCGTCCCCGTCATTTCCTTCGGCTCGTTGATGCCCAGCATGCCCAGGATTGTCGGAGAGATATCGCGTAGCGAGCCGTTGGGCTTTAGCGAATATTGTTTTGCATCTTCGGCCATCACTATGAACGGGACCGGATTGGTTGTATGCGCGGTGTGCGGGCCGCCGGTTACGGGGTCGATCATCATTTCGGCGTTGCCGTGATCGGCGGTGATGAGCATGGCTCCGCCTTTAGCGCGTACTGCTTTCTCGATCTCTCCCAGGCAGGCATCAACTGTTTCTACTGCTTTGACTGTGGGCTCAATTTTTCCTGAGTGGCCTACCATGTCGGCGTTGGCGAAGTTTACGATGATCACGTCAAAGGTGCCTTCGTTCGTGGCTTTCACTACGGCCTCGGCGATTCCGGCGGCGCTCATCTCGGGCTTCAAATCGTAGGTTGCAACCTTGGGCGATTGGATCATCACGCGATCTTCTCCGGGAAACGGCTGCTCGACTCCTCCGTTGAAGAAATAGGTGACGTGCGCATATTTTTCTGTTTCTGCAACCCGGAGGTTGCGCATGTTGAGGCCGCCCATGACGTTCGCCAGGATGTTGGTCATCGTCTCCGGCGGGATCACGATCGGCAAGTTGAAGTTTTTGTCGTAGCGCGTCATGCAAACGTATTTCAAGTTCTTGGGCACGCGATCACGCGAGATGGTTGCGTCCAGTTCGGCTTCGCCTGGCAGATCGCTGCCGCCTTTTTCGTTGAGACCACTGTTGCGGCAGAGAGCGCGTGTGATTTCGCGGACGCGGTCGGCACGAAAGTTGAAGCAGATGCAGGAATCGTCGCCGTTGATTTTCGCTATCTCTTCGCCTCGCGCATCCGTGCAGACAAACGGCACCACGAACTCATCGGTCACGTCTTTGTTGTAGGACTCTTTCATGCCCTGCACCGGATCGGCATAGGCGCCGCCCTCGGCTTTGCCGTCGACCATGGCGCTGTAGGCTTTGGCGATGCGCTCCCATCGGCGGTCGCGATCCATGGCATAGTAGCGGCCGCTGACGGTTGCTATTTTGCCGGAGTTGTACTCGCGCATCTTCTGCTGCAGTTGTTCGAGATAGCCGGCGCCATTGGTGGGGAGAGTATCGCGGCCATCCATGAAGGCGTGGACGAAGACGCGATCGACTCCTTGCTGTTTGGCCATTTTCAGCAGGGCGTACAGATGCTCCTGCCGCGAGTGCACGCCGCCGTCTGACACCAAGCCGAACAAGTGCAGTTTGCGGCCGGTGGTGCGCGCGTTCTTCATCGCTTCGACGAGCACGGGATGCTTAAAGAATTCTCCGTTCTGAATCATCAGGTCGATGCGCGTGATATCCATGTGAACGATGCGGCCGGCGCCGATATTGAGATGGCCGACTTCGCTATTGCCCATCTGGCCTTCGGGCAGTCCGACGAACGGACCGCTGGTGTGGATGAGCGTGTTGGGATATTCGCGCAGCAATCGATCGTAGACAGGCTTGCGCGCCAGCGCGATAGCGTTGGCTTTGGTTTCGGCGCGATATCCCCAGCCGTCGAGAATGATTAGGACGAGAGGTTTGGGACGGGACATAAGTCGGCTCTTAGCTCCTGGCTGTTAGCTCTTGGCTCTTTGGCGGATACACTGAGTCGGTTCGGCGGATCGCACATCTTATACTATTGCAGAAACCATCCTTGAGGACACATATGGCCATCAATGAACTACTGCTGACGGAATTCGACGAAGAGATCAAGAAGACGCGCACGATGCTGGAGCGCGTTCCGACTGGTAACCCGGATTTTGCGCCGCACGCCAAATCAACGCCGCTGAAGAAACTTGCTCCGCACGTGGCGCAGTTGGCGGGGTTTGGAACGATTATTCTTACGACTCCTGAACTTGATTTTGGCAAAACGAAGATGCCGTCGGTGCCGTTTGAATCCCCGGCGCAACTGGTCAAGACTTTTGATGAAGGCGCGGCGCAGGCTCGCACCGCGCTCAAGAACACGAAGGATGACGCGTGGACCGAGCCCTGGAAGCTGAGCTTCGGAGATAAGCCGATCTTCAGCGGGACGCGCTTTCTCGCCTACCGGCAAATGTTTCTCAATCACCTGGTGCATCATCGCGCGCAGCTTGGAGTGTATCTGCGACTGAATGAAACGCCGGTGCCTGCGACTTATGGGCCTTCGGCGGATGATCGGATGGGGTTCTAGGGGAGAGTCGTCAGTTCTCAGTTGTCAGTTTTAGTAAACGCCACACCGTTCACCAGATGATCTCGACTGGATAGCGCGCGAACCAGGGATCGGCGGTGATGATGGGCCAGCCTTCTTCGATGCTTTGCGCGATAAGCAGGCGGTCGAAGGGATCGCGATGATGCAGGGGTAGCGACTCTATCCGCAAGACGTGGCTTAAGCTCACGGGTAATACGCGGACGCCATTTGCTTCGAGTTTTCTCGTCAGGTAGGCACCGGTTGGCTGCGGTAGCAGGAGTTTTCCGATCGCGACTTTCGCGAGGACTTCCCAGACACTTACTACGCTCCACCACGTCTCAGCCGAAGCCAGCAGGCGGCTCACTTTCGGCGAGAGCCGCTTCTCATCTCCAATCGCCCAGAGAAAGGCGTGAGTATCCAGGAGGACTTTCATTTACCAGAAAAGATCTTCAATTTCTTTAGGAAGAGGATCGTTGAAGTCGTCCGGCACGACGAATTCGCCTTTGGCGGATCCCAACTTGATTCGTCGAGCTGCCGGCTTGATTGCGACCAGTTTGGCGACGGGGGTTCCGGCCTTGGCGATGATGACCTCTTCGCCCATGGCGACGCGCTCGAGCAGGCGGGAGAGGTGGGTTTTGGCCTCGTGGATATTGACTTCCATAAGGGCATTATAGCTTAGTCATGGACTTAGTCAAGTTGCGGGACAACATGTGTAGTGGCTCGACCCCAATCCATCATTCTTTCGCCCACTCCAGCCGGTGAAAGAGCAAGGCGCAGCTCAGTTTGTTGAACTCTGGGTTTCTGGGATTGCAGAAAACCACTTTTAATTGATCATTATTACGCCCGCCGAAATCAATCACTGATCCTCCGTGGAAACCGCCCTGGGGATCGGTAAACTCATAACCGATCCACAACGTTCCAAGACTGCCGCTACGGTGAAGCGAAAGGTTCGCTAGTGTAATTGCGCCTGACCGCATCAGGGCGCATTCCTTCAGCCACGCCACCGCTGGAATCATCAAGACAGCCATCAGATAACAGAGGCCGTAGAACTCGAAATAGTGGGGACGATCGATCGACGGCCTGAGGAAAGACTCAGTGGCAACGACGCATGCCAAAACTGTCCCGCCCCCGATGACTGCGAGTGCCACAACCATGTAAAGGTGGCGGCACATCACTATGAATTCAAGTTTGGGAGGGAGATGTTGAACCGAAAACGAGCGCCCTTCGATGTTCACCAAACTATCCGGTTCATTCGCTGACGGCTCGGATTCCGCGCTGCGTGTAGAAATCAAGAACGACCGAGTTCTGTGCCCCTGCCACGCAAAACCAAGAGCAATAAGAAGGCAAAGAAGAGTAGCCAGAAACAACAATGCAACCTGCACGTAAACAACCCCGCCAAAAACCAGCACCAAACCCACGAATCCGACTAACGCAATTCCTGCAGGTCGCATAGGTCTTCACCGATTATAGTTGAGCGCTTTCACTCCCAAGAATCGCGCCGCGCCGCCTAACTCTTCTTCGATGCGCAGTAACTGGTTGTATTTTGCGATTCGGTCGGTGCGGGAGGCGGAGCCGGTTTTGATTTGTCCTGCTCCGGTGGCTACGGCGAGGTCGGCGATGAAGGTGTCTTCGGTTTCTCCGGAGCGGTGCGAGATCACGGACGTGTAGCCATTGCGGCGGGCTAGGTCGATGGCGTCCAGCGTTTCGCTTACGGTGCCGATCTGGTTGAGCTTGATCAGGATTGAATTGGCGATTCCCTTCTCGATGCCTTCGGCGAAGATTTGAATGTTTGTGACGAAGATGTCATCGCCTACGAGTTGAATCTTGTCGCCGAGTTCTTTGGTTAGGAGAGCCCAGCCGTCCCAATCGTTTTCAGAGAGGCCGTCTTCGAGCGAGACGATGGGATAGTCATTCACCCATTTCGCATAGTAACGAACCATGTCTTCGGAGCTCTTGGCTGACTTGTCGGATTTCTTGAAGATGTATTTTCCATCTTCATAAAATTCGCTGGCGGCGGGATCGAGAGCGATGGAGATTTCTTCGCCGGGCTTGTAGCCGGCTTGCTGAATGGCTTCGAGGACAACTTCGATGGCTTCGACGTTTGATTTTACGGATGGGGCGAAACCGCCTTCGTCGCCGACCGATGTGTTGTAGCCGCGCTTTTTGAGGACGCCTTTTAGCGTGTGAAAAACTTCTACGCCCCAGCGCAGCGCTTCGGAGAATGAGGGCGCGCCAATGGGCATGACCATGAATTCCTGGAAGTCTACGTTGTTGTCGGCGTGGGCTCCGCCGTTGAGGATGTTCATCATGGGGACGGGGAGGACGTTGGCGGCGGCGCCGCCGAGGTAACGGTAGAGGGGTAGATCGCAGGCATTGGCAGCGGCGCGGGCGGCGGCCATGGAGACGGCGAGGATGGCGTTCGCGCCTAGACGGCTTTTGTTGGGCGTACCGTCGAGTTCGATGAGGCGTGCGTCGAGGGTGCGTTGGTCGGCGGCGTCGGATCCGCTGAGAGCTTCGGCGATTTCGCCATTGACATTGCCTACGGCTTGCAGAACGCTCTTGCCTAAATATTGAGTTTTGTCGCCGTCGCGGAGTTCGACGGCTTCGTGTTCGCCGGTGGAGGCGCCGCTGGGGACGATGGCGCTGGCGTTGGCGCCTCCGTCGAGAAAAACCTGGGCTTCTACGGTGGGGTTGCCGCGGGAGTCGAGGACCTGGCGTCCGCGGATGTCGGCGATGCTGGTGATGGGCATGAGGGCGTCCTTTGCTGGTGATGATTTGGGAAGTCGATCGTAATCGTTTCGCCGCGCTTCTTATCGTTTCGCCGCGCTGGTTACGGTTAAAGCGAAATTATATCGGACGCGGAAGAAGTAGAGGTCAGCCGAGATTCAGCTTCTCCATCAATTGGCGATAACGTGGGTCGTTGCGGAAGGGATCGAAATAGGGTTCTGCGTCCATGCGGGTAAGGTAAGGATCGCGCTCGGCGAAGGCGGCGTTGAGATTGTCGAACATTGCGTCCGGTTCGTGCAGCGCGGCGTGGTAGAGAGCGAAGCAGGCGGGTGAGACATATTGTTTTGAGCTGCGCTCATGGAATTCGTCCATTAGCTTTTTTGCGTGGGCGGCATTGCCGGAGCGCACGTAGGAGGCTGCCAGAAAACCGGTCGATAAGGCGAAGGAGGGCGAGAGGTGCACGGCTTTCTCCAGGCTGGCAATCGACTGCTGCAACGCGCCTTTTTGCGCCTGCGCTAAACCTATGGCGAGGTGGGCTAGCCAGTAGTCGGGAAAAATCTCGACAGCGCGCGCGGCCTGTTCGATCGAGTCATCGAATCGGCGCTGGCAATAGAGAACGGAGGCGAGGCCGAAGTGAGCCATCATGGAGAGGGGATCGGTTTCGAGCGCGAGCCGGTATTGCGCGACCGCCTCTTCGAAGCGGCGCTGCGGAGTCAGAAAATAAAGTCCGTAGCGGAGTCGAACCAGCGGCGGGACGGCGTCGACGGCGAGAGCGGCCTGGAAATGTTTTTCGGCGGACTTCCAATCGTATTCGACGGCGCCGACGACCAGGGCGAGCACGCTGTGCGCTTCGCTTAATGTGGGATCGAGGGCGAGGGCTTGCTGCGCGGCGGACTTCGCCAGCGGCGCCATTTCAATCATGCGCTTGATGCTGAGCGCGCCGAGGCCGTAATAGAAGACGGCTAATCCAGCGTAGGCGGGAGCGTAGCCTGGATCGTGAGTGAGGGCTTGCTCGAACGAGTCTTTGGCCTTGGCGAGACTCTCGGGGTTGTAACGCTGATACCAGTAGAGTCCCTTCAGATAATTCTGGAAGGCCTCGACGTTCCTGGCGCGGGGTTGCGGGCCGGCGAACCTAACTTTTAATGCGGTGGTGATTGACTGCGCAATTTCATCCTGGATAGCAAAAATATCGGTCATCTCGCGGTCGTAGCGTTCGGACCAGAGATGGGATTCATCGGCGATTCTGATGAGCTGGGCTGAGACGCGAATGCGATTGCCGGCACGGCGCACGCTGCCTTCGAGAATGGTGCCGACTTTGAGCCTTTCGCCAATGCTGCGCAGGTCGCGCTCCTGGCCGCGAAAGGTGAAGGCGGAGGTGCGCGCGATCACTCTTAACTCAGGAACCTTGGTGAGGGCGTTGAGGATTTCTTCGGCGAGGCCATCGCTGAAGTATTCATTTTCTTTGTCGCCGCTCAGGTTGGCGAAGGGGAGAACGGCAATGGACGCGGCTTCTTCTTTGCCGGCGGTTGTGTTGGTGGCGTGCGAGGCATCGCGTGCCGCCGCCGCGCCTGATGAAGACGCTGGGGATGATAGCGCTTCGACGAGAGCCTGCTTCACCTCAATCATGGACTGAAAGCGATGGGCCGGATCTTTGCGGAGACAGCGTTCGACCTGGCGCGCCAGCAAGGGAGGGATCGTGGTTTTGATATCTCGCAGGGATCGGGGTTCGTCGTTGAGAATTGCGGCGAGGGTGGAGATCCACGAACGGCCTTGAAAGGCGCGCTCGCCGGAGAGCATCTCGTAGAGAACCAAGCCGAAGGAAAAAATGTCGGAGCGCGCGTCGATTTCTCGTCCCTCGGCCTGCTCGGGCGACATATAGGCGGCAGTGCCCATGATGGTTCCGGGCATGGTGCGCAGGGACGCGGTCTCGGCCTCGTCTGGCGGCGCTGCGGGAGCGCTAAGTTTCGCTAAGCCGAAGTCGAGCAGTTTAACCCGGCCTTCTTCGCTGATGATGACGTTGGCCGGCTTGAGATCGCGGTGCACGATGCCGGCCGAATGCGCGGCAATGAGAGCATCCGCGATCTCGGCGGCATACTTCATAGCATCATCGAGGGGTATGCCGGCGCCAGCTATCGCCTGCTCGAGCGTAACGCCGGCGATGTACTCCATGGTGATGAAGCAAAGGCCTTTCTGCTCGGAGATGTCGTAGATGGTGACGATGTTGGGATGATTGAGGCGGGAAGCGGCCTGTGCTTCAACCAGGAAACGGCGTTTGCGTTCGGCCACGGCGAGTTTCTGGATGGGCAAGGTCTTCAGGGCGACGATGCGATTCAGCCTGGTGTCGCGGGCCTTGTAGACCTCGCCCATGCCTCCAGTTCCGAGAAGAGCGATGATCTGGTAGGCGCCGATTCGATCTCCAGCGGCAAAGGCCATAAGGGTCAACCGATTTTAGCGCGGCGGCGCGAAAACCGGCGGGACGGATAGTAGTGGGTCAGTTTTAAAAAATGCATTCCCTCAGCGGGCTAAAGAGTTTGCTGAAAAACTCACGCGACGCGCGGCAGTTGCCCTCAGCGGCTGAAGCCGTCATTGAAACAGGCCCTTTATCGCAGCGGTGAACCGCTGCGCCACCCAAAGGCAAGTGCAAAGGCGGTGAACCGCTGCGCCACCCAAAAGCAAGAACAAAGGCGTTTTTTTTAGAGAAGCGAGGCATCCCGTACCCCATCCGTTATTGTTCCTGATTTCTCGCTCGCTTAAAGTCGACTCAACGTGAAGAACCGTACAGACACTTTGGAGGTTGGGTCGCTGGCTCCGTACTTTTCGCTGGGAGCGGCTAATCGGGAGGGGACGTTCACTCTCGATGGGTTGCTGGCGCAGGGCAAGTTGGTTCTCGAGTTTGTGCGCGGGACCTGGTGACCAAACTGCGTAAAACGCATGACTCAGTTTGAGTCGCGGATTTCGGAGACTAGGGCAGCCGGAGCGGAGCTGGCGTTTATCGCGGCGGAGAAGCGCGATGGCGTTTGGAAGCCGGGACGATTCTTTGAGAAGCACCCGATCGCCAGCGTTTTTTTGCTCGATGAGGATCGCATCGTGACTCGCGAGTACGGACTGCATCACGCGCTCGGGACCGACGCAATCAATATTGCGCATCCAGCGACGCTGGTGATCGATCGAGAGCGCTGGGTGCGGTACATCTATCGTGGCGACAATCAGCTTGATCGGGCGCCGCTCGATGAGGTGGTGCAGGCTTTGTCGGGTGACAGGTGACAGGTCAGGTGACGGGAAAAACAAAGGCGGTTAGTTCCTTGTGCTCGATGGGAGAAAGCGGGAACCACAGAGGACACCCTTCGACTGTCGCTCAGGGCAGGCTCCGGTTTCACAGAGGAAATCTTTAGCGAACAATCGAATCTTGGAGGTAAGAGGCGATATGAAAAAGATACTTTCACTTTCATCGATCATTTTGATTGCCAGCTTCGCTTGCGCGCAAACGGCTTTGCTTAGCGGGACTGCTGTCAAGATGAAGCTGGAGACTACGCTGGCAACCTTCAGTTCGAAGGCGGGAGATCCGTTTTCAGCTAGGGTCACTAAAGCGGTGGTTATGGATGGTAAGACGGTGATTCCGATTGGGACGACGATCGAGGGGCGGGTCACGAAGACGAGCGAACCGCGGCGGATTGCGGGCAAGCCGACGATTGCGATTTTTCCGGAAGATCTGGTGCTGCCGAATGGAGATCGGTTCATGCTGAACGCGTCGTTGGTGGATACGAACCGGCGGCACGGGACGGATGTGGATACGGAGGGGCGATTCAAAGGCGACGGGCTCGATGCGAAGGATCTCACTGAAATCGGCATGGGGGCTGGCGGTGGAATGATCGTCGGCGGATTGGCGGATGGAGGCAAAGGCTTGCTCATTGGCGGAGCGGTGGGCGCGACGGTGACGGTTGCACATTGGCTGGGGAAGCATCGTTCGGCAATGCTACCGGCGGGGACTGAGTTGGTGATGGAATTGAATCGTCCTATGATGATGAGCGTGGCCGTCGCGAGCAGCGGACAATGCAATGTTGGGTTCGGTGCTATCGCGTCAACGATATCGCGTCAAAAGGTGACTCGGTGGTAAGCGATATAGATTCGAAGAATTATCGCAATGTTTCCTAATGCCAGGAACGTTCCGACGTAGAGCAGGCCGCGCACGACGCCGTGCTTACCGGTGGGCAGGATCAGTAAGGCAGCGGGAAGAATAGTAAGAACTTGCCACATTCCCATGGAGAGTATGCCGGCGACGACGAATCCAGGAATTGCTATTCCGGCCCATCCGGCAGCCTCGCCGGTGGGTGGGTGAAGCTGATAATACCTGTATATGAGCAGTGGCGGAACGGCCTGGAGCAGAATCCCGAGAACAACTCCTCAGGTTACCTGCTGTGGCGAAGATGTCGATTTCATGGCGCCTCCTGAGAGCGGCTGTTGCGAGCGTCGCGATTAGCGGAGGGCCAGCCGTGGGTCGCCAGTCCGCTCGATACGGAAAACCATGCGGACGGGGTGCGCAAAATGCCTTTGCTGCTAAGCTCCACGCCCTCGAGGCCGGGTGGTAGATCACTGACGACCCACTTCTTCCGTCCACCTGGGGTAACTGCGAATAACTCATGGTGGCGGGAGAAGGCGTATAGAGTGCCATCCTCAGCAATGACAGGATCGACCTGGAAATCTTCGCCTTCGGTGTAGCTCGTCTCTGGTTTGAAGACCCAATTCGTCTTGCCGTTACGATCCAGCGCGTAAAGAAACCGCGAGGCAAAATAGATAGTTCCATCCGCGGCGACGGCGACGCCACCACTGCCGAATTTGTCTTCGGAATTAAAACTCCAGAGCTGGTGCCCTTGCGGATCGAAGGCGATCAGGTTTCCTGAGGGCACGTTGACCAGTACTCTGCCATCGGCGTCAACGAGAACATTCTTGGGCCTTCTTGGAACGCGAACGCGCCAGCGTTCCTGACCTTGCGGTGTGATGGCGAGGAGTGCTGGACATAGACGGCGACAGGCCGGCAGAGTACTCTGCTGCACGCCGGAGAAGACGTAAATGGCGCCGTCGGGCCCGATCGCGGGGGGTATCCAGCCGCCGAACTGCTCTCCGTCATTTTGTACGCGCCAACGCACCGTGCCATCAGAATTGTAGGCGGTTAGTGTGCTGCTGGATCGCAGCGTGGCCATCAGATAGGCGGTGCCATCGCGAGCCACTGCCAGTGGGTTTTCAATCTCGTCGATTGGAACCGCCCATTTCAACTCACCGGTTCGAGTGTAAACGCGAATAGCGTTCTGGCCATCGCTCTTGCCCTCGAGGTACAAGATTCCGTCTTCACCCACTGTGGTGTGAAGAACTTTGAAGTCGGATAGGAAAACGCCACAGTTACTGGGATCGGTGCCGACGGCAAAATCTCCGCCGTCGTAGTAATAATCCTTGGCAACAAGAGGCTCCGCACAAACGGGAATTTGTTGACTTGGCTGCGGCTGCCCGGGATGGAGTTCGGGAGCCGATTCCAGTGCTGCCTCGGAATTAACGGGCATCATGTGCCGCCACTTCTTGTCGACAGCAGAGATGGCAAAGGGCGAACTAATCGCCGCCGCCGTCGATAGTAAGTAGACGATGAAGAGGGTGCCGAGGCGCATTCACTCTAAGGGTAAGCTGAGTGCGCCCGCTCGAACTAGAACTGCAACATGATTAGAGGTAACGCTGGTAATCGAAACAGCGGCAAATCGAAACAGCCAGTTCTTAGCTGCCTGCGGCCAGCAGATCCTCTTCTGCTAAGAGTTCGAGCTCCATCCAGCCCTCGACGGGGAGGGCGTCGACGGGGAGCTGATTTTGCCACAGACTGAAGCGGAGGCGCAGGCGCACAGCCAGCAAATCGGAGGTTTGCGTTCCGCGAATTTTTTCGATGTCCAGCGGAGCGGCCAGGAGCCGGGTGAGGGGAACGCGAAATTCGAAATTCTTTGAAAGAGCGACGCGCGGAATGTCTTCCGAATCGGTTGACTCAGCGGCGAATTTGTTTTTTTCAGGTGTGATCTTCCACGACTCTATTCTGCCGGCCTTCATGGAGGCATCGAGGCGCAACTCGCGGCGGGGCTTGGCAGCGTGGTTGCACCAGGATTCCAGATTGACCACTACTTCAAAGGGCTCCTGCGGAACTTTGCCGGTGAAATCGAGGCGGCCGTAGACAAACTTCTCGTCGATGCCGGCGAAGATTGCATCCATTAGAAAGCGCTTGCCGTGCATGGCGCTGGAGCGCTGATCGGCCTTATAGCTGGCTGCACCCATCCATTCGAAATAGCGGACCATGTCGCCGGTAATTTTTGGATGGATGTAGGCGCTCTGCGCGGTGAAGGATGGGCGCACCGCTTCTCCGCTGATCGGCTGCAAGAGATAATCTGGCGGGGTCGCGCCTAATGCCTGGTAAACATTGGAGAGATGTTTGCGATAGAGTTCGTCGAAGTCGCGATCGTTGGCGGAATGGTGCTCGGGCCCGTACCACCAGTTCCAGTCGCTGCCTTCGGCGATGAGGATTTCTTCATAGGCCAGCTTGCGTTGCTTCTCGGTGGCGTCGGGCGCAGCCTGCGCGTAGAAGTTGCGCGCGTGATAGAGATAATCCCACGACTTGTTGTCTTCGGGCGCACCGATCCAAACGTTGAAGTTGGCGTTGATCCAGGAGCCGGGCACGAGCGTCTTCAAGGTGCTGGTATTGCGGTGGCGGGCGATGGCTTCGGTCACGGTAACTGCCTCCATGCCAGGATCGTTCTGTAACGCGTCGTAAAATCGGCGGAGGAATTCGCGGCCGGAATGCGGATAGTATTCCCAGGCATTTTCGCCATCGAGAATGATGGGGACCATGGCGTCCTGGCCGGTCGACAGAATGGGCTGCGCCGACTGTTTGATTTTATGAATGAGATTGTTGGCGGCATCCTGCGGCGGCATGCCGGAATATACGAAGCCGATGAGGTCGGAGAGAGTGTGGTCGCGGAAGATCATATTCATCCGCGTGTCTCCGTTTTCGTAGCGATAGATGGTATAGAGCTTGTGGGCGAGATCTGAATTGAGGTGACCGTAGCCGTCGCGAGAAAAATCTATTCCTAGAGTGCGGCCGAGGACGCCTTCATCGGTCGCCATCCATTTGACTCCCAGTTCGCAGGCGATCGATAGAGTCTCTTCGGAGACGCTGCCTTCGGATGGCCACACGCCTTTAGGGCGCACGCCAAAAACCTTTTTGTGGAGATCGAGCCCACGCAGCAATTGTTCGCGCGCGTCATCGGGATGGCGAAAGCGGTTTTGCGGCAAGGGCAGGCCGGGCGAAGAAACCGCACCCGCCTGCGTGTCGCAGAGCAAGGGGGAAATAGGATGGTAAAAGGGCGAAGTCGAAATCTCGATCAGGCCTTCCTTGGCCGCTTTGGCATGAACGGGCAAAACCTGGGCGAGCAGTTCGCGCTCACGCGTTATGACAAACTTCTGGTCTTCGAGCGTGTAATTGCGGCCCTTGCGGATGAGTTCGGCGATGTCTTTTTCTTCCAGAAAGTATTCGTCGAACCATCCAATCTGCGAGAGGACTTGTAAGTCGGTGAGATCTTGATCCTGAAAATACTTTTCGGCGCGCTCGGGCAGAGCGTCGGACCCGTGAAATTTTTCCCAGAGTTCGCGATAGCGGGGATAGCGGCCGATCACGTTCACGGGATTCGCCTGAAATAAATATTGGAGGGCGAAGCGGCGCTCCTGCTGCGTGAGATCTTTGGCGGGCTTGGTCGCGACCTGAAGGAACGGGTCCTGCGCGTCGCCCGAAACATAATCCTGAATCTGCGTGATGAGCGAGGGGACGAGATTGAAAGTCTGGTGGACCTGGGGGAACTCATCGAGCAGTTTCACCATGCCGTAGTAATCTTTGAGGGCGTGGAGGCGCGTCCAGGGCAGGCGATATTGCCCGGTCACCAGATCCTTGTAGAAGGGCTGGTGCTGGTGCCAGAGGACGACGACTCGGAGTTGGGGCATGAGCGTTTAGTTCCTAATAACTACATCGGCAAAGTTTTCAGTTTAATGCATTCGAGTATTTTTGCAGGGCGGGCGGTCATACTTTGGTGGGCACGTAGCTTCACAAGGCAACCTGCGAGAGCTTGAACCACAAAGGACGCTAAGTGGCACGAAGGCCGGCGACTATTTAATTCCCTATGACACTGAAGGTCGTGTACTTTGACGTTGGCAATACGCTGCTTTTTCCTAATCGAGAGCGGATTCACGCACCTCTCGCTGAACGCGGCATCGTTGTGGACGATGAACACCTCCGCGGTTTGGAGTGCCGCACCAAGAATAAATTTGATGCGATGCTGACCAGCAATGGCAGCACGGATCAAAGTTTCTGGTGGATGTTCTATTCGCAGTTGCTCGCTGAAATTGGCCTTGATGATGATGGGCTGCGCGACCAGTTGGTTGGGGCAATTCGTAATTCCGGCAACTGGGACAGGATTCCGGCGGGGACGGCGGAGCGGTTGCGGCAGATTGGCGAGCTGCATCCGATCGCGGTGATTTCGAACGCGGATGGCGGGATCGAAGACGTCCTGCGGCGCTGCGGGATTGCCGATTGCTTTCGTACGATCACTGACTCCGGACTTGTGGGCTATGAGAAACCGCACTCGGAGATTTTTCGGCAAGCGCTGAAGAGGATGGACGCCCGCGCCGAAGAGAGCCTTTATGTCGGCGATGTTTATTCGGTGGATTATCTTGGCGCTACTGGCGCGGGGATGCGGGCAGTGTTGATGGATGTGGCGGGAGCTTATCGCGACAAGGGAGTGGCGCGGGTGGAGTCGCTGGAAGAATTACTTAGAGCGCTGCAGGGATGAGCAAAGCGGTTTATTGCACTTCGATCACTTGATGATCGTGGCAATCGGGGCGAATCAGTTGATAGAGATTCGCGAGTAGATCTGGGCCGCAGCGCGCTAGGAAACTCACGCCGGCGACTTCGCGCTCCTGCAGGGATTTGTGGGGGAACAGAGCATTGGTTAGGACCTCCGCGTGGCGGGTGATGACCTCGTTGCGCAACTCTTCGGCGCGTGCTACCCGGGTGCGGAGGCGATCGATTTGATGCGTCATGCTGCTGCGCGCGCTGTCTGCGGTGTCGACGAGAGTTGAATCGAGCCTCGCGATCGATTCGCGTAATGCAGTCATGGAACGCTCAACGCTCCCGTAGGCTTCTTCAAAACGGACCTGTAACTCTGACGGGAGCGAACGGGCGGCGATGCCTTCGCGTACTTTGTCGGGACCTTGCAACACGTCGCGCAGGCTGAGTTGATAGCGCGTGAGAATGCGCTCGGGCTTGGGCTCGATCAACGTCGCCGAAAAACGTGGGAGGACTGGCGTCACGCGGCCTAGCAATTTTTCGTAGACGACGCCGACTTGCGCAAAGTAGGCGACCTCGGCGGCTCCGCCGGTGTAGGCGAGAGTGGGTAGGAGGTAATCCTGCACAACGGGGCGAAGCAGGACACTCGGGTTGAAATTCTCGGAAGATTTTTCGATGCGGTCGACTAGGTCAGCGCGAGAGACGTGTTCTTCGCCTATGGCGAACTCTTCGCCGTTGGCTGAATTATTGCGGCGGCGAATTACGGTGCGGGCGCCGTTTTTTACTTCAAAGAGCGGGGTGGTAGCTGAAGTCACTTTGACTTGCTGGTGATATCCAGCGGCTTCGATGGCCTGGCCTCGCGCCAAGAGTGCATCATCGAGTTCGGAGGAGCGCTCAATTGCCGCGCGGAACAAGGGTTTCGCCAGATCGTGGAAATCTTTGTCGGCGGGATCGAGGAGGATGACGCCCCAATCCGCGAACAGGCGCGCGAAGAGAAGAGCGAAGGCGCTGCCCAGATTTTCGCCGGGACGATATGCTTCGCGGAGCCAAGTCGAGATATCGGAGTCTCCCAACAATGCGGCGGCTCGGTCGACTACGGGTATGATACCCGGACCGAATTTAATTGTGCCTACGGGCGCTTCGGTGACGAGGTTACTTTCGAAGGCGTTGGCATCGACCGCGAATGGTTCGGGAGGGCCTTGCTCGGCCAGCAGCGCTACGTGGCTAACTTCAGCGAGATCGTGGTCTTCGGTCGCGAGCCAGAAGACGGGCACGCAATCCACTCCGGCGGCGGTTGCTTCATCGGCGAGTTTGACGGCTGTGAGGGCTTTGAAGATCGAAAATAGCGGGCCCCCGAAGAGACCGACCTGCTGGCCCGTAACCGCTGCCAGCGCGCCGTTGCGGAGGCGATCGATGTTGGCTAGTGTGTTGGGGGAGGCTCCCCAGGCGCGATTTTGGCGGGTGAGGATGTCGCTGACTTTAGCGCGGCGAGCGGCATCGTAGGTGACGCGCTGCGATTCATCTTTCACCCATTCGGAAAAAATCGGAGAGCGAGGATAAAAATCGCGAACGGCGGGAGCGTAGGAAAGATAATCGAGGAAGAGGCGGGTGGTGTGCGGAATCTGGGTAAAGGGCAAACACTGCGACTTCATTGACAGGACTCCTGACAACACTCCGGGCAGCACCCCCGACATCGGTCGATGGTTCGCTTTGGACACTGGCGCGTGTTTGCGACCCGCATATGTTTGCAATCTGTAAGACGGCGATGCGGGAGAATTGTAACCCGCGGTCGAAATAGCCATTAAGCCCGCCCAAACTCAACTAGATCAGATGACGCGGGAGCGCTTAGGTTGCAGAGAGTGTTTGCAAGCTAATCTGCATGGCGATCGCTCGATTAGCGCTGCTGGAACACCACTGCAACTTTATCCTCATACGCGATTCGCCAACGTTGCGGAAGTTCGCGGAGGAGGTTGGCTAGGGTTGAGTCTGTGGGCAAGAGCAGGGTGCGAACTTGCCAGTCTTTTAGCACATTCTGCCATCCCGGCTCGGCGTGGATTAGGGTTACGTACTGACGAATTCGATCGGAGCCGTAGAGATCGTGGCGGTCGTCGACTACTACTTTTCGCGCTGGATACATTTCGTAGATTAAATAGCCTCCCCAGGCGTCGATGGAGAAGACTGGATCTGCGACCGGGGGCTCTTCTAGGTTCTCTTGTTGTAGGAAATCTACTGCGGCTGCCGGCATTTTCTTGGGATCGAATTCTGCGTGAATCAGGTAGCGGGAGCCTAGCCATCCTCCTTGAAGACAGATTGCGAATGCGGCTATGGTTGCGGCGACGGGCCAGAGGTGGCCGCTAAGGTCGAGTTCCTGTGTGGTCATGCGGTCGGAGAAGGTTACGATTTTTCTGACGCTGTTGCGCAGCCAGTGCCAAGCGGCGGGTTTGTCGGCCAGAGCTGAGAAGTTTGCCGACAGGATCGGCCCGGCGATCAGCACTAGCAGCATCGACGAAACTGGAAGATTGCGGGTTGCGTAGAATCCCGCATAGGCGGCCAAGAGGACGACCAGCAGATGGCTGAGACGCAATTTACTTTGGTTACTTGAAGCACGATTCGCTGAGAGACGATTGCCCACTAACGCGATCATCGTCAGCAGCAGAATGATGGCGAAGGAGCGTTCGGCCCAGCCGTGAAAATCGGGGGAGCGGAACTCGTCGATGCGGTTCATCAGGTAGCGATCGGTGAGATAGCGATAGATGTGGACGTGCAGACGCCAGCCGTAGGGATTGACTAGCGTTGCGGCCGCTGAGGTTATCGAGGCGACGGCCATGGCGCGGGCGCGATGAGCGATGCGTATCGCGGCGAAGGGATATGTCTTTTCTTTGCGTACGCTCTCGACGAATGCAGCGAAGGTGTAAATGGCGAGTAAGGCCATGCCGAAGAGCCATCCGCCGTGCAGATTGACCCAGAGCAACATTGACGCGGGGAAAAACCACGGAATCCAGCGGGGCGGGCTTGCGTGGTCTGGCGAATCCCAACCTTCCCAGCGCTCGAGCACAACGAACCAGAGCAGCGAAAAGAGCCAACTTGCGATGTGCGGGCGCGCGTAGAGATGAATCATGGCGGCGGCTTCGGCGAGCAACATGAGCAGGACGGCCAGCAGCAGGCCAGTGCCCCGCCGAAGCAACTGCGAAAGCAGGCCTGCGAAAATCGTCGCCGTCAGCAGGGCGCATAGCCAAGCCACGCCGTTCAGTCCGCAGGCTCGATGCAGAGCGCCGAGCAGGGCGTCGTATAGCCACTCCCAGGCAAACCAGGGCTGGCCTTGCATGGTGGAGGAATAGGGATCGGTACGCGGGAGCGAGTGCGTCGCCAGAATTTGGTCGCCGGTGCGTATATGCCAGCCGATATCGGCGTCGGCTAGCGAGCGATTCGATAGAGGCCCCGCCAGCACCGACCAGAAGAGAAAAATAAAAATGATGTCGCGGACGGAGGGCAGGAGAAAACGCTGTGCGGACGGAGTGGGCTGCGCTGAAGTCATTGCGTGTGAAGAAGCAGTTTATAGGACATTGCGTCATCGTAATTGTTTTCGTCCTCCGGACGACTTCACGAATCTCTATAGTAGATGGCGATGACTTCACAACCCACGGCCGGCAAGGAGCGGCCTCGAATCGTGATTGTGGGAGCTGGCTTTGCTGGATTGACGGCTGCCCGGCGCATCGCGCGACTTCCGATTCAGGTAACGCTTGTTGACCGGAGAAACCATCATACTTTTCAGCCGCTGCTCTATCAGGTCGCCACTGCCGGCCTGTCTCCAGGAGAGATTGCCGCGCCTATACGGTGGATATTGAGTTCGCACTCAAATGTTGAGGTGCTGCTGGCAGAGGTCGTCGATTTCAATCTTGAACAAAAGCAAGTGATCACGAAGGAACACGCGATCGATTACGATTTTCTTATCATCGCTTCGGGCGCGACCCACGCTTATTTCGGCCATGATGAGTGGGAGCCGCTGGCTCCGGGATTGAAGACCGTTGAGGATGCGCTGGAAATCCGGCGGCGCGTGCTGCTGGCGTTTGAACTGGCGGAACGGCGGAAAGTGGAGGAGTCGGCCGCTGGTAACGACGCTACGAGCGCATCGCCACTGCAGTTTGTGGTTGTCGGGGGTGGGCCGACGGGCGTCGAATTGGCCGGAACTTTGGCCGAGATCGCGCGCCACGCGCTCAATGGCGAGTTTCGCAAGATCGATCCGCGGCAGAGCCGCATACTGCTGATTGAAGGCGGTCCGCGCGTGTTGCCCGCTTATTCGGCGGAACTTTCGCGCAAGGCAGAAGAGCAACTGCATCATCTGGGCGTAGAGGTTCGCACTTCTAAAATGGTCACGCGGGTTGAGCCGGGCGCGGTTTGGACGGGGGATCAGAGGATTTCGGCGGCGGTGATCTTATGGGCGGCGGGAGTGGCGGCTTCGCCGCTTGGCCAAAAATTGGGGGCGACGGTCGACCGCGCGGGGCGAGTGCATGTGCAGCGTGACCTCAGCATTCCCGGGTATAAGGAAGTGTTTGTGATTGGCGATCTGGCGGCGCTGCAAGACGAAAATGGCAGGATGCTGCCGGGAGTTGCGCCGGTCGCGATCCAGCAAGGAGAGTGGGTGGCGAAGATCATCGCGCGCGACCTGGAAAATCAACCGCGCCGCGATTTTCATTATTTCGACAAGGGCAGCCTGGCGACGATTGGGCGAGCGGCGGCTGTCGCGCAGTTTGGCAAGTTCGAGTTGTCCGGCTATTTTGCCTGGCTGGCATGGCTTTTCATTCACATTCTTTTTCTGATTGGATTCCGCAATCGAATGATTGTGATGATTCAGTGGGCATGGTCGTATCTCACTTACGAGCGGGGCGCGCGGTTGATTACGGGGAGCGACGAATTGCCGGGCTGGACGGAGCATGAATCTCACGCCGAAAAGGGCAGGACTATGGAGCCGCCAATTTCAGCAGACAAACGGCGGGCGTGATGTATGTCTCGTACTGTCGATATAATTGACTTGTTGTGAAACCTTCCGCTGTTTTCGTCTTAGTGGCTTCGTTGATCTTCTGTCTGGGCTCGTCGCTTCGCGCGCAGGACGGCGCAAACTCCGGTCGAAGCGATGCGCGCACCGTGGGTAGGACCGTGGTGGTGATTCCTTTCGCCAATGCTTCACCGACGCCGGGGTTGGAGTGGCTGGGCGAATCGTTCCCTGAAACTTTTCACCAGCAACTTAGCTCTCCGGTCTTATATATAGTGAGCCGAGAAGAGCGGCTGCGCGCCTACGATCGGCAGGGCGTGCCGGCCGGCGTTCATCCTTCGCGCGCTACGCTTTATCGAATTGCCGAGCAGATGGATGTGGATTACGCCGTGCTCGGATCATATCGATATGACGGGGCCCGCTTGACGGCGAGTGCGCAATTGCTGGACATGCGCGCTCCGCGACTTTTGCCCGAGGTCACGGAATCCGCTCCGCTGGCAGAGTTGGGCACGCTGCAATCGGCGCTGGCTTGGGATTTACTTCGCCTGATTCGGACTGACTTTTCTGTTTCGAAAGATAGATATGTTGCGAGCGCTGTTCCGATGCGGTTGGACGCGCTGGAAAATTATGTGCGCGGCATGTTAGCCCCGACGGCTGAGGAAAAAGTGGAACATTACCGCGATGCTGTGCGCGTCAATCCTGGCTATGCCGAGGCTTGGCTGGAACTGGGCAAGACTTATTACGCGCAGCGCGATTACGAGCAGGCAATAGCAGCGCTGGGACACATCCAGGCTTCTTCCAATGTGGCGCGCGAGGCAAATTTCTATCTCGGCCTGGCCGCATACGCGCATGGAGATTTCGCGAAGGCGGAGAATGCGTTTGAATTTGTGGCGGCGCGGCTGCCTTTGGCGGAGGTTTATAACAATCTGGGAGTGGTGGCGGCGCGGCGCGGCCAGAAAAAGGCTGCCGACTATTTCGAGCGAGCGATTCAGAATGATCCCAGCGACGCGGACTATCACTTTAATTTGGCGGTGACGCTGGCGCAGGCGGGCGATCACAGTGACGCGGCGCGCGAACTGCGGGCGACGCTTGAACGGCGGCCAGGCGATGCGGAAGCTAAAGCGACGCTCGATTCGCTGGCGCCGGTTGCGGGCCACATCGTTGCGAGCAGCGCTACGACGAAACTTGGAGCTGAGCGGATCAAGCGCGATTACGAGGAAGACGCCTTCCGCCAGATGACGACACAGATGGGGAGTTGGGCGGAACAGCGGTTTGTGCTCTCCGACCCTCATGCGCACGCGCGCTACCACATCGAACTGGGCAAGGAACTTTTGGCGCACGGATTCACTGCGGAAGCGGAGGCGGAATTCCAGCACGCCGCGGCAGTCGATCCGTCGAGCACGGCACCACTGACCGCACTTGCGGAAGACTACGAGGCGCGCGGCGACGCGCACGAAGCCCGGGCGCAAGCTGAGGCCGCGCTCCGTATTCGCGAATCGGCCGACGCTTACCTGATTCTTGCGCGCCTTGATTTGCGCGAAGATCGCATGGAGGCAGCCGCTCAAGACATCAGTCGCGTACTGCAATTGGAGCCGGGAAACGGCGCCGGCCAGGATATGAAGCGGGCGCTGGCGGCGAAGATTGCGGAGAAAGCGCAGCCATGAAGCGAGTTCAGCTTTCAGCTCTCAGCTTTCAGCTCTCAGTTCTCGATTCTCGGTTATCTATTTCCAATTCCCGCCTTGCATCTCGCCTTTGGCTCGCTGCGCTTACTTCTTTCTTGCTGGTTGCTTCCTGTTCTGCTGACGTTTTGAAGATTGTTGTTGACGACGCTATACAGCCGGTTACGGCGGAATATATTCAGCGCGCGCTGGAAGTGGCTAGCCGAGATAAAGATCAGGCGGTGCTGATTGAGATGAACACGCCGGGCGGGTTGGTTGAGTCTACGCGCGAAATTATCGACAAAATTGTTGCGTCGCCGGTGCCGGTGATTGTTTATGTGACTCCGGCGGGAAGCCGTGCGGGGTCGGCGGGGATATTTATTCTTGAGGCCGCTGATGTCGCGGCGATGGCGCCGGGAACGAATGCTGGAGCGGCGCACCCGGTGACTCTGTACGGCAAGCCCGACGACACGATGATGAAGAAGATTGAGAACGACGCGGCTGCTCTGATGCGCTCCGTGGCGACCAGGCGCGGGCGGAACGTTGAACTCGCGGAGAGCGCGGTGCGCGAGTCGAAGTCGTTTACTGAGCAAGAGGCGCTCGACAAGAAGCTGATCGAGTATGTTGCGCCGAGCGAGCAGGATTTGTTTCGCCAGATGAGCGACAAGAGGTTCAAACGCTTCGATGGGGCGACTACGACACTCGATCTCGTGGGTCAGCCGATACGTGATTATGAGATGACGCTAAAGGAACGGATTCTTTCGTACATCATGGATCCGAACATCACGCTGATTATTTTGATGATTGGGGCGTTGTGCCTGTATGTCGAATTCAATCATCCGGGTGCGGTGGTGCCGGGCACGATCGGAGTGATCTTTATTGTGCTGGCGGCGTTCGCCATGCACCTGCTACCGATCCGTTATGCCGCACTGGCGATGATTCTGGTTGCGTTCCTTCTTTTTGCCGCCGAGGCGAAGTTTGCCAGCCATGGAGTGCTGACGGCAGGCGGAATCGTCCTGCTGACCCTGGGCGGATTGCTGCTGGTGGACGGGCCGATTCCGGAGATGCGCGTTCGCTTTCTGACGGCGGTTGCGGTGGCTGTCCCGCTGGGAATCATCACCGCGTTCCTGATGGGGATTGCGGTGCGGGCTCGGCGCAACAAGGTTGTTACCGGCGAACAAGGATTGATTGGGGAGATTGGGATTGCGGAAACTATGCTCGCGCCAGCGGGAAAAGTTTTCGTACACGGCGAGCTTTGGGACGCGGTGTCGACCGCGCCCGTTCCCGCAGGAGAGCACGTCGTTGTTAGGCAGGTAGATGGGCTTACGCTGCGGGTTGATCCTGTGGCGAAGACGAAAGCTGTGATGGCTTAAAGAGTTAACTCCCCGATGTTAAACCATGTGATTGACCAGTAACCTGTGCCATTGAACCGGGTCACGGCGGCGGAGTTCGGCGGGCTCTCGGCATACGGATTCGAGTCGCGATCCAGCAACTTTTCCAGCAATGTTGGGTTTGTGAATATGGGTTGAGTTCTTCCTCCAGGGAAGGTCCCCATTATCCGTATGACGGAGACCGAACTCGACCAGCGCTTGCAGCCTTCACAATCAATCCTGAGAGAACGCGGTAAAGTCAATTTTGAGGATGGTCTCGAACAGGGAATCCTGTTCAGAGAACAGCTAGATGCATTGCGCGGTTGGCGCGAACGGCTATCGCCGAAGTGTCGCCGCGCTTGGTCGGCTGGGCAGTTGCTCTTACAACTGGTCGGCGCCGCCGGCTACGCAGGCTACTTTGCTGGCATGCATACATTCATGCGCGTGGTTTCCGGCAGCTTGATGGCAGGAGCATGGTACGCGATTTACAGGGTCAAGGGAACGACTCGGCCCTAGCAGAGTGCCTCGATGGTTGTAGCCAACAGCGATTAAGCTGAGAAGCCTTCGTAATTGGATCGCGGTAGGGACAATCATCGCTGATTGCCCCCCGCACGGACCCGGACGGGCGCTCATTAGCGCATCCGGTTCTTATCTCGGATGAGTAACGGCCAAGCGAAACAGCTTGTCCGCACACTCGCCCACCCCTGTGACACGCCCTTCCCGCTCTGTGTCGGGTGCGTGTTAGGTTGACGAGCGTTCTCCTTGATCAACGGCCTTCCCTCCTCACTCTCCGCCAACGATGTTCCGTCTTTGTTCGAATGATTCATCGGTACTATGCCGCTGTGTGACTCCTCGGGGACGTACACGCGGGCCGTGTGGCCTGAGCCTTCTCCCGCCGTCCTGCGACTGATTTTCGTCGCAGGCATCTCCGAGGTCTCCCGGTTCTCGTGCATGAAGTATCTAGGCGTGTCTGGGGTCTTCGACTACGCCGGACTGACCGGGAACTCGCACTATCGTCCCCGTTCATGTTGCCTTCCGAGCATTACAAAGTCGTCGGCGTCCGGGTTGCATCTTTTCGGAGCTCTATAGCCCACCCCACCTATTCCCCTGTTTACGCTTCGCCGTGCACCTCACGGTACCCAACGCAAAACTCGGGGCCGAGCGGATCGCTACTCCTTACTCGTAAGAATTCTCCATTCTCTGCTTCATGCCGGTTTAGCCCGGCGCACTGTAATCGCGATGTTGCCACAGCTGGGAAAGACTCGCTGGAATCGAGGGCTCCGCCAATGGCCTCTTGATCAGACACCTGCTTTTACACTTCTCTGAGTATTGAGAAATTACTTGACAGATTTCCACTTATAAAAGCTCTCCTCAAAAAAAGGCGCTCGCTTGGATGAAGGAGTATAAAGGGGCAGTTGGTTGGAGGATTTCATGAAGGGATCCTGGTTTTCTGCTTCCTCAGCGTCGTCTTTTTATTTCCTGCTTACTCTTACATTGCTATTAGGCATCGGAATAACCACCGGCTGCGGTTCCAACGCAACCACTCCACCGAAGCTGAGCGGAAATACTTCAGTAACGGTATTGCTCGCGGGCACGGGGAACGACCAAGTTACGCAGTTTGCCGTGGAATTTCAGACATTGACGCTGACCAGCCAGTCGGGCAAGACGGTTACATTGTCATCGTCGCAGCAACCCTCCGAGTTTATGCACTTGAATGGAGGGATCGAGCCGCTGACGACCGTCAATGTTCCTCAGGACATCTACACTTCCGCCACGGCCACGCTCGGGGCGGTATTTTTCGTCTGCATCGCGCAAGTTCCAGGCGGCGGCCTCGGGATCGTGAATTATTCAATTGCTAATCAAGGCCCAACGGTAAATTTAGCGTCACCAATCACGGTTACGGGCAGCAGCATGGCATTACTGCTGAACATGCAGGTTTCCAGTTCGGCAGTTCTTCCCGCTTGCTGGACAACCCCTCCATTTGAAGGGTTCTCTATGACGCCGACCTTCGATCTCACTCCGTTTGCCTTGTCCCCTTCTCCGACGAACTCCGGAAACGGCAAGATCAGCGGGCTCGACGCGGAAGTTGCTTCGGTTACAGGATCGAATTTGACGCTCACGATTGCGGGCGGACCATTTGGGATTGGGACGAGCACGACGAGAACCCTTTCTGCGAGTTCCAATAACCAAACGGTGTTTCAGGGCATCAGCGGCGCGTCCGCTCTTTCCGCCGGAATGTTCTTAAATGTGGACGGTGCGATCCAATCCGACGGATCTCTGCTGGCGACTCGAATTGCAGTGGAAGATCCCTCGGCGATCAATGAGTTCAGCGGTCCTCTGATGTTTATTGCCAATGAAGTCCCAGTGCTTACCCAGTATGGGCGTACCGAACTGGGTCCTTTGACATCCTTCGATGGACAAAGCGGGTACTATTGGGACATACCCGATTTCGACTTCACCAATGCCGCGTTCAACATCTCAGGCCAGCTTACGAATCTGCAGAATTTGCCGTTCGTTCCCAGCTTCACCGCCTCGAACATGGTGGCAGGTCAGAACGTCGACATTTCTTCGCCGACATTTATAGTCGGCGGGGGAACTTACACCCCTGCGAACACGATCACGCTGGTCCCGCAGACCATCAATGGGACCGTGGTGTCTTCGCAGCAGGCTGGCAACTTTACGGATTACACAGTCTCCCTCGCTTCCTATGACCTGTTCCCGACCTTAGCCGTGCAGCAGGGGCAGACCACACTCTTGAACAACCCGAGCCAAGTCGAGGTTTACGTCGACAGCAACACTCAGCTGCTGAATACGCAGGCGCTTGCGCCGGGCAGCACGCTGCGCTTCTATGGGCTGGCGTTTAACGATAACGGCACGCTGCGAATGGATTGCGCGCAGGTGAATGATGGAGTGACAGCAGCACCGCAGGCGAACTCTGCCGCCGCTGTGCGGGGCGTGACACAAGCCGTCCGCCGTGATTCGAGCAGGCTTGTCCTGCGGACGGTCACGACGACAAAGTGAGATTGTTATTGGGCTGGAGACTTTTCTGACTGGGCGGAATCGGGCTTCTTTTCGCCGGTGAACAGACTGAGCCGCAGGGTTTCGGATAGTCCGGCCCTTTTAATGCCGCCCGGGGGATGGGCGGCCTCTGCGTTGAGATCCTAGCAGTTGTAACTTGGCGATTTCGCTTATTGAGAAATGGCCGCTTAGTCAAGAAATAATGGTGACTTTCGGCAGCAATCTTTTCAGATCGTCACCAACTCCGTGACTCAGCCCTGGGCTTACGGCTGCAACACTTTTTGCGGATTGACGGAGCAAGGGGCAGGCACAAAGCGCTACGGTCCCTTTCGCGGCAGCACGCGAAACTGTCGTTTTCCTTCTATGCGATACGTTGCGAAGTCGGATTGGTCGACGGTGAGAACTACGGAGAGAGATTCGCGTTTTGCCAGATGGACGAGCGTCGCATCGGCGAAATCCATAGGCCGATCCCAATAGCGCGGCATCGAGCTTTGCAGGTGCGGCAGTTCGGCATCTTCGATTATGCCGAGGACGAGGGCTCCTGAGCGGACGAACTTCCAAGCGGCTTCTGTTTCATGGCGTGAATCACCAACCAGATGGAATAGTTCGGTTAACACGGCCTCGGAGGTCAGCAGCGGAAGGCGCAGTTGACGGAATGCTTCGACGCAGGCGTTGTGCCAGCGATCACTTCGATCAAGCAGCGCGAGAATGGCGCCGGTATCGATTAACGCATTCGCGTTCGCAGCAGCGCTAGCGGGCATGACGGCGCTTCAGGCGCTCGCGCAGGGCTGCCCGCGCCGTCTCGGACCGCCGAGAGTTTCCGCTGGCTACGACTCCGAAGCAATTTGCGGCGGCGGCATGAAGGCGGCACTGGGCGTCCTCTTCCGAAAGATCGGTTTCGCCCTTTTTTAGCCAGTCGCGGACGGCAGTTTCCAGGACTGCTGAAACCGGCACCTTTCGGAGACGGGCTTCGCGCTCGAGGTTGGACTTGAGATCGCCCGAGAGACGCCAACTGTAGACTTCGGTTCTCATGCACTACAGTGTAGTGCGCCGAAGAGAGTTTTGCGATGGCGATGGGTCACATCTCATGGCACGAATCGCCGAGGCTTTAACAGCGAGCCTTATGGCGGAGCGGGTGCGCATCTTTCTCAACAACTCCTTCGGAAGGTTGTCACCGCTTATAAGTGCTCTGTTGCGCTACAATCCGCTCATACTCTGAATTGGAAGCTGGGTGGAGGCATTTATGGATCTCGGATTTTCGGTGGTGACGGTTGCGATCGTTATTGTCGTTATTTACCTGCTGAGTTCGATCAAGATCCTGGCCGAATATGAGCGCGGCGTTATCTTTCGACTGGGGCGGCTGATTGCGGCCAAGGGGCCCGGGGTGATTCTGGTCTTCGCGCCGATCGATCGCATGGTGCGGATTTCGCTGCGGCAGGAGGCGCTCGAGGTTCCTCCGCAGGACATTATTACTCGCGACAACGTTACGCTGAAGGTGAATGCGGTTATTTTTCTGCGGGTGATTGATCCGAATAAGGCGGTGGTGGAAGTGTCGAATTACGCCTATCAGACATCGCAGTTTGCGCAGACTACTTTGCGGTCGGTGCTGGGCGAGCAGGAACTGGATGAATTGCTGGCGCATCGCGACAAGATTAATTTGCGGCTGCAAAGCATCCTCGACACGCACACGGCGCCCTGGGGCGTGAAGGTGGCGAACGTGGAAGTGAAGCAGGTGGACATGCCGGAGTCGATGCTGCGGGCCATGGCCAAGCAGGCCGAAGCGGAGCGCGAAAAGCGGTCGAAGATCATCCACGCGGAGGGCGAATTTTCGGCGGCGCAGCGTCTGGTGGACGCTGCACATTTGTTATCTTCCGAGCCGGCCAGCATCCAGCTACGCTATTTGCAGACGCTTACGGAAATCGGAGTCGAGAAGAATACGACTGTGGTTTTCCCGGTGCCGATTGATTTTTATTCCGGATTGCAGAACTTGCTGGCGAGCGGGAAGACGCCGGCGGCGGCTCCGGCAAAAGGGTAAAAAGTAGTTAGTTTTTTATGGCGACGGCAGAACAGGATACGGAGATTACGCTGGGCACGGGCCGCATGCTGGCCATTTTCTTCGCGTTTGTGCTGGTGTGCGCGTTCTTTTTTTCCATCGGTTTTTCGCTGGGGCGGCGGACGGCGAGTACGGGCGTATTCAGTTCGCCAGGCCTGATCGCGGGAGCGCCGGCAACGGTGGTGCGGCCAACGGCGGCAAAGAATAACGCTGCGCAGGCGACGCCGCAGGCTCAGTCTCAAACTTCATCCAACGATTTCAGTTTTTATAAGGCGGTCGGCGAGAAGAGCGCCGATGCTTCCCTGAAGCCGGCAGATCAGACGACACAAACGGCGGTGATTACTCCTACTCAAGCGAACTCAGGGGCGGAGGTGGCACCCAAAGCCGCGGGGGACGCGGCTGCTGCGCCCGAAAGCGGCGGGTACTTCGTGCAGGTGGCGGCGGTCAGCCGGCAGGAGGATGCCGAGGCGCTGGTCGAGGCTTTGAAAAAGAAACAGTATCCCGCATTTACGGCCAACAATTCTTCGGCCGATAAGTTCTTTCACGTGCAGGTTGGTCCGTATGGCGAGTTGAAGGACGCGGAGGCGATGCGCGCGCGACTGATTGGCGATGGGTACAACCCGATCGTGAAGAAGTAATTGGTAATTTTGTAATTGGGTAAATTAGTAATTTGAAAACCACGATTTGGGATTCAAATTGCAATTTTACAAAATTACACAATTACCAAATGACTTCCACTTCCGACCTTGATCGCTTTCTTCACGCAATTGCCGATCCCACTCGCCGACGGATTCTGGCGGCGCTCAAAGAAAAGGGTGGATGCTCTATCGATAAGGAAACCGGTCTGTGCGCGGGCGATATCGAGCAGCGAGTGAAGCTGGCGCAGCCTACCGTCTCGCATCACATGCGGATATTAGAGAAGGCCCGGGTGGTCGAGGCTAAGCGCGAGGGGCATTGGCGCTGGTATCGGCGGAATGAGAAGTTGATTAGTGAGATGATGCGCGGCTTGAAGGAGCAGCTTTAGAGAGAGTAGCTACGCCCCCGCGCCTGCAGCAGATGTTTTCGCCTCGTTCGTTTCTTGCGCTGTTGGATTTGGTGCGGGCGGCTTGGTTGTGGTTGGCTTGCCTTCGCGCTGGATTAGAGTGCGCACGTTCGAGATCAGGTCGGCAACCTCGAAGGGCTTGGCCAGCGTGGGCAACCCTTTCTCTTGCAGGAAAGTTCGCGTCTCCTGATCGGTGAGAGTGGAGAATGTCAGGAGCAAGCCTTTTTCCACGCCGGGACAGTTGGTGGCGATCCATTCATAGATATCCTTGGCGGTGAATCCACCGGGCATGCGGCCATTCATCACGATCACGTCGAAGGAACCGTTGCGCAAAAGTTGCTGCGTATCTTCCACGCTCATGGAGGTGGTGACTTGAGCGCCAGCGCCGACCAGGACGTCGCGTTCAAATTCGAGCACGGCTTCTTCATCTTCGACGAGCAGCACTCGCCCCTTCAGCACGGACTCGCGGCGCGCCGGTTGGGTGGCTTCGGGTTGCGCGGGCTTTTCGCTTGCCAGCAGGCGGACTTCGATGGTCGCTCCGCCCTCTTCGCGGTTGCGCGCCACGATTTCGCCACCGTGTTCTTTGACGATGCCGTAGCAGATACTCAAACCCAGACCAGTGCCCTTGCCGACGGATTTCGTGGTGTAGAAAGGATCGAAGATGCGGCTGGGGTCTTTGATGCCGGGACCGCTGTCATCGAATTCAACGCAGACGTGCGCGTCTTTCTTGAAGACGCGTACTTTCAGGACTCCGCTGGCGCTGCCTTCGACCATCGCGTCGAGGGCGTTGTTGATGATGTTGAGAAAGACCTGCTCAAGTTGATGCGGGTCGGCGACGACGGACGGCAGGCCCTCGGGAATATCGCGTTCGAGTGAGACGTTGTTAACGCGGAGGTCATATTCGCGCAGAGTGAGCGACTCTTCGAGCACTTTGCAGAGGTCGACTTCTTGTTTTTGCGGCTTGCGCTGGCGGGCAAAGGAGAGGAGATTCTGCACGACCCGGTGGGTGCGCTGCGCCTGCTTGAAGAGCTTGCGAACGTAATCGGCGGATTGCTTGTCGAGACCTGCGCCCTCGAGCAACTGCGCGTAGCCGAGGATGGCGGTCAGCGGATTATTCAATTCGTGCGCCACGCCGGAAATTAACTGGCCGACGGCCGACATTTTTTCGCTCTGGAGCAGTTGCTCTTGAGTGCGGCGCAAATCTTCGTAGGCGCGGCAAGTCTCTTCGTAGAGCTGGACCTTTTCGATGGTGGTCGCGAGTTGGCGGCTGATGGCAACGAGCAGATTTTCATCGTTGCTCGAATAGTGCCGGTCTTCTTTGCTGGCGATGCCCATGATGCCGATGGGCTTATCCTTGCTCCAGAGGACGACCCAAATCCAGTAGGGCAAGCGGTCGGCGCAGACGAATTCGACGACAGCGGGAGGAAGGTGCGGCATAAAATCCTGCGTAACCACTTCCGCGCGCGAGCGCATCACCAGATCGCCGAGGCCCTCAGGGAAGATGGCTTCCGACATGCGCACGCGCGCTTCGCTGCGCGGACCCCAACCGGCGCGGCGGCGGAAGGTGCCTTCGGGTTCGGCTGCGAGATAGACGGAACCGGTTTCCGCTCCGAAGAGCGAGATGACCTGGCGCAGGGTGAGGTTGAGAATTTCATCGAGATCGAAAGATTGAGTGGCGATGACGGCCATGGCGTTAAGCGCGTTCAGTTCGCGATTGCGCCGCCGCATCTCGTCTTCGGAGCGTTTCTTTTCAGTGATGTCGAGGACGAAGCCCTGATAGCGCTCGATGCGTCCGCTGGAATCGCGGGTGGCGAAGCAGCTTTGCGCGACCGCCAGCAGCGTGCCGTCCTTGCGCCGCACAGTAATTTCAAAGTTGCGCACGTAGTTATGCGCCTCGATCTCTTCGCGGAAGTCCTCGCGCTCGTCGGGAACGGAGTGCAGAACGCTGCCCATGTCGAGCGCCATCAATTCGTCGCGGCTGCTGTAACCGAGCATGGTGACGAAGGCGTCGTTGCAATCGAGCAACTCCCCTTCGGGCGTGGCGAGGAAGACGCCTTCCTGAGCCTGCTCGAAGAGCATGCGGTATTTTTCTTCGGCGACCTGCCGCTCGGTCGTATCGTGCACCACATGAATGACGCCCTTCTGCTGAGTTCCCTGTTCGGCGTAGGACGAAGTGGAAACGACGGACTGGCCGCCAAAACAGGGATCGGATCCTTCGGTGAGGCCGGAGCCGCGCTCGCAGTAGGGGCAACCGCTCCAGTTGCGGCTTTGCGGCAGGACATCTTTGCAGAGATTGCCGAGGACATCGGCGGGCGCCTTTTCGAGACGCTGCAACAGGGCTTGATTCGTCTTGAGGATGCGGAAATCGGCATCGTGCGCCAGAATCAAATCCTGGATGGAATCGAAGGTGTTCATCCACTGCCGCTGCGAGCGCAGGACTTGCTCGAGCAGGCGCAGGTTTTCGACGGCGATGCCCAACTTCTGCACCACGGTTTCCAGAAATTCCAACTCTTCGCGGGTGTGATAACGGTGGCCAGCGTAGCCGAGGGATAGAATTCCGATCACCGTTTTCTTGCCCTGGACGGGCAGCAGGATGGCGTGATGAAGACCGTATTTCGCCAGTTGCTCGCGCTGCTGCGCTGACATCTCGGAAGGCTTGACGACGGCGGCGCGATTCTCTTCGAGAACGCGGGCTTCGATTCCGTCGGTTTCCGAATTGCCGAGAGCGCGCAGAAATTCCGGCGACAGGCCGGCATGCTGCGTGGGCGCGAGGTGGTCGCCGTCCATCAACTGGAACCACGAGGCCTTGGCACCGGCGACGGCCCGCAATTTTTCCAGCGCCGTCTGCATCATGGGAGCGTGATTCTGTCCGCGGGCAATCGTACCGGTTAACTCATTGAGCGTGGCGAGGCGGCGCGTGCGCAGACGCGAGTCGTCGAGCACAACCACCAGCATGCTCGAACCGAAGAGCACCTCAGCCAACAAATAGCCTTCAATCGGAATGTGATTGGTGAATGGAGGCCAGTGCAGATTCAGGGTCAAGAGGCCGGCGCCGAAAAGGAAAGGGCCGACGCCAATGCGCCCGAAGCGGTGGCGCAACAGTTCAAAGGCGGCCGCGGCCGCGATCAAGCGACATGATATGTCGAGGCCCAGCCGCAGAGTCCGGACGTCGAGAAAGAACAACGAATCGGGAAAATAGAGCGGGCGCATGGCGGCAAAGACCATGAGCACCCAGCAGACGGCCACGAGCGCGGTAAGCGAGCGCTTGGCTTGCGCGGAGATCAACGCGGCGGCGGCAAACAGGCCGATGGCCAGAATGTAGTCGGCCTGCGCGAAGGCTGCGATTGACTTTGAGACACCGTGCAATTCGAGACCCGCGACTTCGAGGAAAGCGCCGTATGCTATCCAGCCCGCGGCCCACGCGAGCAGACAACGTTCGCGAAAAACCCGGAAGAAAAGCAGGCTCACCGCCACGACGATCAGGGCGGCGGTTTCCCGCGCCGTCAACCAGGGGATGGTCAACGCGCCAAGCGAATTACCCACTAGCCCGGCTGGGTCCATAGGATAAATATCGACGAATGCACTACCGGTACGCGCACAAAAGACAAACGCACGAATACCTAAGCTCTTTAAATATCACGCCCCGCCCCAGTCGTACCCGAATTTCCGTCCTCCATTGGTTACTTTCGGAATGTGAAGTCGTCGCCTAAAATGAGTGATACATAAGACTCAACGCCATGCCCAATGACCGCATCCTCGTAGTCGACGACGAGGAAACAATCCGCGAAATTGTTTCCTCCATGCTTGGCGGAGCGCATTTTCAGACGCGCCAGGCCGCCAGTGGGGTTGAAGCGCTCTCGATTCTCGAGTCGGGAGACGAATTCGACCTCGTGCTCTCTGACCTGATGATGGCCGAGATGGACGGAATCGCCCTTTTGGAGCGCTCGAAGGAGCGTTACCCGGACATGCCGGTGGTGATGGTGACGGCTGTCCACGACATACAGGTTGCGCTGCAAGCCCTGCGCAATGGGGCCTATGACTATCTACTAAAGCCGTTTGAGCGGGAGCAATTGCTGGTCACGGTGCGGCGTGCGCTCGAGAATCGGCGCCTCAAGCGGGAAAATGACGCCTATCGCACGAATCTTGAGGCGCTGGTGGCGGAACGAACACAACAGTGGAAGACGGCGCTCTCAAACCTGGAAAAATCCTATGACATAACACTCGAAGTGCTGGGCGATGCGCTCGACTTGAAGGACAAAGAGACGGAAGGCCATTCGCGGCGCGTCACTGCTTATACCATCGCCATTGCGCGCAAAATGGGGCTGCCGAAAGAAGACATCAGCGTCATCGCGCGCGGAGCTTTTTTGCACGACATTGGCAAAATCGCTATTCCGGACGCCATCCTGCTCAAGCCCGGCAAGCTTACCGAAGACGAGATGAACACGATGAAAGAGCATTGCTATCTGGGCTATAAGATCATCTCGCGCATTCCTTTCCTGGCGGAGGCTGCGGAAATTATTTACTCGCATCAGGAGCGTTATGACGGAACGGGCTATCCGCGCCGGCTTGAGGGCAACGAGATTCCCCTTGGCGCCCGAATTTTTGCGATTGCCGATACGCTCGATGCGATGAGAACCGACCGCCCTTATCGCGCCGCGCAATCGATGGAGGCGGCACGGAAGGAAATCGAACTTTGGGCGGGCCGCCAGTTTGATCCGGCGATCGTCAAGGTATTTCTCGAAATGCCTAACAACATCTGGGAAGATTTGCGGGCAGACATCAATGCGGCGAATGCGTCTTTCCCAAAGATGTAGCGGAACTGCGATTCATGGCCAGCGCAGGCATCGTTTTTAACGGATCGCTACATCCAATTGAATAAGTGAAGTTAGTTCAAACGGCCCTGCTACGGTTGCGTCACGCCGTTCTGGGGTGCATTGCCCGTGCCCGCCAGAGTGCGCCTGTTTCGCGCCTGGCGGGCATAAGGTCAGAGGTCTGAGGTGAGATTGCAGAGGTAAACCCGCTACCGTTAGGTTTTACTTCTGCAATCTCACCTCTAACCTCTGACTTAATTTTTACCGGGCGCAATTCGTGCAACAAGGCGCATTCTAAGAACAGGAGTGTAGCTTGATGAGAACTACCTTCGTCACGTTTTGCGCCGTCCTCGTTCTGAGCGCCTTCTCGAACGCGCAGAGTCCTACCCTTAACGCTCTGCCCAATACGGTTTACGTTGGTGCGGATGGGAAGTTTGAGACCGCGCCGGATACCGCGCTGATACAGTTCAACATTTCGGCTCAGGCGGAGAGCGCCAAGAACGCGTATGAACAGGCGGCGAAGCAAGCGGAGGCGACGCGGCAGGTGATGCGCGCCAATGGGATCGATCCGAAGTCGGCGGAGATTGGGTTTTTCTCGGTGAATCCGCAATATGACTGGAAAAACCCGAAGCATAGAGTTGTGGGCTATCAGGTGACAACCAGCGTCAGTTTGAAGCTGAAGGATTTTTCGAAGATTGGGCCAGTGACACAGCAACTGGCGGATGCCAGCGTGGGCGAGAGCCAATCGCTCAGCTATACACTCGACTCGACGGAAGAAGCCAAGAGCGAGGCTGTCGCCGACGCCTACCGGCGTGCGCGGGCTTCCGCGCAAGCGCTCGCCAATGCTAGCGGGCGCGCGCTTGGCGAACTGTCGTATGCTTCGGTTGATACGTCCGAGAATATTCGCGTGTTCGCACCCGGCCCGCGTCGTGCCATGGCTATGGGTGCGATGGCCGCCACTCCGGCGCCGACTGAAGAGTTCTCGCCTCAGAACGTGAAGGTTACGGCGCACGTGAATGCTATGTTTGTTTTGAAATAGCTTGTGTGTGGAGCGGACACTCTTGTCCGCTTGCCATAGGTGAAAATATCCGACATCGGAATCTGACGTAAGAATGTTGGCGCGAATTGATCGGTTCGCGGCCTAAGACGCTGGGATCCTACTCGTTCTGAACCACGACTTCGCGCCGTGCGGTGATGCGGGAAGCATCGACGGTCACTTCGCGCTGAATTTCCATTTGAATGGATGTGCCCGCCTCTAGCCTCACGTCGGCGCCGCGCGAGAGCATACCGATGGCCAGGCCAGCGGCTCCTCCGGCGGCCGCGCCGATTCCGACACCCTTAAGTCCGTTGGTCACGCCGCCGATGGTTGCTCCGGTGGCGACGGTGCCAGCGGCGGTCTCAGCCTTTTTCCCGGCGTCGCTATCCTGACGAATCGTGCCTTCGGAATCCTTCATCAAGGTCTTCTCTGCCCCGGGCGTATTCTCGATGGAACCGCCGAGCAGCACTGTATATCCGCTGGGATAGATCATCGAAGTGAAGTGGATCAGAACCTCGGCGCGGCCCTTGATGTGACCACCGCGCTGCATGCGCTCGATCTTGCCCTGGATGTAGGTGCCGGCGGGAATCACGACCCGCTCGTTCACCACAAAGGGAAAGGCGGTTTCGGCATAGACGGGGTCGCCGTCTTTCGCGGACTTAGTCGAAATTGATTCCATGACAATG